>NZ_JACHFK010000001.1:0-352818 GCF_014201805.1 Deinococcus metalli | reverse complement strand
CTGGAGGCATGATCCGCGTCGGGGCGCTGCTCGCGGCCGGGGTGTCGCTCGCGGGACTCGCGTTTGCACAGGTCGGCTCGTACTCGGCCGTGACGAATGCGCGTCTGGCCGCGCCCGAAGCGAGCAACTGGCTCACGACGCGCGGCAACCAGATGAACTGGGGCTACTCGGCGCTCGACAAGATCACGCCCGCGAACGTCGCGAAGCTCTCGCCGGTGTGGGCGTACTCCACCGGGCAGACCGAGGGGCACGAGGCCGCGCCCATCGTGAACAACGGCGTGATGTTCGTGTCGGCGCCCATGAACAAGCTGTTCGCGCTGGACGCCACGACCGGCAACCTGCTGTGGAAGTACGAGCGCGAACTCCCGGACGACATCACCTCGTGCTGTGACGTGGTGAACCGCGGCGTGGCCGTGTTCGGGGACATGGTGTACATGGGCACGCTGGACGCGCACCTGCTGGCCTTCAACGCCAAGACCGGCAAGATCGTCTGGGACCGCACCATCGAGGACTACAAGAAGCGCTACACGATCACGTCGGCGCCGCTGATGGCCAACGGACACCTCGTGACCGGCGTGCACGGCGGGGAGTACGGCGTGCGCGGCTTCCTGGAAGCCATGGACCCCAAGACCGGCAAGAGCCTGTGGAAGTCCTACACCACCATGAAGGGCTCGTACCCGGACGGCAGCGAGGCCCAGGGCGGCGCGCCCACGTGGCTGACCGGCGCGTACGACGCGGGCAGCAAGACCATCTACTGGGGCACCGGCAACCCCAGCCCGTGGATGGACCCGCGGCGCAAGCCCACCGACGACCTGAAGTGGAGCTCGTCCCTGATCGCGGTGGACGCCGACAGCGGCAAGATCAAGCAGGGCTTCCAGTACTCCCCGAACGACGCGTGGGACTACGACGGCGTGAACGAGCCGATCCTGATCGACACCATGGCGAACGGCAAATCCGTGCCGAGCGTCGTGACCGCGCACCGCAACGGCTACCTGTACCGCTTTGACCGCTCCGGCGGCGGCGTGAAGTACCTGAACGCCGAGAAGTACGTGACCGTCACGGCCTACAAGGGGCTGGACAAGAACGGCCGGCCTATCTGGGACCCGCAGCACCGGCCGGACGTCGGCAAGCAGGTCAACTCGTGCCCCAGCTTCCTGGGTGGCAAGAACTGGCACCCGGCCGCGTACTCGCCGCAGACGAAACTGATGTACATCCCGTCGAACGAGTGGTGCATGACCATTAAGGGCGCCCAGACCAAGTACGCCGCGGGCGAGGCCTACGTGGGCGCCGAGTTCGAACTGAACGCCGTGCCGAACCTGAACTATGTCGGCAACCTCCAGGCGGTCGATCCCGCGACCGGCAAGAAGGTCTGGAGCCAGACCTTCAAGGCCCCGCTGTGGGGCGGCGTGCTCACCACCGCCGGCGGCCTGGTGTTCACGGGCACCACCGCGGACCGGGACTTCATCGCCTTCGACGCCAAGAGCGGCAAGAAGCTGTGGTCGTTCAAGACGAACTCCGGCGTGATCGGGCAGCCGATCAGCTACTCGGTGAACGGCAAGCAGTACGTGGCCGTGTTCAGCGGCTACGGCGGCGCGATTCCGCTGTGGGCCGGCCCGATGGCGCAGCTCACCAAGGACACGCCCCGCGGCGGCGTGCTGTGGGTCTTCGCGGTCAACTGAGAGCGGCCTGACGGCGTGCGCGGGTGGGGGCGACTCCACGCGCGCACGTTCCTCGCGTGGCCGGGCGGACTTCACCCTGGAGGACTATGAAACGCTTCATCACGGTCGGTGCGACCCTGGCCCTGGTCGGCGTGGGCGGCGCGCAGCAGGACCCGAACTCGCCGACGAGCACGGTCGGCCCGCTGCGCAGCGGCAGCGCCATGACGTTCTGCCTGGACCAGCAGAACCCCATGTGGAAGTTCGAGCAGGATATGGCGGTGGCCGTGGCGCGCTCGCTGGGGCGCAAGGCGGAGTTCTACGTGCACCGCACGCCGCTGCCGGACATCGACACGGCGCCGCAGCCGCTCGACCGCACGGAACTCATGCGGCTGTTCGCGCACCGCTGCGACATCTACCCCGGGCTGGTGGGCAGCACCACGCCCGCCTTCGACTACCCCGCCGATGAGCAGATGTACGCCACGCGGCCGTACCTGAAGGTCAGTTACCTGTTCGTGAGCCACGACAAGGCCGTGACGAACCTGGCCCAGTTGCCCAAAACGATGCCTGTGACCATGGAGCGCAATGGCCTGCCGGCGTACTTCATGTACGCCACGCGGCGCGGCCAGTTCACGGACCGGCCGGTGGGCACCGCCGCGCGGCTGGTGGATGACCTGAAGACCGGCAAGGCGCGGGTGGGCATGACCTTCGCGTCGCAGCTGTACCCGCGCGTCCCCGACCTGAAGAAGGCCGGTCTGAGCGCGCAGCCGGTCGTGGGGCTGCCGAACATGACGTGGTATGTGATCTACGGGTTGCGGCGTGACCGCCCCAGCCTGCGCACGCAGATCGACGGCGCGCTCACCCGCCTGATCCAGCGCGGCGAGGTGCAGAAGCTGCTGACGAAGTACGGCCTGAACCGGCCGGGCATCGCGGCCGCGGACATCGGGGACAAGCGGCCGCAGTCCGAGAGCTTCAGGGACGACAACTGAGGATGACGGCCGGGAACCCGACCGTGATCGACGTGCAGGACGTGCGGTACGCCTATGGAGACGTGCACGCGCTGCGCGGCGTGGGTTTCTCCGTGCCGCGCGGGAGTTTCTTCGCGCTGCTGGGTCCCAACGGCGCGGGCAAGAGCACCCTGGTGTCGCTGATGAGCACGCTGCTGCCCCTGCAGACGGGCACGCTGGAGGTCGCGGGCGTGGACGTGCGGCGGCACGCTGCGGCCGTCCGGCGGCGGCTGGGTCTGGTCTTCCAGGAACCCAGCCTGGACGAGCGCCTGACGGTGCTGGAGAACCTGGACTTCCACGGGCGCATCTACGGTCTGAACGGCCGCGCGCGCCGGGAACGTGCCGAGCACGTGCTGGACGTGGTGGAGCTGGGCGAGTGGCAGAACGCCTCCGCACGCATCCTGTCGCGCGGCATGAAGCGCCGCCTGGAGATCGCGCGCGGCGTGATGCACGACCCGGACCTGCTGATCCTGGACGAACCCACCACCGGCCTGGACGTGCAGAGCCGCCGCGCGGTGTGGTCGTACCTGGGCGCGCTGCGCCGCGAGACCGGGCTGTCGCTGCTGCTCACCACCCACCAGATCGAGGAGGCCGAGGACGCCGATCTGGTGGCCGTCATCGACCGGGGCGAGGTGCTGGCCTTCGGCACGCCGCTGGAACTGCGCGAGCGCCTGGGCGGCATGGTCGTGACGCTGCGCGGCGTGCCCGACGACCTGCGGGCCGACCTGGCGGCGAGCGTGCCGGACGTGGTGGCCGGGCCGTCCGGCGACACCCTGCGGGTGCGGGTGGCCGATCCCGGCCCGCTGATCGCGCGCATCGCGCCGGACCTGCCGCGTCTGGCAGGCCTGAGCGTGCAGGCGGCCAGCCTGGAGGACGTGTTCCTGAACCTGACCGGCCGCGCGCTGCGCGAGGAGCGTGCGGCGCCCGGGCCGGCCCGCGTGTCCCCCACCGACGGCCGGGGGTTCCGTTGACCACGCCCCCCAGCGACGGCGCCACGGCCGGAACGCGCTACTACCTCGCGTGTCTGTACGCCATCTGGGCGCGCGAGGTCAAACGGAGCGTGCGCGAGAGCGGGCAGCTGGTGGGCGCGTTCTCACGGCCGCTGTTGTGGGTGATCATCTTCGGGGTGGGCCTGACGCCGTACTTCCGGACCGGCCTGCGCGAGACGACCTTCGTGGTGCCGTTCACGTACATGCAGTACATCTTCCCGGCGGTCGTGGTGCTGAACATCCTGTACCCCAGCATCCAGTCGGCGGTCAGCTTGATCTACGACCGGCAGTTCGGCTTCTTCCGCGAGGTGTTCGCGTCGCCGGTGCCGCGCAGCGCGGTCTTCGCGGGCAAGCTGCTGGGCGGCGCGACGGTCGCCACCCTCCAGGGCGGCCTGGTGCTGCTGCTGGGGCCGTACGTGGACGTGCCCATGCCGCCGCAGATCCTGCCGGGCGTGCTGGGCGTGATGTTCCTGGTGTCGCTGGCGTTCACGGCGGTGGGCCTGCTGATCGCGTCGCGGCTCAAGTCCTTCGAGGGTTTCGGCGTATTCTCCAACGCGCTGATCCTGCCGCTCTACTTCCTGGCGAGCAGCGTGTTCCCGCTCGACCCCAGCCTGAGCGTGCAGCAGCAGCAGCAGGTGTTCCCACCATGGCTGGTGCTGCTGGTGCGCGCCAATCCGCTGACCTACGCCATCGACCTGCTGCGCCACTTCATCATCGACTACCACGAGCATCCCCTGGGCCTGGACGTGGCCGTGGTGATCGGGCTGACGGTGGTGGCGTGCACGCTGTCGTTCCGGGAGTTCCGTCGGTGAGCCCGTGTCCACGCTATGGTGCCGACACCCACGTGCTCGCGGTGACGGCGGACTGTGGTGGAGGCGGTCGCCTCCTGCCAGTCCGCCCGCATCGGTTTCTTAGCCGCATGCAGGCAGACTCCCGATGAGCCGCCCGCCCGCGCCGCCCCCCTCTCGCCGGCCGTGGCGGCCTTCAGGAAGCACGGTGTTCATCGTGCTGGGCGTGCTGGCGTACCTGGGGCTGCGGCAGTTGCCGCCGGACAACTCGCTGGCGCGGGTGCGGGCGGCCGGGGTGCTGAACGTGTGCGCGCCGCCCAGCCTGCCGCCCTTCGTGAGCAGCGACGGCACCACGGCCACCGGCAGCGAGGCAGCCATGATCGACCGGGTGGCGCGCCGTCTGGGCGTGCCGGTCGGGTGGAACGTGCAGCCCGCGTGGGGCACGTCGCCAGACCCGGTGGACTGGGGCGTGAGACCGGAATCGTGCGACCTGCTCGCGGGCGGCATCGTGGTGAACGCCGAGACGCAGGGCCTGATGCAGGTGATGCCGTACGCACGCCGCGGCTGGGCGCAGCTCTCGACCACCGCCGCGCCCAAACGGCTGGCGGTGCTGACCAACCACTGGGGGCTGGCAGCGGACGACGCCTTCGGCTGGGCGGACGCGCGCGGCGTGGACTTTGTGGCGGTGCCCTCGGCGGACGCTGCGCTCGCGGCGCTGACATCCGGGGAGCGCGACAGCGTCCTGGGCCTCGCGGACGAGGTGGCGTGGCTGCACGCGCGGGTGCCGGGCAGCGTGGTCACGCCGGTCCGTGACCTGCCCACCCAGACGCTGGCGCTGGGCATGTGGAAGAACACCATCACCCTCAAGCGGGTGGTGACGTCCGTGCTGAACCTGCAGCCGAACGGGCGCTGACCGGGGCCGACGCGGGGGCTGGGCGCGGCGCCCGACATCAGTGCCCGACCGGGGAACTGCGTGAAGGGTTCGTCTGGTCAAGACACGTGGTGGCGGGACAAGGGCCATTTTTGTAAGGTGTACACTCGGTGAAAGCCGGGAGGCCATCCCGGCGGATTGTTGCGGGCGGTGACCATCACCACGATTGCTCGTGAATCTGTTCACAGGAGACGCTGAATGAAGACCCTGATTCTAGGTGCCGGCTACGCGGGCCTCGCCGTGGCCACAAAACTCAAGCCCACGCCCGACATGGACACCCTCCTGATCGAGCAGAACGCCTACCACACCTTCGAGACCCGCCTGCACGAGGCCGCGGCGCACAACACCCGCGTGACCCTGCCGCTCGCGCCGCTGCTCAAGGGCACCGGCGTGCACCTGGAGCAGGCGCAGGTCGAGAACGTGAACCTCGACGACAAGGAAGTCACGCTCAAGGACGGCCGCGTGCTGACCTACGACACCCTGGTCGTCGGCCTGGGCAGCGTGACGAACTTCTACCGCATCCCGGGGCTGTCCGAGAACGCCACGGAACTCAAGCAGCTCAGCGACGCCGACGAGATCTTCAACTTCGTCAACCGTGCGTACAGCAGCGACTACCACGGCAACCGCGACATCGTGGTCGGCGGCGCCGGCCTGACCGGCGTGGAACTCGTGACGGAACTCGCCCAGCGCGCCGCGCTGCTCACCAAGGAACGCGGCCTGCCGCCCTTCCAGATCCACCTCGTCGAGGCCGGCCCCAAGATCCTGCCCGTGCTGGACGACGCCCTGCGCGGCAAGGCCATGCGGACCCTCGAGGAATACGGCATCAACGTCCTGGTCGGCCACCGCCTGATGCAGGCCACCGCCGACTCGGTGACGGTGCAGCAGGCCGACGGCACCCAGACCGTGATTCCCGCCGGCAAGATCATCTGGACCGGCGGCATCCAGGCGCGCGACATCGTGCGCGGCCAGGGCATCGAGAAGGGCCCCGGCGGCCGTATCGTCGTGGACGAGTACCTGCGCGTGAAGGGCTACCCCGACGTGTACGTGGTCGGTGACATGGGCCTGGCCCTGAACCAGGAGGGCAAGCCCGTGCCCACCACCGCCCAGCACGCCGGGCAGCAGGGCCGCCTGACCGGCAAGAACCTGATGCGCCTGTCGCGCGGCGAGGACCTGGAACCCTACGAGCCCACCACCCTGGGCGAGTTCGTCAGCCTGGGCGGCCTGATGGCGGTCGGCTGGATGAAACTCCCGTGGAACCAGAAGCTCGCCATGACCGGCGGCCTCGCGCACGTCATGAAGCGCGCCTCCGAGTGGCGCTGGCGCGTCAGCATCGACTGAGACACGGCATTCAAGACGGCCGGAGCACGAAGCCCCGGCCGTTTCCTATTCGTCCAGCCAGGGAAAGCCCCAGGGATCGGCCGCAGCCCGGACGCGAATCTTCGCCGCGTCGTGAACACGCACCGGGAAGGGAAAGTCCTGCGGCCCGACGGGTATGGCCATGACGGGGCGCACAGAACCCGAATGGACCCAGTGTGCTTCCTGCACGTCACCCAGGCCGGGATGACGGTACGGCGGGGAGGGCTCGAAGCTGTCGCGCGGGACGACATACACGGTGCCGGGAGCGAGCAGCGCGCGCCCGTCCGCCGTGAGCGGCGTCGCTGCGCTCAGGGATATGAAGTAGCGCATCGGTGACCAGCCGTGCCCCTCGCGCAGGCGCAGGCCCATGTCTATCATCCCGGTGACCTTCGGGCCGCGCAGGGCGTACATCATGGCCCACAGCCCGTCTGAGGACGCGTACACGCCCGTGCGGTTGCTGAAGTCATCCGGCTGCCGGTAGTCCCTGACCTGCGGAGTCAGCACGTCCAGCCCACCGCCCTGAGAACCGTGGAAGAGCACGTCCTGGTTCTCCAGCCAGCGCAGGAACAGCCAGCAGGGCATGCCGGAGGGCAAACCGGAGACGTCGCGGCTTGCCCACACCGCCTCAAAGTCGCGGATGGCGTCTGCGGACAGCTTCACCTGCGGGGCTTCGAGCATCCACGGGAGCACACGCCATGCTGCCACGACCGGCCACACCGACCACCTCCATAGGCAGACTGGGCTTGACAAAACACCTACTCAGGCGAACTATGTAGACAGACATAGCTATGGATGGGCTGCACCCCTGCGGGACGCCACAGGGCCGACGCCCCACCCCACGGAGCCTCCATGAACCCCGACCTGCTGCGCGGCAACCTCGACCTGATCCTCCTCACCCTCCTCGAACACACCCCCCTCTACGGCTTCGCCATCATCCAGGCTGCCAAAGACCGCACCGGCGGCTACTTCGACTTCAAGGAGGGCAGCCTCTATCCAGCGCTGCACCGCCTCGAAGCCGATGGACTGCTCGCCGCGCAGTACGGTGAAACCGGCCGCAACGGCAAACCGCGCAAGTACTACGCGATCACCGATCTGGGCCGCCAGTCCCTGGCCGCCAAACGCCAGGAGTTCGCCGCCTTCACCGGCGCCGTCCACCAGCTCGGCGGGAATGGCGCGTGACCGCGCACACCGCGACTGAGCCTCGTGCGCTGACCACGTACCTGCGCCGCGCGACCTGGGGGCTGCCCGACGGGCGCCGTCAGGAGCTGTGGGACGAGCTCGAAGAACATCTCCTGACGCGCGCGGACCATCTGACATTCCTGGGCCTCTCTCCCACTCAGGCCATGACCCAGGCGATCCGCGAACTGGGGCCACCTGCCCGCGTGACCCTGGGCATGGCGAGGGTCTACACCATGCCCAAACTAGTGATTGCCGCCGGAACCCTCGCCCTTGGACTCAGCGCTGGTCTGTATGCGCTGGCGGGCGGAGGGAATGGTGCCAAAATCGACCTGCCAGTTCTTCTGGAAGTGCCCGCCAAACCCCAATGTCTCCGCGGGACAAAACCTACAGATCCCGATCTGCAAATCATCAGTCAGAAGGACGGGATTACCTGCTACCGCTCCAGCCAGCCGCTGAGAGGCGTCTTCATGGGGCACACTGACCTGCAAAAGGTCGTACAAGCACAGGGAGGAAAAGCAACAATCCTCAAGGATGGTCGCCTGAAGGTCAGCTATCCGGGTGCAAGTTGGTTTACCATCGACACCTACTTCACAGTAGATAAGCAGCGGTATTACTATGCGTCCCCCCTGGCATCATCGCTGATGACGTCAGCCCTTCCCAAGGCAGTCTCTCTCAGCGGATATCAGCAACCCGCACTGAACGTCGGTAGCCTCCGAATCAATTTCGGCACCGCCGCCCAGAATATTGGGCAAAACTTCTACAACGGCTTCGGGCTGGAGTTGGTCAGTACGCTCGTCGGCACGCCAGCCGCTGAGGGAACCAGCGTGACACTCAGCACTTACAGCACCTGGGATGACGCATCTCAGGTTACCACTCAACGCGTTCAGACCGATCTGAGACCCGGCGAGGTAGTCATGGCCGTCCTCAAACGGGCGGGGAACAATTACGTCACGTTGTTTTCGCCCGTCGCATCAGACGGCACCGTGATGCTCGAGCATCTCCCAGAGAGGGTAAGGTTCGTGCCCAGCCTAGATCAGCTCGGCCCCTACTCCTCGGGCGGACGCATCAGTGCCCTCCTCGTCCGAGTCACCAACATTCCCCTGAGTGACCTGCGGGCTGGCATCTTCGTCCCGGCTCAGGCCACCTCCGACGCCCGCTAACCCTCTCCCCCGCTGCGCCCGGTCCATTCCTCCAGCAGGTACTGGAGTCTGGTCTGGGCGTTCTCCTGGCTGCCGTACACGCTGCGGATCACCTCGCCCCCGGGCGCGAACGCGAACCAGTGGGGCGTGCCCTCGATGTGCCACGCGCGGGCAAGGTCGCCACTGGTGTCGAGGGCAACCGGGAACGGGAGCTTCGCGTAGTCACGGGCAAACTTCACCAGGGTCGGCTCGACGTCCTCGCGCGGCAGCAGGCGGTGGCCGTGGCTGGTGTGTACGGCGAGCAGGGTCACGGCGTCGCTGTATTCGGCGTGCAGGCGCTTCAGGAAGGGAATGCCGCGCGACACGCAGCCGGGGCATTCGAGGTTGAAGACCATGACCAGGCCGGGCCGCGTCCACGTGGTCGGCGGGGACACGGGGTCGCTGTGCACGAAATCGGTGGGGGCGGGCCAGTCCATGCCGTCCACGCTACGCGCACCGTATCCTGTCGGGCATGAAGCGTTCCCTGATGCTGTCGGTGCTGGTGGTCTCGTCCGTGTCGCTGGCGGCGTCGGTGGCCGACGTGAAGAAGAAGGGCGTGCTGGTGCTGGGCACCGACCCGACCTTCGCGCCGTTCGAGTTCAAGGGCGCGGATGGCCAGATCCAGGGCTTCGACATCGACATCGCGCGGGCGGTGGCCAAGGACCTGGGCGTGCGGCTGGAGGTGCGCGCGGTCGGCTTCGGGGCGCTGATGCCGCAGTCCGTGACGTCCGGGCGGGTGGACATGGCCATGAGCGGCATCACGATCACCCCGGAGCGGGCGAAGGTGGTGGCGTTCAGCGCGCCGTACTACCGCTCGGCGCAGGTGTTCATCGTCCGGAGCGGCAATCCCGGCAAGTTCGCGTGGCCGGCGGACGTGAAGGGCAAGACCATCGGCGTGCAGGCGAACACGACCGGGCAGTTCACGGCGAACGACATGCTCAAGCCCAAGGGCGCGACCCTGAAGGTGTACGACGATTTCGCGGCCGGACTGGCGGACGTGCGCGCGGGCCGCGTCGCCGCGCTGATCGGGGACGCGCCGACGGTGGACGACCTGAAGAAGCGGCTGCCGGGGCAGTTCGACAAGGCCGGCGCGGACCTGGCGGCCGAGGATTACGGCATGGTCTTCGCCAAGGGAAGCAATCTGGCGGCGGCCGCCAACAAGACGCTGGCCCGGCTAAGGGCGAGCGGCGAGTACCAGGCGCTGCTGAACAAGTGGATCGTGCAGAAGTAAGGCCGCGCGGGTGCTGACGCTGCTGGTGATCGCGGGCGCCGCCCTGGCCGTGTACGCGGTCATGCGGGCGTCCCGCGCAGGTGGGTCGTCGCCGCGGACCGGGGGGCAGGAGCGGCAGTGGGAGGAACGTATCCTGCTCATGACGCGCGGGAACCGGGGCGCGCTGGAGCGGGCGGTCACGGCCCGCCGCCGCCGCTTTCCCGGCGCGACCCGGCTGGAACTGCTGAAGATGGTGCACGACGAGTACGTGAAAGACCGCGAGTGACCCGCCGGTGTGGGCTGGGCAGGCCGGCGACCGTGGTTCTGGGGCGGCGTAGACTGACCGGCGCATGATGCCGACCCGCCGCGACGCCAGGGCATGCCGGGGAAGAATCGGCGGGCCGGTCCGTCCCTCCAGACCGGCGCTGCTCCCGGGCGCGCTCTGCTCTGCTCCGCCGCCGATCCTGCCGGGTCCGCCTTTAGCCCACCAGCGTCGTCCATGAGCGATCTGCTCACGGGGTTCCGGACGATTCTGGCGGGCGATTACCCGCGGCTGCTGCTCTCGGGGCTGGGCCTCACGCTGGCGGTGAGTGCGTGCGCACTGCTGGTATCGGTGGTGGTGGGCACGCTGCTGGGCGTGGTGCGGGTCTTCCGGGTGCCGCTGCTGGGAGCGCTGGGCAACGCGTACGTCGAGGTCGTGCGCGGCATTCCGCTGATCGTGCTGCTGTCGGTCGTGTACTACGGCCTGCCGGCGCTGGGCGTGACATTGGAGGGCTTTCCGGCGGCGGTGCTGGCGCTGGGCCTGTACTCGGCGGCGTACACCTCCGAGATCGTGCGCGGCGGCCTGGGCAGCGTGCCGGCCGGGCAGACCGAGGCCGCACGCAGCCTGGGCCTGAGCCGCACGCAGGCGCTGAGGTACGTGGTGCTGCCGCAGGCGTGGCGGGTGGCGCTGCCCGCGCTGGGCAACGAGTTCGTGTCGCTGATCCTGGGCAGTTCGCTGGCGAGCGCCGTGACGCTCCAGGAACTGTTCAGCCAGGGCCGCTACATCACCAACGCCACGTACCGCCAGTTCGAGGTCTACGCCGTGCTGGCGCTGGTGTACTTCCTGCTGACCTTCACCCTGACGCGCGGGGTGCGGGCGCTGGAGCGCCGCCTGGGACGCGGGCAGACGCTGCCGGACCGCCGCGTGATCTGAACATCAGGGCTGGGGGCGCTCCTGCGCGTCGGCCCACGCGGTCACGGCCGCGCTCTGGTACGCGGCGAGGCCAGAGCGGGCGCGGTCGATGGTCCGGGTAAAGCGCTCGTCCTGCACCCACATCTGCGCCAGGCCGCGCATCATGGCCGGCGGCGCGTCGTAGTAGCGGGTGTCGATGTGCGCGTGGTGGCGCGCGGCCACAGCCTGCGCGGCCGGGCTGTCCGGGGGCGTGCCGGCGTCCAGCAGGGCCACATACGCCGCCGTGACCGCGTCCATCTCGGCCCGGACGGCCTCCCAGTCGGCTTTCGTGTAGCGGGCGGTGCGCGCCCGGCTCTGGCGGTAGGCGTCGGTGTCGCCCCAGCGCTCCTGCACCTCGGGCTCGTAGGTCTCGGGGTCGAAGCCGCCGAAGACCTGCTTGATGTCGTCGTTCGTCATGATGGGCACTCCCTCGCCGCGCTCGGCGGCCCGGATGAAGACCTCGACCTGCGCGAGGCGGCGGTGCACCTGCTCGGCCTGGGTCCGCAGCAGCGCCGCCTGGGTCCGCAGCGCCGCCAGCTCGCCCGCGCCGCCCGCGTCCAGCAGGCCCGCGATCTCCGCGAGCGAGAAGCCCAGGTCGCGGTACGCGAGGATGCGCCACAGCCGCGCCAGGTCCGCCGCCGTGTACTGGCGGTAGTTGCCCTCGCTGCGACCGGAGGGCCGCAGCAGCCCGACACTGTCGTAGTGGTGCAGCGTGCGGACACTCACCCGCGTGAGGGCAGCGACCTCACCGACCGTCCAGTGCGCGGGGTGCGGTGTGGGAACCGTGGCCTCCATGCGGGCAGCGTACGGCCTGACGCGGCGTGAGGGTCAAGCCTGCGGCCCGGCCGGTTGCAGGCCGGGGGTATGCTCGACCGCGTGAGCGCGCCCCCGCCCGTGCTGGACGGCCTGCCCCTGGGCCGGCAGGAGCGGGCGGTGTTCACGCGGCCGGCGGAGCTACCGGGCGTGGAACTGCTCTCTGCACGCTTCGTGACGCACCGCTACCTGCCCCACGCGCACGACTCGCTGGCGGTGGCGCTGATCGAGGGGGGCGTGGAGGGCTACCGCTACCGGGGCGCGCAGGTGCGCGCGGCGGCGGGCGAGGTGGCGGCGGTGCTGCCCGGCGAGGTGCACACCGGCGAGCCGCTCACGCCCGACGGCTGGGCGTACCGCGTGCTGTACCTGCACCCGGAGTGGGTGGTCGGTCCGGATGGGCGCGCGCTGCTGGGCTTCCGGAGCGACGTGATGACGGACGCCGCCCTGACCGCCGCGCTGCGCCGGGCGCACCGGGCGCTGCTCGCTCCGGAGGCGGGCGTGCTCGCGCGTGAGACGCTGCTGCGCGCAGCCATCGACGTGCTCGCCCGGCACGCGGATCACCGCGCACGCCCATCGCCGGGCATGGAACTGTCGGCGGTGCAGTCGGTGCGCGCCCGGCTGGACGCCCAGCCCGAGTTGAATGTGAGCCTGTCGGAACTCGCGGCCGGCGTGGGCCTGAGCCCATCGCACCTGAGCCGGTCCTTCATGCGGTCGGTCGGCGCGCCGCCCCACACGTACCAGATGGCGGCGCGGGTGCGCCTGGCCCGCACCCTGCTGGACACCGGCGAGAGCGTGGCGGGCGCCGCGACCCGCGCGGGCTTCGCGGACCAGAGTCACCTCACGCGGGTGTTCCGGCGCGTGGTGGGCCTCACGCCGGGCGCGTACGTGCGGCGCCGCTGAGGGCAGGATCGTTCAAGACGCCGGGGGGCCGCGCCCGCTAGGGTGGCGGACGATGAATGAGCCCTCTGCCTTCTGGCCCGCGTTCCTGCGCGGCTTTCGCGTGATGGTGCCCCTGTGGCCCGGCATGGTGCCCTTCGCGGTGGCGTACGCGGTCACGGCGCGCGGGGCCGGCCTGAGCGTGTGGGACACGCAGGCGATGAGCCTGAGCGTGTTCGCGGGCGCCAGCCAGTTCGCGGCGGCGGGCCTGTTCGCGTCGGGCGCGTCCGCGCTGGGCATCGTGGCGACGACCTTCCTGCTGAACGCCCGGCACGTGCTGTACGGCCTGAGCCTCGCGCAGACGCTGCCACTCACAGCCGGGCAGCGGGTGGTCGCGGCGCAGTTCCTGACCGACGAGGCCTACGGCATGAGCACCGTTCACGGTCCGCGCGAGCCGGGCGGGCTGAGCTTCGCGTTCCTGCTGGGCACGGAACTCAGCCTGTACGCAGTGTGGAACGCGTCCACGCTGCTGGGCGCGCTGGCGGGGCAGGTGCTGCCGGAACCGGCGGCGCTGGGCGTGGGCGTGATCTTCCCGCTGGCCTTCCTGATGCTGCTGGTGCCGCTGGTGACCGGCCGCACGGCGCTGATCGTGGCGGCGGCGAGCGGGCTGGCCGCGTGGGCGCTGTCGCGCGCGCTGCCCGGCGGCCTGGTGATCCTGCTCGCGGGCGTGGGCGGCGCGCTGCTGGGTGCGTGGCTCACGACCCGCTCGGAGCGCACGTGAGCCCGCTGCTCGTCATCGCCCTGATGTGGGCGGTCACGTACCCGGTGCGCTGGCTGGGTCTGCGCCTGGGCGGCACACGCCTGCCGCCGTTCTGGCTGGCCTTTTTGCGCTTCGTGCCCGTCAGCGTGTTCGCGGCGCTGGTCGTGCCGGAGGTGCTGGGCAGCCCCGAGTGGCCCCGCCGGGTGGTGGGCGCGCTGGCCGGCGCGGCGCTGATGTGGCGCACCCGCAGCCTGGCCGCCGGCATCCTGGGGGGCTTCGCGGCGTACTGGGGAGCGCGGCTGGCCGGACTGTAACCGGGGGCGGCGGGGTGCGGCTCCTCACGTCTGCGCGCTATGCTGGGCGGCGCATGACGGCCAACGCTCCCTCCCCCACCCGAATCGACGGGAAGTACGACGTGCTGCGCGAACTGTCGCGCGAGGGGGACGTCACGCTGTCCGAGGTGCGCGCCGCCGAGGGCGTGACCCGGACGGTCGCGTGGTTCACCATCACCTCGCCCGCCGGCCGGCACGTGTTCCACACCTACCGGGCGGTGCTGCGCGCCCTGAACCCGGCGGGCCTGACGGACGTGGTGGCCCGCCCCGGCGCGTACTACACCGTGTGGCAGGCGCTGGCCGGCACGCCGCTGGGCGCTTTCGTGGGCCAGAGCGTCAAGCCCGCCGAGGCCGTGGACGCCCTGCGGACGCTCGCTGCGCGCCTGGCCGAGCACGGCTACGCCCTGCCCGACGCGGACATCGTCGTAGACGGGCACGACGCCCGCATCGCGTACCTGCGCGCGCTGGACACGCCGCGCCCGCCGGAAGAGGTCGCGGCGCTGAACGCCCCGGTCCTGACCGCCCTGGACGGTGGCCGGGTGCGGCGGCGCCGCACGCCCGGCGCGTGGCTGGCCTTCGTGCCGGGCGTGCTGTTCCTGGCCGGTGCGGGTTACCTGGGTGCGCAGGCGGCCCAGACATACCTGAATCCCCCCGTGCGTGAGGTCGTGGACGTGACCGGGCAGGAGGCGCAGGCCGCGGCCCGCAAGCTGAGCGCCCTGGGCTTCCGGGTGGAGTACACCCAGGGGCAGGCGGGCGGCCGGGCCATCGGCTCGGTCATCCGGCAGGAACCGGCGTCCGGCACGAACCTGCCGCTGGGCCGCCTGGTGACCCTGACCGTGAACAACCCCCCGGCGACCGACGTGCCGCGGCTGGAGGAGATGAACCTCAGCCAGGCCAAGGACGCGCTCAAGGACCGCGCGATGGTGCTGGGCAAGGTCGTGAAGGTGGACGGTACCCTCACGAACACGCCGGAAGGGCGCATCGTGGCGCAGTTGCCGGAGCCGGGGTCCGCGGCGCAGCGCGGGCAGCAGGTGCAGGTGATGGTGAGCACCGGCGTGGCCGGCAAGGAGACGTGGCTGCCGCTGCTGACAGGCCTGACGGTGGAGCAGGCCAAGCAGCACGCCCGCGCGGCCGGGCTGGTGGTCACGCAGGTCAAGGAGCAGCCCAGCGAGAAGGTGCAGGGCACGGTGCTGGCGCAGACGCCAGCCGCCTTCGTGCGGGTCGCGGCCGGCAGTCCGGTGGTCCTGACGGTCGCGGTGGCCCGCTACAGCGCGCCCAGCAGCCCCACCGACAGCCTGCCGCTGCCGCCGGTGTACGTGCCGCCCACGCCGGTGCAGCCGGAACCCGCGCAGCCCGAGGCGCCCGAGACCACGCCGGACACCACGACGCCCGACGGCACGGCGTCCACCGACGGGACGTCCCCCACGGACGGCACGGCCACGCCGGTCACTCCGGAAACGATTCCCGCCACGCCCGGCACCTCCACGCCGGACACGACCTCCCCCGAGACGACCACGCCGGACACTGCGGCCACGGCCGCCCGCAACGTGACGTTCCGGTACACCTTCCCGGCGAACCTGCCGGACGGGTCGTACTCGGTGATCGTGCGGGACGCCGACGGCGAGCGCGAGATCATGCCGGCCGCCGACGCGGGCGCCCTGCGCGGCCTCGCGGCGACCAGTGCCAGCACGGCCGTGAGCGGCGACGCGGTGTTCGTCATCCGCAAGGACGGCGTGGACTACGCGACCGTCACGCCCTGAGCGCGGCCCCATGATCTACCTCGATTACGCCGCCACGCACCCCCTGCGGCCGGAGGCCCTGAGCGCGTACGCGCGGGCGGCGGCGCTGCCGGGCAACCCGGCCAGTGTCCACGCGGCCGGGCAGGCGGCCCGCGAACTGCTGGAGGAGGGCCGGGCGCGCCTTGCGGCGGCGTTCCGGGTCGATCCGCGCACGGTGGTCGTCAACAGCGGCGGCACCGAGGGCGACAACCACGTCCTGCTGGGCGTCACGCGTGCGTGGCACGGTGCCCACGGCCGGCCCGGCCACCTCATCACCACGCCCACCGAGCACTCGGCGGTGCTGGCGCCCGCCCGCTGGCTCGCCGAGCAGGGCTGGGCTGTGACGTTCCTGACGCCGGACGCGCACGGACGCTACGATCCCGAAGACCTCCGCGGAGCGCTGCGGGACAACACCGCGCTGGTGTCGATCCACCACGCGAACAACGAGCTGGGCAGCGTGCAGGACACGGCCACGCTGGCGGCGCTGGCCCGAGGGCGCGGCGCGGCGTACCACGTGGACGCCGTGCAGGCGCCGGGGGTGCTGCCGGTGGACCTGCCCGCGTGGGGCGTGGACTACGCGACCTTCAGTGCACACAAGTGGGGCGGGCCGCGCGGCGTGGGCGCGCTGTACGTCCGGCGCGGCATGGTGCTTCCACCGGTCACGCTGGGCGGCGGTCAGGAGGGCGGCGTCCGGCCCGGCACGCAGGACACCGCGGGCGTGTACGCGGCCGGCGTGGCCCTGAGCGTGGCCGAGGCCGAGCGCGAGGCGACCTTCGCGCACCTGAGCGGCCTGCGCGACCGCTTCGTGCAGGCCGTCGCAGCAGTTCCGGGCCTGACCTTTAACCACCCCCCGGATGGCAGCCCGAAGGTCGTGAACATGACCGTGCCCGGCGCCGACGGCGAGGCGCTGCTGATGAACCTGGACATGCTGGGCATCGCGGCCAGCGCAGGCAGCGCGTGCAGTGCGGGCACCATGCAGCCCAGCCACGTCCTGACCGCCATCGGCCTGAGCGAGGCGGACGCGCGCTCGAGCCTGCGTTTCAGTTTCGGCGCCGCCACCACCGAGGCCGAGGTGGACGAGGCCGCCCGCGCGCTGACGCAGGCCGCCCAGTGGAGCCGGGCTCAGGGCTGATCGTAGACCCGCGTCTCCAGACCGGGAAACGCCGCCACCAGCTCCCGCGCCAGCGTCCGCAATCCCCACAGTTCGGTGCGCCGGTGCCCCAGCGCCACGACGCCCACGCCGTGCTCCCGCGCCGCCGCGACCGCCGACGGGCGCAGCTCGCCGGTGAGGTAGACGGTCACGCCCAGGTCCGCCGCCAGGGCCATCAGGGCCGGATTCATCGCGTTCATCAGGGCCACGCGCGGAGCGCCGGTCACAGCTGGCGGGATGGACGTGTCCTCGCCCCCGAGTTCGGCGTGCAGGGCGCTGCGGAGCGCCTCCCAGGTGGCCTGCGGCGGCCGGGCAGTCACGCCCACCACGCGGCCCTCCCACGTGACCTCGCGCACGTCCTGCCAGCCCAGCACGGCCGCGAGCCGCCGGTTCGGGCCGGTGGTCAGCTGGGCATCGAAGCCGTCGTGCGCGGCCACGATGCCCATGCCCGGCCAGCGCCCGTCCACGTGCCGCGAGCGGTGCAGGAACAGCGCGTCGGCGGCCAGGTCGTCTGGAACGTCCTTCGGCTCGAGCGCCAGGGCCAGCCGGGCGACCGGCTCCGGGCCGGGACGACGCAGCGCTTCAGGTTCGTCCAGCTCGGCACGCAACCATCCAGCGAGGCCGGTCAGGGTCGCCGGGCTCACGCGTCCGCCGTCCACACCCGCGACGCGAAGGGCGGCGTGGCCGTCGGCGCCAGTTCCTCGGCGTCCGGCACCTCGTACCACCCGGCCCACTCGTCCAGCTCAGCGCGGGTCACGGGAAAGGTGGAGGGCGGCAGTGTCCGGTTGCGGCGGTCCAGCCGCGCCCACAGGGTGTCCAGCGACACGTCCAGCACGTGCAGTTCGAAGCGCGCCCCCAGCGCGGCAGTCCGGGCGCGGAACAGGTCGCGTTCCTCGCGCGCCCAGCAGCCGTAGTCGAGCACCACGCTCACGCCCAGGGTCAGCGCCCGCGCGGCGACGCCCCACAGCAGCTCGGATTCCAGCACCCAGCGTTTCTCGCCGGCCTCGCCCGCGCCGAACAGCGGCGCCATCCATTCGTCCGGCGTGAGGCGCAGCGCCGCGTGCTCGGCCTCCAGCCGCCGCGCCAGGGTGGTCTTGCCGGCCCCGGGCAGGCCAATCAGGAGGTGGACGGTGGCAACCATGCCGTCTAGGGTAAGGGACGCAGCCCGCCCCACCACCGGGAGCGGGCCGCGCAGAGCACGCTCACCCGAACTGTGCCAGCACGCCCTCCAGCCGCTCCTTCTGCGCGCTGAAGTCCGCCACGCGGCGGCGTTCCTCCTCGATCACCTCGGCGGGGGCGCGGGCCACGAAGCCCTCGTTCCCCAGCTTGCCCTGTGCCTGCTTGATCTGCTTGTCGAACTCCGCGAGGCGCTTTTTCTGCTTGCCCAGCCACTCGGCGACGTCCACGGTGCCCTCCAGCGGCGCCCGGACGGTCACGCCCTGCTCGACCAGCGTCAGAGTGCGGCCCTCCAGGCTCGGCACCAGGGTCACGCGGGCGATGCCGCTCACGACCGGCGCGTTGGCGTGCACGGTGTCCGCCAGGTCGCCCTCGACCGCCACGTCCAGGCGATCTTGCGGACTCAGGCCCAGCTCGCTCTTGAGGCTGCGGGCAGCGGCCACGGCGGCGCGCAGGGCGGTAAACGCCTGGGTGGCCTCGGCGTCGTGCAGGTCAGGCCTGGCCGCCGGCCACGTATGCACGGCGAGCTGCTGGCGGTGCCCCAGCGAGGCGTAGATCTCGCTGGTCACGAAGGGCATGAAGGGGTGCAGCAGCTTCAGGATGTGCTCCAGCACGGCCTTCAGGGTGGCAAGAGTGGCGAGGTTCCCGCCGGCCAGGGCCGGTTTGGCCGCCTCGATGTACCAGTCGCAGAACTCGTCCCACGTGAAGGCGTACAGCGTACGGATCGCGGCGCCCAGGTCGTAGGCGTCCAGATGCGCGGTCGCCTCGGCCGTCACGGCGTTCAGGCGCGAGATGATCCAGCGCTCCGCCAGCCCCAGATCCGGGCGTTCCTTCAGCGCGGCCAGGATGTCGCGGCTGCGCGGCAGCGGGCCGGTGGGCGCCTCGGACGCGGCCTTCACGTAGCGGGTCAGGTCGTCCGTGCCGCTCAGGGCGGCGGTGCCCTCGGCGAGGCGCATGCGGTCGAAGCGCGCGGCGTTCCACAGCTTGTTCACGAAGTTGCGGCCCTGCTCAAAGCGCCGGGGATCGTGCCGGATGTCCTGTCCACCCGTCGAGAGGAACGCGAACGCGAAGCGGCACGCGTCCACGCCGTACTGGTCGAAGAGCTGCAGCGGGTCGATGCCGTTGCCCTTGCTCTTGGACATCTTCTGGCCTTTCTCGTCGAGGTACAGGCCGTGCAGCATGACCGTCTGGAAGGGCGCCTGACCGGTCAGGGCGTAGCCGGCCATCTGCATCCGGGCCACCCAGAAGAACAGGATGTCGTAGCCGGTCACGAGCACCTGCGTGGGGTAGAACTTGCGGAAGTCCTCGCTGTCGGTGTCGGGCCAGCCCAGCGTGGAGAACGGCCACAGGTTGCTGGAGAACCACGTGTCGAACACGTCCGGGTCGCGGTGGAGCGTCAGGTGCGCGTAGCGGGGGTCCTGATCACAGTCCAGGTCAGGGTTCTCGGGGTCCGGCACGTAGATGGTGCCGTCCTCGTCATACCACGCGGGGATCTGGTGGCCCCACCACAGCTGGCGGCTGATGTTCCAGTCGCGGATGTTCTCCAGCCAGTCGCGGTTCACCTTGGCGTACCGGTCCGGCGTGAGCTGGATGTCGCCCCTCTCCAGCCCGTCCAGCACCTGCTGCGCGAAGGGCTTCATGTGCACGAACCACTGCGTGGACACGATCGGCTCGACCGGTACCTTGGTGCGCTCGCTCAGGCCGATGGCGGTGTCGTGGTCTTTCTCCTCGACCAGGTCGCCGGACTCCGTCAGGGCCTTCACGACCGCCTTGCGGGCCGCGAAGCGCTCCATCCCCCGGAAGGCCTCGGGCACCAGGTCACCCGTCAGGTTCCCGGTCAGGTCGATCACGCTGGGCCGGGCGAGGCCGTGGCGGTCCCCGATCTCGAAGTCGGTGGGGTCGTGCGCCGGGGTGATCTTCAGGGCGCCCACCCCGAACTCCATCTCCACGGCCTCGTCCGCGATGATCGGCACGTACCGGTCGGTCAGGGGGATGCGCGCTTCCTGGCCGACCAGGTGAGCGAACCGCCCATCGGCGGGATGCACGGCGATCGCCTGGTCCGCGAAGATCGTCTCCGGCCGCACGGTGGCGATACGGATCTCGCCGGCCTCGCCGTTGCTGGGCGCCGCGTGCGGATCGCGCAGCTTGTACGACAGCGTGGTCATCTTGCCCTTGCGGACCTCGCGGTCGATCTCCAGTTCCGACAGCGTGGTCTGCGCGGCCACGTCCCAGTTCACGATGCGCTCGCCACGGTACGCCGCTCCGTCGTGGTACAGCTTCACGAACTGATGGCGCACGGCGCGGCTCAGGCCCTCGTCCATGGTGAAGCGCTCGCGCGTCCAGTCGGCGCTCACGCCCAGGCGCGAGAGCTGGTTCAGGATCATCCCGCCGGACTCGGCCTTCCACTCCCACACGTTGTCCAGAAACTTCTCGCGGCCCAGGTCGTGGCGGGACACGCCCTGCTCGCGCAGCTGACGCTCCACGACCACCTGGGTGCTGATCCCGGCGTGGTCCATGCCCGGCAGGTACAGCGCCTCGTAGCCGGCCATGCGCTTCTGGCGGATCAGGATGTCGATCAGGGTGTTGTCCAGCGCGTGCCCTAGGTGCAGGTTCCCGGTCACGTTGGGCGGCGGGATCACGATGGTGAAGGGCTCCTTGCCGCTGGAGGCGTCGGCGCGGAAGGGTTCCTGGCGCCAGCGCTGCGCCCACTTCGGCTCGACCGCCTGCGGATCGAAGGCCTTGGACAGGGCTGAATCCGTGTGGGCGGACTCGGTCTCGGGCAGCGGGTCGGGGGTCACGGTGGGCTCGGTCATGCGCGGATCTCCTGGGATGGCGTGGACGGGATGAGGAGTGTCGTGAGGTTGGGAAGCGGTGCGGTGAGGGCCGGTGTGGCAATGGCAGAGACCGGCCACCCGGCAGGGAACAGGAGCCCGTCCGAGGCGGGGGTGGGCAGGAGCGACGGCCCTACCCCGGGAGTCACCCTGGCGCCGGCGTCATGGAGCCGGCCCTGGACAAGCGCCCTGGTCTCACCACCCGCGAGGACGCGCCGTGTTCGCCGGGGCAGGCGACAGGCGGCGGCCCATGAGGCGGCGCGAGAGCTGGGAGAGAACGTGACCATGGCGTGACCTCCTCCGCCGGCGCCGGTCCGTCGTGGACTGGCCGGATGCGGACGAGACTGTGTGCCCCGCGGTACCACCGCTCTTCCCCACTGGATGTGGAGCCCTCGTGTGCGCTGTAACGGGCGCTCCCGGACGGCTCTACCCTCCGCTGCGGAGATCTGCCGCCGTGCTCGCGGGTGACGTTCGCCGGTGGCGCTCCGGCCGGGGCTCTCAGTCGCGGCCTCGGCTTCCTGTCGGTGCCCGCCGGGTACTCTTCCCGGTCACTGCACCGTGGAGTATACGGCGCGGCATCCCGGTCTGCATCTGCCGGACGGCGCAGCGGCCGGGCACGCGTCCCCCGTTACGGTTAGGCTGGAGCGTCCGCGACCTCGTAGCGATACATCAGCGGCTTTTTCATCAGGCCGCGCGGCACGGCCACGGTGGCGTGCTGGTAGGGCACGCCGGTCACGGTGACGCCGCCGGCGAAATCGTGCAGTTCGCCGCCCAGGCGCACCCCGCGCTCCAGCAGTTCCAGGGTGCCCTCGGCGCGGCCCAGCACGTCGTAGGGGTGCTCGATCAGCCGGGTGAGCTTCACGGGCTTGCCGGCCAGGCTGCGCAGCGGATTGGCGGCGCTGCCGAAGGTGGCGCGCACCTCGCCGGCGATGCGTTCGCAGGTCACCTTCACGCTCAGGGCGTACTCCCCGATGGGGAACTGCACCTCGCGGATCAGGGTCACGCCGTCGCCCTCGGCCTGACGGAAGGCGGTCAATAGGGCGTCGCGGCGGTTGCGCAGCAGGGTCACCGGCGCGGCGCCGGCCATGCCCTTCGCGCCGCGCTGCATCGGGAACTCGCCGCGGCTGATGAAGCGCTCGGCGTGCAGCAGCGTCTCCTCGCGCGACCTGAAGGTGCGGTGCACGACGCTCTGGTAGGGCGTCCAGCCGTGGTGCTCGCGCTGGAGCCAGTCGACCCACAGGTCGTAGCGGTCGTGGAAGCGCCAGCTGGGATGGGGCGTGACGCCGGTCGCCGCGCGGGCCGGGTCGTCCCGTCCGGTCGTGCCGTCGTCCCTGCTGCTGGGCCTCGTGATGGCGCTCATGGTTCCTCCGGGGGCGTGCGCGCGGTCGTGGCTGGACCGGCCCTCGGCGGGGCGGCCCGTGGCGACGTGCGGCGACGGCAGTCTAGCAGCAAACGGCGTGTCAGCCGGTGCGAACCCGGGGCCGGACGCTGCCGCTGACGGCCCGCGTGGAGCGCAGCAGCGTCACGGCCGGGGTGGTCGCCGGGTGCGCCCCCGATCGGGTGGCCTACACCTGCTCGATCAGCCCGGCCATCAGGAAGGGGCGCAGGGTGTCGAGCACCGCGCGGGGCGGCTCGCCGCTGCGTTCGAGCATCGACTGGATGCTGGCGCTGCCCTCCAGCAGGCTCAGCGCGCGGTACTGGGTGCGGCTGACCGGCTGGGCGTCCGACCACTTGTCCGTGAAGCGCAGGGTGCGCGACCAGTCGGGGAAGGTGCGCAGGGCGGTGGTCCAGCCCTCGCTTTCCTCCAGCATGCGGCGCAGCGCGGCGTCGCGGCGCAGGTTCAGGGTGCGTTCGGGCGCCGGGGCGTCGGGCTCGAAGGTGAACAGGCCGCTGTCCAGGCTGGAGAGCAGTTGCAGGGCCGCCTCCCCCTTCAGGGCGCTGGTCCGGGCGTGCACCACGTCGCCGCGGTCGATCCACAGCTGGCCGCCGCGCGGGTGGTCCACACTGAGCCGTCCCGCCCGTCCGCTGGTGAGCAGCATCTGCATCACGGAGAGAAACGGGAAGACGGACAGATCGCCGCGAACCATACGGCCGGAGTCTACTCCCTTGGCCCTGACGGAACCCTTGCGGTCCGGCACGTCACGGCGGAGCGGACGTGGCAGCATCTGGGGCATGCCCGACGCCGCGCTGACCACCCTGCTGTCCTTGAGCGCCGCCGACGCGCTGGGGGCCGCGACCGAATTCAAGACGCCCCAGGCCATCCACGCGCACTACGGCGTGATCGACACCTACCAGCCGGGCAGCGTGTTCGGCTTCGCGCCGGGCGAGGCGACCGACGACTCGCAGATGGTGGTCGCCACCCTGCTCGGCTACGCCCGCAGCGAGGGGCACCCGGGCGTGCTGGCGGCGCTGCGCGCGTGGCTGGCGGCCGGTCCGCCGGACGTCGGGTCGCTGACCCGCAGCGCCCTGGACACGGGCCGGAGCGCGCCAGACCGGCTGGACGGCGGTGTGCGCGCGTGGCAGGACAGCGGGCACCGCAGCGCCGGGAACGGCGGCCTGATGCGGATCGCGGCCGTGTGGATCGCGGGCGTCCGGGGCGAGGCGCTGGCCCGCGAGTCGGCGGTGGTGACGGCCCTGACCCACGCCGATCCGCGCTGCGTACACGCGTCGGTGTTCCTGACAGCCTTCCTGGACGCGCTGGCCAGAGGCGCGGCCTACGCCGGGGCCGCGGCGGCCGCCCTGGACACCATGGACCGCTTCGACGCTCGCGGGGCGCTGCTGGACGCCGGCGTGCTGGGCGTCGAGTCGCGTGGGGCCTTCGCGGCCTTCACCGCGCAGGACCGGGGCGCCCGCGCCCAGGTACGGGCCCGCGTGCGTGCCGGGCTGGACGGACACGTCACGTCGCAGAGCGGCTTCGTGCTGGACACGCTGGAGGCGGCGGTCGCGCACGCCCGCGCGGACGACTGGCTGGGCGGCGTGCAGCCGGCCGTGCTGCTGGGCGACGACAGCGACACCGTGGCCTGCGTGACTGGCGCCATCCTGGGCGCACGCGGCATCGCGGTGCCCGGAGACCTGCTGCCGCCGCTGCGGCTGGGGCACTCGTGGCCCGGCTGGGACCGCGCGTGGCCGTGCGCGGAGCGCTATCCGGCGCTGCTGCGAAACGCACGGCCGGCGTGACGGAGGCCGAGTTCCTGGACACCGTCCGGCGCAACCCGGTCACGGCGGCGATCCTGGGGCGGCTCGCGGCCCTGGGCACGCAGCAGACGCATCTGGTGGCCGGAGCGCTGTTCCAGACCGTGTGGAACGTGCGCAGCGGGCAGCCGCCGGGCGCGTATATCCTCGACTACGACATCTTCTACTGGGACGACGACGCGAGCTTCGACGCCGAGGACCGCGTGATCCGCCGCGCCACCGCGGTGTTCCGCGACCTGGACGTGCGGGTGGAGGTGCGCAACCAGGCGCGGGTGCACCTGTGGTTCCCGCAGCGCACCGGCCTGGTGCGGCCCCCGCTGACCAGCGTGCGGGACGGCATCGACCAGTTTCTGGTGGAGTGCACGCGGGTGGGCGTGGACGCCGCCGGCCGGGTGTACGCGCCCTCGGGCCTGGACGATCTGGCGGCGGGGCTGCTGCGCCTGAACCCGCGCAACCACACGCCGGACCTGTATGCCGCGAAGGTCGCGTCGTACGTGGCGCGCTGGCCGTGGCTGGTGGCGCTGCCGCCGGCCCTTCACGGATGAGGCCCCGGACGTGTATACTTCTTCGGTTGCCCGTGACGCACACCCGGCCCGAGCCGGTCAGACGTGACGGAGGAGGCACCACATGAAGAAGGACATCCACCCGAAAGTCGTTCCCACCAAGATCATCTACCAGGGCAAGGTCGTCATGGAGACCCTGAGCACCCGTCCCGAGATCCACGTGGACGTGTGGAGCGGCGTCCACCCCTTCTGGACCGGCGAGGAGCGTTTCGTCGACACCGAGGGCCGCGTGGACAAGTTCAACAAGCGCTTCGGCGACTCGTACCGCAACAAGAAGAAGTAAGTCCGCTCCGCGGCACGCGGCGGCACCCGGCCAGGACGGCGGGTGCCGCCGCCGTGTGGGGGTCGGCAGGAGCCCGGTCAGGCGGGCCGCCCATCTGGCATACTCCCCCACGTGCTCAGATCCCCCTACCACGGCGGCCACCTCGAGGTGATCGTCGGCCCGATGTTCAGCGGCAAGAGCGAGGAGCTGATCCGCCGCGTGACGCGCGCCGTGATCGCCCGCCAGCGGGTGCAGGTGTACAAGCCCGCCCTGGACGACCGCTACCACGCGGCGGCGGTCGCCAGCCACGCGGGCCGCACCGTGGACGCCGTGGCCGTGCGCAGCGCCGCCGACATCCGCGCGCACCTCAGCGGCGAGGGCGCGCTGCTGCGCGGGGAGCCGCTGCCCCTGCCGGACGTGGTCGGGATCGACGAGGTGCAGTTCCTGGACGGCGAGGTCGTGCCGCTCGCGCTGGACCTGGCCGACCAGGGCGTGCGCGTGATCCTCGCGGGGCTGGACCTGGACTTCCGCGCGGAGCCCTTCGGGTGCATGCCGGGCCTGCTGGCGCGCGCCGAGAGCGTGGAGAAGCTCACTGCGATCTGCACGGTATGCGGCGCGCCGGCCACGCGCTCGCAGCGCCTGATCGGCGGGCAGCCGGCGCGCTTCGACGACCCGGTGGTGCTGGTGGGCGCGCTGGAGAGCTACGAGGCCCGCTGCCGGGTGCATCACGTGGTGCTGGACGGTTCGTGACGCCCGCCGGGCGGTCACCGGCGCGGCGGTCACACTCCACATCATTTCTTTTTGAGTTGCTCAACATGAAGCAGTAGACTCCCGGGCGTTCCGTCATCCAGAAGTTCCTGACACCCCGGAGACTGCTTGCCCAGCACGCCCACGACCCCGCACGACGTTCCACAGGCCGCCGCGTGGCAACGCAGCCAGGAGCGGATGTTCTCGGCGCTGGTCGGGCTGACCCTGGTGGCGAGCGCGGCGGCCCTGGCGCTGCAACGGCCGCACTACGACCGGCTGGACGTGTGGGCGCTGCCGGGCTTGGCGCTGCTGCTGCTGACCCTCCAGGGATTGCTGTGGACCCGGCGGCTGGAGCTGCCGACGGCGATGCGCGTCGCCTACGTGGGCGGCGCGGCCTACGTGCTGCTCGCGCTGAACCATCAGTTCTCGGTGCTGTCCCAGACGTCCGTCACGCTGATGGAGAGCACCTACTGGTTCGCGGTGATCTACGCCGCGGCGTTCCTGGCGTTTCCGTCGCGGGCGGCCACGGCGGTGACGGGCGGCGTGCTGGGACTCGCGGCACTGATCTGCGCGTGGCACGTCGGCTTCACGGTGCCGGCCGCCACGCGCGTGGGCCTGACGAGCGCGTCCGTCCAGTTCCTGCTCACGGGCGCGGTGCTGATCGTGCTGAACCGCACCATCGGCGTGCAGCACCACCGCCTGATGGCGTCGCGGGCCGCCGCGTTCACGGACGTCCTGACGGGCCTGGCGAACCGCCGCGCCGCCGAGGAACGTCTCGCGGACCTCGCCGCGCGCGCAGAGGCGTTCACGCTGGTGCTGTTCGACCTCGACCACTTCAAGGCGGTGAACGACACGCACGGGCACGCGACCGGCGACGCCGTGCTGCGCGGCGTGGGGGCCAGCGTGCGCTCGCGCCTGCCGGTGGGCGGACTGGCGGCCCGCTGGGGCGGCGAGGAGTTCCTGCTGGTGCTGCCCCCCACCCCGCCGGCCGACGTGCAGGGCATGCTGGACATGTTGCGGGCCAGCCTGCACGCCCAGGAGCACGGCCCGGTCCGGGGCATCACGGCGTGCTTCGGGGTGGCGAGCGCGCGTCCGGGCGAGCACCCGGACCACGTGCTGGCGCGCGCCGACCGGGCCATGTACGCCGCCAAGGCGCAGGGCCGCAACGATGTCCAGCTGTCCGAGGGCGCGCCCCGGTCCAGTCCGCTGTGCCCGCAGGACTGACGGGCCGTGCGCGCCGCCGTCTGTTTGATCCGCGTCAGACACGCTGTCCTATCATGAGGGCATGGCGTACACCATCCTCGTCGCGGACGACGAACCGGCCATCCGCACCATGCTGGAGGTCATCCTGTCGGCCGACGGGCATGACATCGTGGCGGTGTCGGACGGCAAGGCCGCGCTCGACTATCTGCGCGACAACACGCCGGACGTGATGCTGCTGGACATCAAGATGCCCCACATGGACGGCTTCGAGATCTGCTCCCGCGTGAAGCGCATCAAGCGCCTGAGGGGCATCCCTGTGCTTCTTCTCACGGGCTTCGACGATGATCAGACGCGCGACCACGCCAAACTGGTGGGCGCAGACGATATCGTGTACAAGCCGCTGTCCGGGAAGAACCTGCGCGGCCGCGTGAACCAGCTGGTGGAGGCACGGCGGCGCTAGCACCGGACGCAGGGCAACTGGAGTCCGAACGTTGATCTTCATCCTGCGCTTCTTCAAGTTCCTGTTCTCGCTCGTGATCGCCACCGTCGTCGCCGGCGTGGGCGTGGCCGCCACCTACGGCACGAAGTGGTGGCGTGAACTGCCGGACTACCGCCAGCTCGACAACCTGACCCGCTCGCTGGGCGCCGAGACGAAGGTGTACGCGCGTGACAACACGCCGCTCGGCACCCTGATTCCGCGGATCGGGGACCAGGCGATCTCGCGCACCATCGTGACCCTCGACGAGATCAGCCCCTTCATGGAGGCCGCGCTGATCGCCAACGAGGACCGGCGGTTTTTCGAGCACTACGGCCTGGACCCCTACGGCCTGGGCCGGCAGTTCCAGCGCGTGGCGCGCGGCGAGACGGTGCAGGGCGGCAGCACCCTGACCAACCAGCTCGTCAAGAACACGCTGCTGCTCGCGGAGTACAACCAGGCACGCACCCCGGACCGCAAGGTCAAGGAGTGGCTGCTGAGCGTGGAGGTCGAGCGGTCCTTTACCAAGGAGGAGATCCTCCAGTCGTACCTGAACACCATCTACTGGGGCGACGGCGGGCCGGTGGAGCTGTACGGCATCTACTCGGCCGCGCAGGCGTACTTTCGCACCACGCCCAAGAAACTGACCCTGGCGCAGAGCGCGTACCTGACGGTGCTGGTGCCCAACGCCAGCCGCTACTTCAACTACCAGGCGATGCGCCCGCTGATGAAGACCCTGCTGACGCGCATGGTCGAGGACAAGTGGATCACGCAGGCGCAGGCGGACGCCGCGTGGCGCGAGAAGCTGCAACCGAGCGGGTGGCAGGTCGCGTACGACGCGAACGGCACCGTCACCAGCGCGAAACTGGTGGACAAGACCCAGAAGTACCTCAAGTCCGTGGTCACCACGCGCTCGCCGCACTTCATGGGGCAGGTCGAGCAGGAACTCGTCCGGCGCTTCGGGCGGGACAAGGTGTACGGCTCCGGCGGCCTGCGGGTGTACACGACGCTGGACCCCAAGCTCCAGAACGCCGCCGAGACCGCCAGCCGTGAGACGACGTACCTGCCGCCCGGCGCGACGCTGGCCGCCACGATCCTCGACCCGTACACCGGCGAGGTGCTCGCCATGATCGGGCAGAAACTGCGGGGCGACACGCCGCCCGCCGCGTGGAACAACGCCGCGCAGGGCCAGCGGCAGATCGGCTCGACCATCAAGCCGCTGCTGTACACCACCGCGCTCTCAACCGGCCTGACGCAGGCGCACGAGGAGGACGACAAGCCCGTCGAGTACCCGTGCCCGACGTGCAAGGGCGGCGTGTACGCGCCCAAGGACTTCGAGGGCGCCACGCAGAACCGCTCCATGACGCTGCGCGAGGCGCTGGACCGCTCGCTGAACCTGGTCACGGTGCGCCTGGCCGACCGTATCGGGCTGCAGACCTTCTTCGCCAAACTCCGCTCGCTGGGCATTCCGCCCAACGACGGCACCGGGCTGGCGGCGGCGCTGGGCGCGGTCGAGACCACCCCGATCAAGATGGCGGCCGCATACGCTCCCTTCGTGAACGGCGGGCTGTACCGCGCGCCGCGCTACATCTCGCGCGTGACCACCGCGCGCGGCGAGGTGCTGTACGACGCTGCCAACGACCCGACCCGGCCGGCCCGCGTGTGGACACCGCAGGTGGCCTTCCTGGGCCTGGACATGATCCGCGGCGTGGTGAACGACTGGACCGAGCGCCAGGGTGGGCTGGCGGCGCGCGCGAAGTTCGGAGAGTGGCCGGTGGCGGGCAAGACCGGCACCAGCAACGATGTGAAGGACCTGTGGTTCGTGGGCACCACACCGCTGTACACCGGCGCCGTGTGGGTGGGCAAGCAGCAGGGCGGCGGCAACCCCAACTACTACTACTCCGGTCAGGTGGCCGCGCCCATCTGGAAACGCATGATGGAGCTCGCGCACCAGGGCCTCACCGTCCGGCAGTTCAGCGAGCCGCCGGGCATCCTGTACGCCGACACGCCGGCCCCCGGCTACCTGCGGGACGTGAAGGTCGCCATGCTCGACCCGCAGTACCGCGACGCCGCGAACACCGAGGTGCTGGCCGACGCGCCCCAGCCCACGCCATACCGCGAGACGACCTACGTGCGGCCAGCCAGTGACCCGAAGACCGTCGTGATCAGCGTGGACCGCACCACCAACCGGCAGGCGACCGAGTTCACCCCGCCCGAGAACATCGTGGAACGCCGCGTGTACATTGAGCAGCTTCCCGCCTACGCGCCCGACCCGAATCCCCAGCCGCTCCCGGACGAGACGCCGGACCCCGAGGCCGTCAAGTCTGCCAGCAGCCAGGGCAGCGCGCCGCAGACCGCCCCAACGCCCGCCCCGGCCACGCCCACTACCACGGCGCCGGCCGTGTCGACTCCGGCGACTCCCAAACCGACTCCGGCCTCTCCGTGAACGCGCTCCTCACCGCCCGCCCACCTGGCACCCACGGCGGCGGCGCATGCTGACGCGCATGACCCTGAGGCGCGCTCCCCTGCTGACCCTGCTGCTGGCCCTGGGGACCATGCCGGCCCAGGCCCGCGTGCGCCTGGGTGACGCCCTGCCCGCGCACCCGTGGGTCAGCCCGGGGCGCGAGGTGATCGTGGTGTACAGCCACGACTGCGGCGACCTGGGCGAGTTGTGGCGCGCGATCCTGGACAGCGGCCTGCCGGTGCGCGCCGTGAACGCCGAGGACATCCCCGCTCCGGCGCCGTCCGGCGTGAACGTGTGGCGCGGCGCGGACGCGACCACCTTCGCCCGCTCGCTGCGGGTCGGCACGTACCCGGCGGTGATCCTGGCGCAGGGCGGACGCATCCTGAACGCGTGGGAGGGCACCTTCCGGGGCGACCTGGGCCTCGCGGACCTGGACGGCCCGGCCACGCCCTGATCGCGCGGGCAGGACGCCTGACCCGCCGCACCCGCGGGGCGAGCCGCTAGACTCCGCGCATGACCGTGCCCGCCGCCTCCCCGACGCTGACGATCGCGTTCGTGGCCGGGCTGCTGTCGTTCCTGAGTCCATGCGTGCTGCCGCTCGTTCCCAGTTACCTGGGCGTGATCGGCGGCGCGCGGGCGCCGCTGGCGCGGGCGCTGGGCTTCATCCTGGGGTTCGGGCTGGTGTTCATCGCGCTGGGCGCGACGGCCAGTTCGCTGGGCGCCGTGCTGGCGCCGCACAAGATCCTGCTGGGACGGGTGGCCGCGGTGCTGATCGTCTTTTTCGGACTGGTGATGCTGGGCGTGATCCGCGTGCCGCTGCTGATGCGCGACACCCGCGCCCTATTGAACGCCGGCGGCTACGGCCCGGTGGCGCTGGGCGCGGCCTTCGCCTTCGGGTGGAGTCCGTGCCTGGGGCCGGCGCTGGGCAGCATCCTGGGGCTGGCGGCCAGCACGGCCAGCCTGGCGAGCGGCGTGGGGCTGCTCGCGGCGTACACCCTGGGGCTGGCGGTGCCGTTCCTGCTGGCCGCGCTGCTGTGGCACCGCGTGAACCTGCGGCGCCTGAACCGCTACGCAGGCGTGTTCGAGAAGGTCGGAGGCGGCGTGCTGGTCGTGGTCGGCGTGATGATGCTGACCGGGCAGTTCACGCGGCTGGCGACCTTCTTCTATCAGGTGATGCCCGCGTGGCTGCGGGTGTGACCGCCGCCGACGCCTACGCGGTGCAGTTGCGGGACGTGTGGCTGCGGCTGGGCCGGGAACCGGTCCTGCGCGGCGTGACCGTGGACATCTCCGCCGGGGAGGGCGTGACCCTGCTGGGCGAGAACGGCGCCGGCAAGACCACGCTGCTGCGCGTGCTGGCGTCCGCCCTGCGGCCCACCCGTGGGGACGGCCGGGTACTGGGCTACGACCTGCGCGACGGCCGCTCCGTCCGGGAGGGCGTCCACCTGATGCCGGTGGACGCCGGCCTGTACCCCGACCTGAGCGGCACCGAGAACCTGGCGTTCGCGCTGCGCGTGTACGGCCAGCCGGGCGACGTGCCGGGCGCGCTGCGGCGCGTGGGCCTGGAGGGTGCGGCGAACCGCCGGGTGCGGCACCTGTCTGCCGGGATGCGCAAGCGGCTGGCGCTGGCCCGCGCGTGGCTGCTGGCCCGCCCCCTGACCCTGGTGGACGAGCCCTTTGCCAACCTCGACGACGGCGGCCGCGCACTGGTGCTGGAACTGCTGGGCGAGCTGCGTGCGCGCGGCGTGACGCTGGTGGTCGCCGCGCACGAGCCGGAGTTGAGCCGGCAGGTGGCCCCCCGCGCCCTGCGGCTGGAGCGCGGCGTGCTGGTGGAGGCGTGAGGAGTGGCCTGCGGCTGGCGTGGGCGGTCGCGGCCAAGGACCTGCGGGTCGCGGGCCGCACCCGCGACGCCCTGCTCGCCACGGCGTTCTTCGCGGGGCTGGTGCTGCTGATCCTGGGCCTCGCGCTGGGCGGCAGCGACGCGCGCACGCCGGCCCAGACAGCGGCAGTCGCGGCCGGAGCGCTGTGGACGGCGCTGGCGCTGTCGGCGGCGGTGGGCGCGCAGCGGGCCTTCGCACAGGAGCAGGAGGCGGGCGCGCTGGAACAGCTGCTGCTGCTGCCGGGGCCGCACGGCGCGCTGTACGTGGGCAAGCTGCTGGGCGTGCTGGGGCCGCTGCTGCTGGTCGCGGCGCTGGCGGTGCCGACCGGCCTGATCCTGTTCGGCGCGGCGGGCGCCGGAACGGCCGTGCCGTGGCCGGCGCTGGCCCTGACCACGCTGCTGGGCGTGACGGGCTTCGCGGCGGGCACGACCTTCTACGGCAGCATCACGGTCAGCCTGCGCGCGCGCGAAGCGCTGCTGCCCGCGCTGGCCTTCCCCATCGTGGTGCCGGTCGTGATCGCCACCGTGAAGGCCACGGCGCTGCTGCTCTCGGAGGGCTGGTCGGGCGAGGTGGGCACGTGGCTGACATTCCTGACCGCCTTCGACGTGGGCACAGTGATCCTGGCGACCCTGCTGTTTCCCTACGCCGCCGAGGGCTGACGCTCGGGCTCCCCGCCTGACCCAGAGGCAGCGCTCAGCCGTGCAGGGACCGCCGGGCTTCCTCGCGCTGCCGACGTTCCTGCTCGGCGTGGTTGTGCTCGCCGCGCGCCTCGTGCCAGCGGATCAGGTCGTCGCGCGCCTCAAGGTCCAGCGGATCGGCGGTGATCAACGCGCGCAGGGCGTCGCGGCGGCGCAGGTCGCCGGCGGGCTGCGCCTCGGCGTGCAGGCGCAGGGCGTCGTGCAGCAGCCGCTCGGCCTGCTGGCGTTCCTCACCCAGTTCGGCGGGCAGGTCCGGCAGGACGCTCAGGGGCGCGGTCACCGGGCGCAGCAGGGCGCTCAGGCTGTCCAGGTCGCGTTCTCCCAGGGCGCGGCGCAGCGCCGAGACGTCGCTGTGGACGGGGAACTGCAGGCTCAGCAGGCCGCGTTCGCTGGCGACCAGGGACACGCCGAACACGCCACGCAGGTGGTACACGGCCGTCTGGAGGCTCGCCAGCGGGTTCTTCGCGCCGGGCCAGAAGCGCTCGGCGAGGACCTCGCGCGACTGCGGGTGCTCGGCCAGCGCCAGGGCCACCAGCAGCGCGGCGCTCTTGCGGGTCGGGAAGTCCGCGAGCTGCACGGTGCGGCCCGCGTGCGTGAAGCGCAGCGGCCCCAGCGTCTGCACCCGCAGCGGGAACAGCGCGCGGCTCTCGGCATCCTGCGCGAGCCCAGCCAGCGGGGACGCCGCGCGGGTGTCGAGCAGCGCGAGGTAGCCGTGCGCGCGGATCACGTCGAAGGCCTCGCCCAGGTCGTCCGGCCGCCCGCGGCCCAGCAGGCCGGTCACGAGTTCCAGCCGGGCCTCCTCAGCGCGCGCCTCCTCGATCACGGGGTCCAGCGGAGAATCGCCCAGCAGGGCCGCTTCCAGGTCGGCGCGCAGACCCAGCGAGGCGGCGCCCGCCAGCGCGGCGCGGGCCGCGTCCGGCTGACCGAGTTCGCGCCACGCCCGCGCCGTGAGCAGCGCCGTCTCGGCCCGCAGGCTGCGGTCACCCGTGTCCACTTGACCGAGTTCGGTCAGCGCCTGAGCGGGGTCGGCGGCGTGCAGCGCCAGGGACGCGCGGGCGCGGCGCCACCACCCGGCGGTACGCGGATCGTCCAGGGTGCCGGGCAGCGCGGCGGCCTCCTGGAGGTGCGCGTGCGCCTGCGCGAGTTCACCCAGCGGCGCCAGGCTCTCGGCGAGGTTCAGGTGCACCAGCGCCGCCTGCGACGCCTGGTCCGGCAGGAAGAGGTCGAGCGCCTTGCGGTACGCGGGCAGCGCCTCGTGCAGCAGGCCGCGCCCGAAGTGCAGGGTGCCCAGCGTTTCCAGGCTGTGCGCCTCGCGGTGACGGTCGCCGGCGCTGCGAAACGCGCTGACCGCCGCGTTCAGGCTGCTCTGCGCCTCGGCGTGCCGGCCGAGCTGGATCAGCAGGGTCGCGCGGTTCTGGCTGGCCTCGCCGGCCGCGAGGCCCCTGGCGGCGCCGGCCGCCTCGAAGTCGGTCAGCGCGCCGTCCACGTCGCCGCGCATGGCGCGGACCACGCCGCGGGCGTTGCTCGCCTGGGCGTGCACCGGACCGCTCAGTTCCGGCAGGGCCAGCGAGTACAGCCGGTCGGCTTCCCGCAGGTCGCCCGCCGCCCGCGCAAGCAGACCGGCCAGGTACCGGGCGGCCGGCTCGTCGCGCCAGCGCGCCGGCAGCGGCTCCCAGCGGGCCCGCAGCGCTGCCTCGCCGTGGCCGGCGCGCGCGCTTCGGGCAAGCAGGTCCACGTAGGTGTCCCATACCTCCGCGCCGGCGAGCGTGTCCAGCGCGGCGTCGTCGTGCGCGGCCCCGTGCAGGGCGTGGGCGGCGCGGCGCGCGGCGGCCGGCTCCGGCAGGGGACACAGCACGGCGCGCAGCAGGGCCGGATACGCCCAGCCGGAGGGCGCCGGCCACAGCCACCCGCCGTCGCTCAGGGCGTCCAGCGACTCTGGGGGCACGTCCAGCGCGTCGGCTACGGCGGGCGTGATCAGGGTGGACACCGCCAGCCGCGTGGCGGCCGAGCGCAGCGGCGCGGGGGGCAGCAGATCGCCCAGCAGCACGGCCGTCACCGGGTGGCGCGCGGCGTCCGGGCCGGCGCGGCCCAGGGCCCGCGCGACCGGCAGCGCGCCGGGCCACCCGCCGGCCGCGCGGTGGGTGGTCCGCTGCTGGTCGGGGCTCAGGGCCGGCAGCGCCGCCGCCCAGTCCTCGGGGCCGAGCAGGGTGTCAGCGCCGTCGAGGATCAGCACGTCCGGGCCGGCGGCGCACAGCTGTTCCAGGGCGCGGCGGGACGTGGGCAGCCACAGCCACCGGTGCGAACCGGGCTCCGGGAGCTCCGTCGTCACGGTCCAGCCCTGCGCGTGCGCCCACGCGGTGAGTTCGGTGTGCAGGGCGCCGCGCTCCACCGGCGCGACCACCGCCCGGCTGATGAGCAGACGCTCAAGCAGCGCGCGCGGAACTGGAAGCATGGCGGCAGTATAGACCCGGTTCAAAACGGCGTTTTGTGGCCGTCACCCGCTGTCCCGTCGCCCTCGGGGTGCCAGCGTCCGTTCCTGTGGGCACCGTGAAGGGCGTTTGTGTTTTTTTTGAGGGCCGTTTGCTGGAATGGCTCCACGCACCCCCACCCCACAAGGAGCCTCACATGAAGAACGCGTCCACACTGCCAACCGTGATCGGCCTGGGTCTCACCGTCCTCCTCGCTGCCTGTGGTCAGACGGCCACCGACGTTCAGCACACCACCCTGGGCGCGCAGGCCACCACCCAGACCGCGTGCCAGGCGCTCTACGCCGGCGGCAGTGCGGGCGTGCAGGTGGACAGCAGCCTGCGCTACGGCCAGGTGGGCACGCTGATCCTGTCCTTCGCAGACGATGTCAGCAAGGGCCGCGCGATCACGTGGATGGACGCCACCCTGCCGGTCGATCCCGGCCGGGGCCTGGGCGTCTTCAGCAGCCTGCCGATGATCGCCGTGAAGACGGTGGTCACGCCCGACCTGATCGAATCGCTGAAGGCGAACCTGCCGGGCCTGCAGTCCATCTACCAGGACGCGCCGCTGCAGTACAAGCTGGCCGAGAGCGTGAAGTTCATCGGCGCCGACACCGCCCGCGACACCTACAACGTCAGCGGCAAGGGCATCGGCGTGGGCATCATCGACTCGGGGGTGGACGGCACCCACCCGGACTTCTCGACCGCCCTGAAGAAGAACGTCAAGATCGTCGGGCCGCTGACCGACACGCCGGCCGGCGGCTACCTGTACGTGGACCTGCCGAACACCGACACCAGCAGCGGACACGGCACCCACGTCGCCAGCACCATCGGCGGGTCAGGCGCCGCCTCGGCCGGCAGCGCCCGCATGCGCCGGGGCGTGGCGCCCGGCGCGTCGATCGTCGGGGTGGGCAGCGGCGAGGGGCTGAGCATCCTGTACGCGCTGCAGGGCTTCGATTACCTAATGAAACCCGAGGTGCGCGAGACCTACAACGTCCGCGTGATCAGCAACTCGTGGGGCACCACCGGCGAGTTCGCGCCGTACAACCCGATCAGTCTGGCGGCCAAACGCGCCTACGACGCGGGCATGGTCGTGGTGTTCGCCGCCGGCAACGAGGGCCCGGACGCCAACACCCTGAACCCGTACTCGGCCAGCCCGTGCGTGATCTCGGTCGCGGCCGGCGACAAGACCGGGTACCTCGCGGACTTCTCCAGCCGGGGCCGCCCCGGCGACGCGCTGGTGCACCCAGACGTGACCGCGCCGGGCGTGGACATCAGCGCTGCCCGCTCCCTGACCGGCGTGGCCGCCACCACCGTGCCCGACACCGACAACCCGCGCTACGCGACCATCAGCGGGACCAGCATGGCCACCCCGCACATCAGCGGCGTCGTCGCCCTGATGCTGGAGGCCAACCCGCGCCTGACGCTGGACGGCGTCCTGAGCATCTTCAAGAAGACCAGCCGCGCGATGTACTACGCCGCGAGCGCCACCAACGGCTTCGATCCCGCCCAGGTGGTCGTGAAGAAGCGCGAGGAGTGGGAGGTCGGCTTCGGCTACGTGAACGCCGACGCGGCGGTGCGCGAGGCGGCCCGCCTGAACCCCAGCCGCACCACCGTGACCACGTCGCCCCTCGCGTCGTGGAGCGGTAACGTCAGCACCTCCGCGTGCGCCCCGGTGGCGGACTGCGTGGCCACCGCCAGGGACGAGCACGTCCTGAGCGTGCCGGCCGGCGCGAGCGCCCTGCGCGTGCTGACCGACTGGGGCAACCCCGCGTACGACCTCGACCTGTACGTGTACAACCCGGCCGGGCAGCTGGTGGGCTCCAGCGCCCAGGGCACCAGCGCCAGCGAGGCCGTGAGCATTCCCAACCCGGTGGCCGGGCAGTGGAAGGTCGTGCTCCAGGGCTTCCTGAACGCCCCCACCGCGTATACCGGCACCGCCCAGACCGACAAAGTGACGACCGTCAAGTAAGCGTCCATACCACGACCGGGCCGGCCCGCCACGCCGGCCCGGTTGTGGCATGTAGTGCCGTCCACCGCCGAACCTGCCCTCCCCTGTCCGGGCCGACCAGCCCATCAGGACACTCGCACTTGCCGGGCTCTGCGCCGCGCACGATCCTGGCAGCGTCCAGAACGTCCCACTCGCACCGCCTCACGGTGTGACCCCGGTGGGGGGTTCAGAATGGGGAGCGACATGCAAAGAGACCTCACGACAACGCTGCTGGGCGCGGCCACGCTGCTCACGCTGCTGATCGCGGCCGGGCTGGGCCTGAGCGCGCCGCTCGACATCAACCAGGGCTCGCTGGTGCGCCTGATGTTCGTGCACGTGCCCAGCGCGTGGCTGAGTTACCTCGCGTACGGCGGCACCGGCCTGTTCGGACTGCTGTACCTGATCCGCCGTGACCGCCGCTGGGACCGCCTGGCGATGAGCAGCGCCGAGATCGGGGTGCTGTTCACGGTGGTGACCATCGTCGGCGGCATGCTGTGGGCCAAGCCCACGTGGGGCACGTACTGGGTGTGGGACGCCAGACTGACGACCACGGCGCTGAGCCTGGTGGTGTACGGCGCGTACCTGCTGATCCGCACCATGATCGACGACCCGGAGCGCCGCGCGCGCGTGTCGGCGGTGGTGGGGCTGGTGGGCACGTTGTACGTGCCGATCAACTACATGGCAGTCGAGTGGTGGCGCGGCGTGCACCAGACCCAGACCCTCAAGCTGCTGGGCAAGGTGCGCTTCGACGCCGCCCCGGTGTACGGCTGGGTGCTGCTGATGGCGACCGTGGCGTTCACGCTGCTGTACGTGTACCTGCTGCGCGTGCGGGCCATCCTGGCCGCGCGCGAGGACGCCCGCGAGGACCTGGAGATGCAGGCCGAGACGCCGCTGGGGGTGGCCCGTGGATAAGTACGCGTGGTACGTGATCGTGGTGTATGTGGTGACCTTCGGCCTGCTGCTGGCGTACCTGGCATGGATGTGGCTCCGGCTGCGCGCCGCGCGCCAGGATGACCGGGGCCGGGCGTGACCACGACCCCCCCGCCCACCCTGACCCCGCTGCCGCAGGCGAGGAGGCGCCGGCGCTCGCCGCTGCCAGTGGTGCTGGGCGTGGTGGCGTTGATCGGGGTCGTGGCCTTCATCGCCTTCGGAAACCTGGGCAAGAGCCTGGAGTACTTCGTGACGCCCACCGAGTACGTGCAGCAGCGCGCCGAACTCCAGGGCCGCCCGCTGCGCATCGGGGGGCTGGTGCGCGGCGTGAAGTACGACCCGCAGACGCTGCAACTGGCCTTCACGGTCACGGACGGCGGGGCGAGCTTCCCCGTGCAGTACCGCGGCGCCGTGAGCGACCTGTTCAAGGAAAACCAGGGGGTGGTGGTGCGCGGCACGTTCCAGGGCAGCACCTTCCACGCCACGGAGCTCATCGTGAAGCACTCCGAGGAATACAACGTGCCGAAGACGCAGGCGGACATGGACCAGCTGCTGCGGCAAAGCCAGTGAGCGCGCGGGCATGCTGAACCTGATCTCGTTCACGGCCAGCCCGCTGGGGGCGCTGGGGCAGCTCGCGCTGCTGGCAGCGCTGGCCTTCACGCTGGCGGGCCTGGGGCTGGCGGTGGTGGGCGGCGTGCGCCCGGACGCGCGCGTGACCGAGGCCGCCCGGCGCTCCACGTGGGCGGTCTTCGCACTGGTCACGCTGGCATGCGTGATCCTGATGGCCGCGCTGCTGAAAGACGACTTCAGCGTGCGCTACGTGGCCGAGCACTCCATGCGCGCCTCGCCCTTGTGGGTGAAGATCACCAGTCTGTGGGGCGCGCTGGCAGGCAGCATCCTGCTATGGGCGTGGCTGCTGGCCGGGTACGCGTTCATCATGAGCCTGACGCTGCGGCGCGACGCGCTGCGGCCGTGGGCGCTGGGCGCGATGTTCGTGAGCCTGCTGTTCTTCGTGGGCGTGTGCGCCAGCGTGGCGTCGCCGTTCACGCCGCTGGCCACCGTACCGGCCGACGGCCTGGGGCCGAACCCGGCCCTCCAGAACCACTGGATGATGGCCGTGCACCCGGTGCTGCTGTACCTGGGCTTCGTGGGCCTGAGCGTGCCCTTCGCCTACGCGGTGGCCGCGCTGGTCACCGGCCGGCTCAGCGACCACTGGGTCACGGTCACCCGCCGCTGGACGCTGGTCGCGTGGACCTTCCTGACCGCCGCCATTGTGGCCGGCGGATGGTGGAGCTACGAGACGCTCGGCTGGGGCGGTTACTGGGCCTGGGACCCGGTCGAGAACGCCAGTTTCATTCCGTGGCTGCTGACCACCGCCTTCCTGCATTCCGTGCAGATCCAGGAACGCCGCGGCCTGATGCGCTCGTGGAACGTGTGGCTGATCGTGCTGGCGTACTCCAGCACCGTGCTGGGCACCTTCCTGAACCGCAGCGGCATCGTGCAGAGCGTGCACGCCTTCGCGGGCGGGCCGGTCGGGCCAGTGTTCCTGGGCTTCCTGGCGCTGCTGCTGGTCTCCGGGATCGCGCTCGCCGCGTGGCGCGCCCCGAAACTGCGCGACGACGCGGAGCTGCCGGAACCCGTCAGCCGTGAGGGCGCGTTCCTGGCCGGCAACTGGATCTTTCTGGTGTTCGCGTTCATGGTGCTGCTCGGCACGCTGTTCCCCACCTTCGTGGAGGCGTGGCAGGGCCGGCGCGACGCGTCGGTCGGCCCGGCGTTCTACAACGCCTTCGCCATTCCGCTGGGCCTGGGCCTGCTGCTGCTGATGGGCGTGGGACCCCTGCTGCCGTGGCGCCGCGCCGACGGCCAGACGCTGTGGCGGGCGCTGCGGCCCCTGCTGATCGCCGGGCTGGGCGCGGCGCTGCTCGCCTTGGTGTTCGGCGTCCGCAGCCCGGCGGTGCTCGCCACGGTGGGGCTGGCCGCGTACAACCTGCTGGGCCTGGGCCTGCTGACCGCCCGCGCCGCGCGGCAGAGCAGCCTGGGCCAGACCGTGCGGCTCAACCCGCGCCGCTACGGCGCGTACCTCGCGCACGTGGGGCTGGTCGTGGTGGCGCTGGGGCTGGCGTTCAGCGGCACGTACCGCGCCGAGGCGCAGGCGACCCTGAACGTGAACGCCGCGCCCACGGCGCTGCTGCACGAACGCGTGCAGGTGCAGGACGTCCGGCGCGAGGCGCTGCCGTTCGGTACCAGCACGGTCGCCAGCGTGCTGATCGACGGCCGTCCCTTCCGCGCCCGCCTGAACACCTACACGCAGGCCGGAAACACCGCCTTCCCCGCCCCGGCCGTGCGTTACTCGGCACTGGGCGACACCTACCTGGTCCTGACCGCGCTGGACCAGAGCGCCACTCCGAAGTGGGTCAGCGTGCACCTGATCGAGAGTCCGTTGGTGTCGTGGATCTGGTGGGGCACCGTGATCATCTGCGTGGGCGCCGGCCTGACGCTGGTGCCGCCGGGCCGCGTGGCCCCGCGCGCCGTGCCCGCGGGCCTCGCCCCCGCCACCGACTGACCCCACCCGCCTTCCTGCCGCTGGAGACCGAGAGTTCCGATGACCACACCTGCCCCACAGTCCACCGCGTCCCGCCCGCCGGCTCCCGCGTGGCGGCGCGTCCTGCCGCCCCTGATCGCCGCCGCGCTGGTTGCCGTGCTGGGCTACACGCTGCTGCGGCCCGCGCACAACGCCACGACCGGCGGTCCCCTGATCGGCAAGCCCGCGCCGGCCTTCACCCTGACGAGTCTGGACGGCGTGCCGGTCAGCCTGGAGGCCCTGCGCGGGCGCCCGGTGGTGGTGAACTTCTGGGCGTCGTGGTGCGGGCCGTGCCGCGAGGAGGCGCCGATGTTCCGCGAACTCGCGGACAAGCAGGGCGGCGCGTCCGGCGTGGCGATCCTGGGCATCCTGTTCCAGGAGACCAGCGAGAAGAGCGCGCGGGACTTCATCCGCGAGTACGGCCTGGCGTACCCGAATCTGAGGGACCCTGGGATCGACACCGGCGTGAACTACGGCGTATCGGGCATCCCGGAGACGGTGTTCATCGACAAGACTGGCGTGGTGCGCTACATGGACCGCGGCGGCCTGACGCGCGAGCGCCTGAACGCCGGGCTCGTGACCATCGGCGTCCCCGGCATCTGATGCGGCGCGTCCTGACGGCCGTCGTCCTGACCGCGGCGCTCCTGGGCCCCGCGCTGGCGGCCGCCCCCACCCTGACCCCGGCGCAGGAAGCGCGGGCGGTCACCATCCAGAAGAACCTGCGCTGCCCGCTGTGCGACACCGGCGAGTCCATCGAGCAGTCGCGCAGCGACATCAGCGTGAAGATGCGCTCGAGTGTGCGTGAACAGGTCGCCGCCGGCAGAGCGGACGCGGACATCTACGCGTACTTCGCGCAGCGCTACGGCAACTTCGTGCTGCTGGACCCGCCCAAGAGCGGACGCAACCTGCTGCTGTGGGGCGCGCCGCTGCTGGCGCTGGCCGCGGGCGGCGGCGTGTGGTGGACCTTCCTGCGCCGGCGCCCGGCGGCCACGACCCCGGCGCCGGTCATGGAGCCCGAGCCCTTCGACTCGTACCTGGAGCAGGTGCGGCGCGAGACGCGGCCGGGTGCCGGACGGGGAGAGGGCTGATGGCCAGCGTGATCCTGCTGGGCGTGATCGTGCTGGTGGCGCTGTGGCTGGTGCTGGAGCCGCTGCGGCGCGGTCAGGCCGCCGACCCGGACGCCGCCCAGCGCACAGAACTGCTGGAGCAGCGCGACGTGCTGTACGGCGAACTGGCCGCGTCTGGCGACGACACCCGGCGACCGGATCTGGAACGCCGCGCGGCGCGCACCCTGCGGGCGCTGGACGCCCTGCCGCCCGCACCCGGTCCCGGCGGAGCGCGGCGGCTCGCGCTGGGCGGCGCCGTGCTCGCCCTGGTGATCACGGTGATCGCGGCCTTCACGGTGGTGCCGCGCTGGCAGCTCGCGTCGCTGGACGCCACCGAGGCCGCGAACGTGCAGAACGTGTTGAACCTGCCGCAGCTCCGGGCCACGGCCGAGCGCACGGGCGCAAACGCGGACTACCTGGCGTGGGGGAAGGCCGCCTTCGACTCCGGCACCTACGACCAGGCGCTCACCGCGTACGGCAACGCGCTCAAGCTCGATCCACGGCAGCCGGTGGCGCTTCGGCGCCTGGGCATCCTGCTGCTCACGCGCGGCGAGCGCACGGGCCAGACGCTGGGCGAGAAGGACGCCACACAGGCCGCGCTGCTGGTCCGCACCGCCGCGCAGCTCGCTCCGAACGACGCGGAGTCGCAGCTCCTGCTGGGCTTCACGCTGGCGCGCTTCGGGCAGAGCCAGGATGCCCTGAGCGCCCTGGAACGCTACCGCACCCTCAATCCCTCGGGCCGCGACGCGGACGAGCTGATCACCGCCCTGCGCACACGGCTCCAGCAGGATGATCCCGCCCTGAGCGTGTACGCCGCGAACTGCGCGAGCTGCCACGGCCCGGCCGGTGCGGGCGGCATCGGCCCGAACCTGCGCGAGTCCACCCTGACGCGGGAGGCGATGGCGACCATCATCCGGCAGGGCAAGGGGGCCATGCCCGCCTTCCCGACCCTGAAAGACTCCGACGTGACGCTGCTCCTGACCCTGCTGGAGGGCTGGCAGAAGGCCGGCAAGTGAGCGGGATGCCGTCCGGAGCACGGCTCCTCTCCCCCTCCTTCCTTCCCCCGGAGGCCGGATGAAGCTCACGCGCCGGGACGTGCTGGAGCGCTGGTGGCTGCTGCCGGTGGCGGGCACGCTGGGCACCTTCGGGTACCTGGGCTGGTACGCGGCGCGCGTGACCTTCCGCAAGGAGGGCGCGGGGCCGCCAGCGTTCCAGGGGGCGGCGCCCCTGGCCATCGCTCCGCTGACCGACGTGGCGGGCGAGTGGACCGAGCGCACGTTCACCTACGCGGGCCGGCCGTGTACGCTGCTGCGCGTGCCGCAGGCGGTGCCGGGCGGCCTGGACGATCCGTCCGGCGTCCACCTGATCGCGTACTCGCGGGTATGCACGCACCTGGGCTGCGCCGTGAACCTCGTGCGCGACCCGGAGGTGCTGGCCTTCGCCTTCAACTACCGCCCGCCGCAGGGCGAGGGGTACCCGCGTCTGGGCTGCCGCTGCCACTTCAGCGTGTTCGATCCGCTGCGCGCCGGCGTGGCCGAGTTCGGCAAGGCCCGCGCGCCGCTGCCCCGCGTGCGCCTGGAACGCCGGGGAGCCGAGGTCTGGGCCACCGGCATCGAGCCCGCCCCGGCCCCGGAGAGCTGATGCCCGACCTGACCCTGACCACCGGCGATGTGGACGCCGCCTCGGCCGTGCTGATCGCTGCGGCTACCGCGCTGGAAGCGCGCAGTGAACCGCTGTGGCCGCCCGCGACCCTCACGCCCGAGCGGCTGCTGAAGCACTATCCGGCCGCGTCGTGGCGGGTGGCGTGGCAGGGCGGCCGGGCCGCCGCGTGCATGTCGCTCCAGGACCGCGACCTCCTGTTCTGGCCCGAGGATGCGCCGGGAACGGCCCTGTACCTGCACAAACTGGCCGTGCATCCGGACGCGCAGGGCCGTGGTCTGTCGGGCTGGATGCTGGACCGCGCCGTGCAGGAAGGCCGCGAGCATGGGCTGGCGGCGCTGAAACTCGACACCGCGACCGCGCGCCCGAAACTGTGCGCACTGTACGAGTCCTACGGCTTTCAACGCGTGGCCGAGCGCCGGGTGCTGGGCTTCGACGTGACGCTGTACACGCTCGATCTGCGCTGAGCGGCACTCCACGGACACGGAACCTGCACCGTCACAACATCCCCAGGTGATGACGTCATGGCCCTGCCGTCCCCGACCACCTGGCAGACTTCGCGCACCCTCGGGCTGCCTCCGCGCGTCCAGCGAGACGCAGGAGCGCGCGCCGCCGGCTCCGACGCGGCCCAGGTCCACCGGACCGACTCCGTGCGTGGCGGGCGCGTTCCGGCGCGTGTCTCCCCCCGGAAATGAAGCCGGAACGCCGCCCGCGACCATCGTCCCGCGCGGGCCATGATCAGACCATGATCGGCAGGCATCTGGACGCGCGGTACGATCAGGAGGTATGCCTGACGCGACTGATCCGGCCGCCCCTGCCGCCACCTCCCTGCCGCTGATCGTGAGCGCGGGCGAGGCGCTGATCGACCTCGTGACCGGCGGCGGGAACGCGTGGCACGCCCATCCGGGCGGCGCGCCGTGGAACGTGGCGCGGGCGTGCGCGGCGCTGGGCGTGCCGAGCGCCTTCGCGGGCGCGGTCGGACAGGACAACTTCGGCGACGACCTGAAGGCGGCCAGCGACGCGGCAGGCCTTGACCCGCGGTTCCTGCAGCAGCTTCCGGCCCCCACGCTGATCGCGGTCGTGTACTCGGCCAATCCGCCGGCGTACCGCTTCCTCGGCGAGAACAGCGCGGACCTGCTGTTCGAGCCGGCGAACCTGCCGGGCGGCTGGATGAAGGCGGCGCGCTGGCTGCACGTGGGCGGCATCAGCCTCAGCCGCTGGCCGCTGGCCGACACGCTGCTGGACATGATCGGCGCGGCGAAGGCCGCGGGCGTGAAGATCAGCTTCGACCCGAACGCCCGCATTACTCACCGGCACCCGGACTATCCGGCGGTGTTCGAGCGCGTCCTGAAGGCCGCAGACCTGATCAAGTTCAGCGACGAGGACCTGGATTTCTTCTACCCCAAGACCACCGAGGAGGAGGCGCTGCGGCTGCTGCGCGGCCTGAACCACGACGCGCCCATCGTGATCACGCGCGGCGCCAAGGGCGCGACCCTGTACCACTCGGCGGGCAGCGTGGACCTGCCGACCTTCCCGGTGCAGGTCGCGGACACCGTGGGGGCCGGCGACGCCCTGTGCGCCGGGCTGCTCTTCAGCGCCACGCGCCGTCCGGAGGCGCTGTGGACCGAGCACCTGCGCATGGGCCTGAAGGCCGCGGCCGTCGCGTGCGCGCACGCGGGCGCATACGCCCCGACGCAGGCCGACCTGGACGCCATGAACTGATCCGCAGACGGACGGCGCCGGCCTGAACGTGGCCGGCGCCGTCCGTCCGGGACGCTCAGCTCACCAGGTGGGCGTCGTCCTGCTCGGCCATCATGCGCAGGAAGGCGTCCACGTACTGCGGATCGAACTGGCGGCCTGCCTGCATGCGGATCTCGTTCAGGGCGCGGTCGCGTGTCCACGCGGGCTTGTACGGCCGGGCGTTGGTCAGGGCGTCGTACACGTCGATGATCGTGAACAGCCGCGCGGTGTCCGGAATGTTCTGGCCGCGCAGACCGGAGGGGTAGCCGGTGCCGTCCCAGCGCTCGTGGTGGTAGCGCACCAGGTCGAGTGTCTCGGCCGGCAGGAAATGCAGGTCCTGGAGCATGTCGTAGCCGATGATGGTGTGCTGCTGGATCACCCGGCGCTCCTCAGGGTCGAGGGGCCCGCGCTTGTGCAGCACAGCGTCGGGAATGGCGAGCTTGCCCAGGTCGTGCAGGTACGCGCCCCAGCGCAGCGCCTTGACCTGTTCCTCCGCCCAGCCCAGGCGGCGCGCGAGGCGCTCGGAACTGCGCTCCACGCGCAGGGTGTGGCCGCCGGTGTCGTCGTCGCGGCGTTCCAGGGCCGCGCCCAGCGAGCGCAGGGTGAGCTCGTTCGCGTCGCGCAGCTCGCGGATGGCGGTCCACTGGCCGAGCTGCGCGCCCAGCAGCCGGGCGAAGGACGCGATCACGGTGATCTCGTCCTCGTCGAAGTCCACGTCCTCGCTGCGGGTCAGGATCAGCACGCCCAGGTGGGTGGTGGCGCGGCCGTACACGGCGGCGACATGGTACTTGCGGCGCTGGGGTTTTTTCATCAGTGCGAGCACCTCCTCGGCCACCCAGTGGTCGGCCTGCACCGAACGGCTGTCACTGTCGCTGGGGTGGATGGGCCGTTCCAGGTAGGCCTCGAAGGCGCCGCGCGCCGCGAGGATCATGGGGGTGCCCTGGCGGTACGCCACGAAGGCCATGTTGGGAGCGACCTGCAGCCGGTCGAGGATGTTGATGCCGGCGCGGATGATGGCGTCGGCATCTCGCGCCTCCGCGAGACGTTCGCTGCCGGCGCGCAGGGCGGCGATGGTGTTCCGCTGCCACGCGAGTTCGCGCGCGGAGCCCTGGTCACGCAGCGTGATGAAGCCCAGGCCGCCGATCAGCAGCAGCGCGCCCACGAGGTCCAGCGGGCCGGCGGCCGCGCCGGGCAGCGTGAGCGCCACGACGAATCCGATGGCGTACACGATGGGCGCCAGCCAGCGGGCCGCGCCGCCCAGCGGCCACGAGATCACCCCGACGAGCAGCGCGGCGCCGGCCAGCAGCACCGCCTGGCCGGTCAGGGCCGCAAAGCCGACCGCGCCGAGACACAGCGCGAGCAGCAGGAACGACCACACGGACGGCCGGGACACGCCCGGAGTGTACCACCGTCATAAAGCATTTCTAAAGGCTGCCACGCCCCCCGGCTGGTGGCTCCAGCGCCGAAACATCGGCCAGACCCGCTGGGATCACGCCTCCGGGGCAGCCGCCGGGGGCAGCTCGGCGTCCACCCACACGGTCTTCTGGTCGGTGTAGTGCACCTGACCGGCCGGCGCGCCGCGCGGGCGCCACACAAACTTCACGCGGGTGTAGTCCACGGGCACGGTGCCCCCACCGCGCGCCTTGCTGTGCGCGGCGGCCAGCTGCGCGGCATACAGGATGTCCGGCGGGGACAGGTCCTTGCCGGCGGTGCGGACCAGCACGTGGCTGCCGGGGTAGCCCTGCGCGTGGAACCAGTAGTCGGTGCTGCGCCCGATGCGGTGCGTGAGCGTGGCGTTCTCCTTGTTGTTGCGGCCGACCAGCACCTCGAAGCCGCCGGGCGTGACCGAGCGCAGGCCGTACGGGCTCTTGCCGGGCCGCTCGGCGTGCAGGCTGGCGGCCAGCGCCTCCAGGTCGTCGAGCGAGGCGACCTCCAGGCGGCCAGCGCGCTCCTGCGTCTCGGCCAGTTCCCCGCGCAGCGCGGGCTCCCGCTCGGCCAGGCGCTCGTAGACGTCCTCGCGGCGGCGGGCGCGGGCGTAGCGCTTCTCGGCGTTCTGCACGGCGCTCAGCTGCGGTTCCAGCGCGACCGGGCGCGGCCCGCTGCCGTCGAAGGCGGGCAGGCTCGCGCTGCTCGCGCCGGGCGGCACCTGCGCGGCGTAGGCCATCAGCAGGTCGGCCTCCTCGCGGTCCACGTGCGCGGCGTCCAGCCCGGCCTCGGCGCGGGTCACGTCGGCCAGCTGGTTGTGCAGGAGGGTCAGGCGCTTGTCGAGCGGCTCGCGCAGAGCGCGGCGCAGCGCGGCGGCCTTCTCCGCCCGGGCAGCCTCGCGCGCGCCGTCCTGCATCACGCCCTCGCTGACGCTGGGATCGGCGACCAGCGACGTCAGGGCGTCCAGGGCCGCGGGCACGCGCTCGCCGGGCGCGGCGTCGGCGGGCAGGCCGGCGCGCCGGACGAGTTCCGCGCCCAGCAGCGGACCCAACCCGTCCAGATGTTCGCGCCAGCGGCCCAGCGGCACGCTCGCCAGCGCCGTGGCCTGCGCCTGCGTCAGCGCGCGCGGGTCCGGTTTGTCGTAGGGCGGGGGCGGCGTGTACGGCCCGCCGGTGCGGATGGTGCGGAAGCGGTTGCGCCGCCCCGTGACCTCGCGGGCCGCCATCAGGATGCGGCCGTCCCAGCCCTCGCCCTCCTCCAGCAGCAGCACGTTCGCGTTGCGGCCGGTCACCTCGAACATGATGCGGGTGGGCGCCTGGTCCACGAAGCCGCTCTCGCCGGCGAAGTGCAGCGCCACCACCCGGTCGAGCTTGAGCTGCTCCACGCGCAGCAGGTCGCCCCGGGCGCGGGCGGCCAGCGTGCGCTGGAAGGGACTGCGGGGCTCGCCGCGCAATCTCTCGCGCGACAGGAACAGCACCGGCTGCGGCGGCCGGTACCCGAACACCACGTTGCCCACGCCGTCGAGCAGCAGCGCGGCGGTCGTCTCGTCCGGGAAGACCCAGCCCAGCGTGCGGGCCGGCAGGTGCGGGGCGAGGTCGCGCAGCACCCGCGCGAGCATCAGGCCCTCCACGGCGCACCTCCGGTGGATCGGGCAAAGTAGGCGGAGGTCATCCGGGCATGGTAGCGCCCCGTGACACGCCGGACGCCCCCGGGGTGGGGACGTCCGGCGTCATGGGCGGCGCGTTACCAGAAGTTGCCGAGGCGGAAGGAGAACTTGCCGCTGCCGTTCTGCGGCGAGTACCCGTAGTCAAAGCGCAGGCTGGGCAGCAGCGCCCCGCCGATCCCCAGGTTCAGCTGCACGCCCGCCCCGAAGCCGTAGTTGAGTTTGGCCGCGGTCGTGTCGCTCCACGCGGTGCCGGCGTCCGCGAACAGCACGCCGTACAGGCCCTGGGCGATCCCGGACTTCAGACCGAAGTCGTAGCGGTACTCGGCGCTGCTGGTCACGTAGTGCGTGCCGAACAGGGCGGCGTTGTCCAGGCCGCGCAGCTGGAACGCGGGGTTGGGGCTGCTACCGCCCCCGATGGAGAAGCCGGTGCCGGCCGGCGCCGTGCCGGCGTTCAGGATGGTGCCGGCGTTCAGGCGCACCGCGAACACCTGCTGCTTGGTCTGGACGTTGAGTTCCTTTTCCAGCGTGCGGCCAAAGCCGTAATACTTGATGATCCCGGCCTGCACGTCCGTCCACGACAGCGGCGTGTCGCCCTGCCGGCCGATGTTGTAGCCCGCCGCCAGGCCGCCGCGCAGGCCTGCCCCGGGGAACTCGGCGTTGTCGGTGCTGTCGTAGCTCAGGCCGCCGCTGATGCGGGTGGTGACCGACGCGTCCGGGATCAGCGGGGTGGCGTAGGTCGGCGCGACCAGCACCTCGGTCTCGGTCACATTGCCACTGGCGTCCGTGGATTTGACCTTCACCTTAGCGTTGCCGTCCTGCACGGCGGTGGTGGTGTCCGCCTTGAGGGCTTCCAGGTAGTACGTGCGGTACGACACGCCCACGCCCACGTTCGCGCTGAGGTTCTTGGTGAGGTTGCGGCCCGCGCTGACGCTGAAGCTGGTGGTGCGGGTGGTGTAGTCGAAGCCGGTGTCGCTGCCGGCGTCGGGCTGGACGGTCTTCGTGCCGTCCGAGGAGGTCAGGGTGCCGCTGGTGGGGGTGGTCAGGATCGGCGTGTTGCCGGTGACGTTGCTGCCCGCCGCGACGCTCAGGGCGGTGCGGTTCTTGCGGAAGTCCAGGAAGTCCAGGTCCAGCCACGGGATGGTGTACGACACGTTCCCGACCAGGCTCTGCCCGGCCTCGTTCTGCTGCGCGCCCACGCCGACCGTGAAGTTGTGCCCCAGGCCGAAGGCGTTGGTGTTCGTGTACGCGGCGTCGCCGCCCCAGCCGCCCGCGAAGGAGTCGTAGGTCAGGCCCAGGTTCACGGGAATGCCGGTGGTGGTCTCGGACAGGCCCAGCACGTAGGTCACGTTCTCCGGGGTCTGCGGGTCGCTGCGCACGGTCTCGGTGGTGACCTTCACGAAGCCCAGGCGGGCGATGGCGCCCAGCGACGCGCGCAGTTCGTTGAGGTTGAAGGCCTTGCCGGGTTCCGGCAGTTCACGCAGGATCACGCGGTCGACCGTGCGGTGCTTGCCGGCCCACTGCAGTTCGTAGCCGACGAGTTTCACCTCGCGGACGGTGTAGGTCAGCACGCCGTCTGTGAAGGTGATGGCGTCGCGGGTGCTGATTTCATAGCCGGCCTTGCGGTACACGTCGCGCAGCGCCAGGAAGTCCTCCTGCGCGAGCTGCGGGGTGTAGGTGTCGCCGACCTTGGTCTTGATGGCCGCCTGGAGCTGCGCGGTGGGCACCAGCGTGTTGCCGCTGACCGCGATGCTCTTGACCGGGCCGCTGGCGACGTCGGCCGCGCCGAACAGCACCGTGACCTGACCGGGGTTCTGGGCGTCGGGCTGGAGCGCGAAGCCCACGGGCTTGCCGGTCTGGTTCGCCAGCGTGCGCACGTCCGCCTGGAGCGAGGCGAGCGTCACGGGCTTGCCCTGCTGCGTCTGGAGCGTGGCCTGGGGGTTGCCCAGGTCGCTGGTGTTGATGGCGGCGACCTTGCCCTCGACGACCTGGACCTTCAGGACGCCGTCCGCGAGGGTGCTGGTGCGGGTGTCCACGCCGGCCTGGAGGTACCCGGCCTGGTCGTAGGCCTGCTGGAGGCCCTGCACGGCGGCGTAGTACGCGTCCGGGGTGAACTTCTTGGCATCGTACAGCGGCTTGAAGATCGCGGTGACCGTGCTGGACGGCAGCAGGGTCACGCCGCTGACCTCGACGCGCTTGATGGGCGCGGTCTCGTCCACCACGAAGTTCACCGTGGCGGTGCCGTCCGTGTTCGTCTTCACGTCCGAGCTGATGCTGGGCGCGAACGGATAGCCCTCGCTGGCGTAGTTGCTGGCGAGCGCTTCCTTGGCCTGTTCGAGGCGCTGGGTGTTCAGGGTGGCGCCGGGCGCGATGTTCAGCAGTTCACCGATGGACTTCTTGAAGCCCTCGGCCGGCAGGAACGTCAGGCCCGTGGCGTTCACGGCGCTGATGGTGGGGTTGGACGTGACGGTGATCTGCAGGGTGTCCTTGCCACCGACCGTGCGCAGTTCCGCCACGGCGGTCTTGAAGTACCCGCTGGCGAGCACCTCCTGCTCGACCTGGCGCAGGTTCACGCTGGACAGGGCGGCGCCGGGCTGGACGGTCAGGGTGGCGCGCAGGTAATTGGCCAGCAGTTCGCTGGTGCCGACCACCGTGATGTCCTGCACGGTGCCGGCCGTCTGGGCGACAGCGGGCGCGGCGAGGAGCACGGTGACGGCGAGGGTGAGGGGGTGTCGCATGCTTCTCCTAGTGTCGCACATGGCCCTGAAGTCGCCCCCACGGCGGCGAGGGCGCCTTGGGGGCCGGACGTGGCGAAATCCTGCGCCCACACTTGCCGCTCTGCCCCTGAGAAGGGTGAAGGGTGGCCGCTCCCACAGCGCTCCGGCCGGCGCAGGGCTTGAGCGGACCGGCCCCGTACGGGACAATCACGGCGAGATGCGACGCCCCGTCCGTTCCTGCCAGCCCGGCGCCCAGTTCCGCAGCGGGGAGCGCGCGTGAGCGTTCCAGCCGTGCTTGAGGGACTGCGCGCCGCCGAACGCGCCGCCGGGCGGCCCGAGGGCAGCGCCCGGCTGGTCGCGGTGACCAAGGGCCACACCCTGGCTGAGATCGAGGCGCGTGTCCTGGCACACGGTGCGTTTCCGCTGGGCGAAAGCCGCGGGCAGGAACTGCGCGACAAGTCCGCCGAGCGGCCGGACCTGGAGTGGCATTTCATCGGGCCGCTGCAGCGCAACAAGGTGAAGTACCTGAACCGGGTGGGGCTGGTGCACACCATCGAGGCGGCGTGGCAGGCCGAGGCGATCGCGCAGGCCGCGCAGGGCTGGGGCCACGCGCCGGACGTGCTGCTGCAACTCCACAACGGCGAGGCGCAGAAGCACGGCATTCCTGCTCCGGAGCTGCCGGCCACGCTGCGGGCGGTGCAGGCGACCGGACTGCGCGTGCGCGGCCTGATGGTGATCGCGCCGGACGCGGAGGCGGGGGCGGATCAGGCAGGTATTCTGCGGGTGTTCCAGGACACGGCGGCCCGCGCCCACGACCTGGGCCTGAGTGACCTCAGCATGGGCATGAGCGCTGATTACCCCCTGGCCGTGCAGGCCGGCGCCACCCTGATCCGGGTGGGAAGGAGTCTGTTCACGTGAAATCCACTCCGCTCGACATCCGGCACCAGGAGTTTCCCCAGCGGTTCAACGGCTACGACCGGCACAGCGTACGGGCCTTCCTAAGCGATCTGGCCGAGGAGTTCGAGATGCTGCTGCAACGTCAGCAGGAACAGCAGGACTACCTGCTCGACCTCGAGAAGCAGCTTGAGGAACGCAAGCAGCACGAGGACGAGATCCGCCGCGCGGTGGTGTCGGCCGAGCGCATCGCGCACGAACTGCGCGAGAACGCCGCGCGCGAGAGCGACCTGCTGCTCGCGCAGGCCACCACCCAGCGCGAGGGCGTGCTGCGCGACGCGCAGAGCCGCGGCGCGGAACTCGAGGCGCGGCACCAGGCGCGCGCCGCGGCGCTGGAGGCGGCCTTCCGCACGCGCTTCGCGGAGCTGGAGCGGCGCCTGCACGACCTGACGCTGGAACGCGACCGGGTGCAGGCCCAGCGCCTGATGGACCTCGAGCGCGAGTTCACGGAGCGCCACGGGGAACTCACGACCCGCCTGTCGACGGCCCGCACCGAGTACGCGCACTTCCTGAGCGCGTACCGCTCGCTGATGTCCTCGTTCGCGGAGATGTCCGCCCAGCACGTCCTGCCGGCCGAGGCGGCCCTGAACGCGCCGCGGCTGCCCTCGCACGACCTGATGCCCCCGCTGGCGGCGCCAGAAGCCGACGCGCTGGCCGTGCGCGGCTCCCAGGAAGCGGGCGCGGCGACCAGCCCGGATGAGTCCTCCCGGGTGCTGGACGCGGCCCAGCCGGACCTGCCGGCCGGCGAGCCCCACTCCGACGGCACCCTGACCGGGCAGGAGGAGCGCCAGGGTGCGTGACCCGGCTGCCGCAGCGCTGCCCACCGCCACCCTGCCCGTCGGTGACCCCACGTTCGTGCGCAATCCGTACCCGCTGCTGGCGGACCTGCGGGCGCACACGCCGGTGTTTCACGACCCCGGCCTGAACCGCGTGGTGCTCACCCGCCACGCGGACATCGCCGCGCTGCTGCGTGACCGGCGTTTCGGGCGCAGCGCGCTGCACCGCTACTCGCGGGACGAGCTGGGCTGGCCGCCACCGGACCCGCGGCAGGCGACCTTCGACGCCTTCAACAGCAACCACCTGCTCGACTCCGAGCCGCCCAAGCACACCCGGCTGCGCTCGCTGGTGGGGCTGGCCTTCACGCCACGCCGTGTCGAGGCACTCCAGGCGCGCATCAAGGCGATTCTCGGGGCTCAGCTGGCCGGCCTGCGGGACGCCGGGGCCTTCGACCTCGTCGGTGCCTATGCCGAGCCGCTGCCGGTCACGGTGATCGCGGAGCTGCTGGGCGTGCCGGACGCCGAGCGCCACCAGCTGCGGCCGTGGTCGGCGGCCATCGTGAAACTGTACGAGCCCTCACCCACCCCGCAGGACCAGGACGCCGCCGAGGACGCCGTGCGCGACTTCAGCGCCCTGCTGCGCGACCTGGGCGCCGCGCGCCGCCGTGACCCCAAAGACGACCTGATCACCGCGCTGGTGCAGGTTCAGGACGAGGGCGGCGACCGCCTCAGCGAGCAGGAACTGGTGGACACCTGCATCCTGCTGCTGAACGCCGGGCACGAGGCGAGCGTGAACGGCCTGTCTGCCGGCGTGCTGGCCCTGCTGAGGCGCCCGGCCCACTGGCAGGCCCTGGTGGACGCCGCACCCTCGGCGGACAGTCTGCCCGCCTTCCGCACCGCCGCCGAGGAACTGCTGCGCTTCGACACGCCGCTGCCGATGTTCGAGCGCATCGTGCTGGAGCCCCTGTCCTTACACGGCGCCGAGCTGCGGCCCGGCGACCGGGTGGCGCTGCTGTACGCCAGCGGCAACCGCGACGCGGCCGCCTTCGACCGTCCGGACGAGCTGCGGCTGGACCGCCAGCCCAACCCGCACCTGACCTTCGGGCTGGGCATCCACTACTGCCTGGGAGCGCCGCTGGCCCGGCTGGAACTCGCCCTGAGCCTGCGCGCCCTGTGCCGCGCCCTGCCGGACCTGCGCCTGGCCGACCCGGACGAACTAGGCCAGTACACCGGCGGCTTCGTGATCCGCGGCCTGGCCCGGCTGGACGTGGTGGCGGGCTGACGCTCCGCCCGGGCGCGCTCAGCGGTCGTCGGCCGGCGTGGACGGCGCGAGGGCCGCGGCGGTGGGCCGGCCGACCCGGACGACCTCCCACCACACCGGGTGCAGTTCACCGTCACGGGCGTCGCGCAGGGCCTCGGCGTCGCGGGACAGGGCGAACAGCGCCAGCACGCGGGCAGGACTGCGCGCCACGCTGCGTTCCAGGGCGCGTTCGGCCGTGCGCCGACCCTTGGCGCCGCCCGAGCGGAGCTGGGCGTGCGCCAGCACCGCCAGCAGATGCGCGTCGGCGGGGCGGCCAGTGAGTTCCGCGACCTTCAGGCCCTCGGCCAGCACGCGCAGCGCGGCGTACGGGGCGCCCAGCGCCTGTTCCCCGGCGAGCGTCACGGCGGCCATCAGGGCGGGGGTGTCGCCCTCACGGCGCGCCAGGATGCGGGCCACGTCGGCCTGATCCGCGCGCTGCCCGAGCTGCCAGCGGGCGCGGGCGCGCAGCAGGGCGGTGCGGGCCGTGTCGGGCTGCGCCTCCAGCGCGTCCAGCGCTTCGGCCGCCCGTCCGAGCCGCAACAGGGCGGCGGCGAGTGTCAGCGCGTCCGTGTGCCGGGGATCGGCGGCCCACGCGGCGGCGAGGGTCGGGCGGCCGTACGACAGCGCCAGCGACGCCGCGCCTGCCCGATCGTCCGGCACCAGGGACTGGTACACGGCCTGCACGTCGGGGTGACCGGCGTCGAGGGCGGCGGCGAGACTCAAGGCCGCGCCCCGGTGGGCGGGCGGGGCGCGGCGTGAGTGGCGGTGGGCCGCCCGTGTGGTGGAACCATCCCGCTCAGGATACCGGAGCGGATGAGCTTACGCGCTGAGCGCCAGATCCAGACCGAGGAAACGCCACAGGGCGCGCCGCGGCACACGCAGGCCGCTGTCGTGCTCGACCGCGACGAGGCGGCCGTCACGGATCCAGCGGCGCACGGTGCGTTCGTGGGTGCCGGTGAAGGCGGCGACCTCGGCCACCTTGAGGAGCTTGGGCAGGGTGTGGAACTGTTCGGTCAGGGTCATGGCAGCCCTCCAGAAAAGCGCCCAGAAAAGCGCGTGGGGCCGCCACACGGCAGCCCCAGCAGGATTTCAGATCGGTCGAGTTCGGTCGCCCGCGCGCCGCCGCCCGGCCCGGCACCCTGGGGGCGCGGAGTTACGGTCAGTCGGGTCACTCGCGTCAACTTGCGCAGAGCGTAACACACGGATTGTCACCGCGATGTCACCCTTGCCGGGGGGAATGTTCATGTTGAAACCGCGCCGCCTTGCTCCCATGAGATCGCCCTTCTGCGCCTCAGACGGCCTGTTCGGCGCCCACCCGCCGCGCATTCACACGAAGTTCATGTGACCGGCGCTAGGGTCCGCTTGTCCACCCCGATCCACACGCCATCCTCACCGAAGTCTGCTGCGACGGCGCGCGCGCCCGGTCCCGCCGCCGTTCCCCGGAGGTGCCCATGACCCGTTCCCCCCTGTTCCGACTCGCGTGCTGCACCGCCCTCATCGGCGCCGTCCTCACGGCCTGTGGGCGCAGCGACTCCACGTCCGCCGTGTCCAGCGGCCCGGCCCTGCAGGCCGGCGCGCCCGACCTCTCGGGCCTGGCAGTCGATCCCGGCGCCCGCATCGCTGCGCTGCAACCGCAGGCCACCGAGACGTACGCCATCACCCTGAACTTCGCACCGGGCAGCGCCAGCAGCGTCGTGAACGCCATGACGGCCGCCGCCAAGCGCTGGCAGGGGCTGGTCACGCAGGGCCTGCCGAACGCCACGGTGAACATCGCCGCCAACACCTGCGGCAGCAACGCCGCCTACAGCGGCACCATCGACGACCTGCTGGTGTTCACGGGCAGCAAGAACATCGACGGGCCCGGCGGTATCCTGGCGCAGAGCGGCCCGTGCTCGGTGCGCACGGCGAGCGGCCTGACGCTGTACTCCACCCTGATCTTCGACTCGTCGGACCTGGCGCAGTTCGGCTCGCAGCTCACCGACATCGCCACGCACGAACTCGGGCACTCGCTGGGCATCGGGTCGCTGTGGTCGCGCTTCCGGCTGGTCAGCGGCGCGAACTCCAACAACCCGGTGTACACCGGCGCCAACGGCGTGCGCGAGTACCGCGCGGCGGGCGGCACCCTGAGCAGCGTGCCGGTCGAGAACCAGGGCGGCAGCGGCACCAAGGGCGCGCACTGGCGCGAGACGACCTTCAACACCGAACTCATGACCGGCTACCTCAACAGCGGCGTGAAGAACCCGCTGTCGCGGATCAGCGTGGGCAGCCTGCAGGACATGGGCTACGCCGTGAACTACGCCGGGGCCGATGCCTACAGCGTGCCGCTGGCCGCGCAGGGACGGTCGGGCATCGACCTGGACGGCCGCGAGCAGATCATCGAACCGAAGTACCGCGTGGACTGAGCCCCGCCGCCCGCCCTGCACCCCGTTCCCGGCACGCGCCCGGGGCGGGGTGCTCTACGATCACGGGCGATGACTCTGCTCTCCCAGCTGTCCGGCACCCTGGTCAATGTCGCTACCGTCCTGCTGGGCACACTGATCGGCCTGACCATCGGGGGGCGCCTGCCGCAGCGCACGCAGCGCACCCTGCTCCAGACGCTGAGCCTGGTGGTGCTGTTCATCGGGCTGGACATGGCAGGCAGCGTGAACCGCGTGTCCGGCGGCGCGGTGCCCGGCGTGATCCTGACCCTGCTGAGCCTTGCGGCCGGGGCGGTGATCGGCGAGGCGCTGGGCATCGAGGACCGCCTGGAGCGCCTGGGCGAGCGGCTGCGCGAGCGCTTCCGGGGCGGCAGCCGCTTCACGGAGGGCTTCGTGGCGGCCAGCCTGCTGTTCTGCGTCGGGCCGATGACCGTGATCGGCGGGCTCCAGAACGGCCTGACCGGCGACACTGCCACCTACGTGCTCAAGAGCGTGCTGGACGGCATCGCGGCCCTCGCGCTGGCGGGCGTGTACGGCATCGGCGTGGGCTTCAGCGCCCTGACGGTGCTGCTCGTGCAGGGCGGCCTCAGCGTGGCGGCGGGGGCCTTCGCCTCGGGGCTGCTGGGCGGCGCGGACCCGGGCGTGCTGAAGACGAATCCCTACATCCTGCTGGTCACCGGTGCGGGCGGCATGATGATCGTTGGGATCAGCTGGAACCTGATGCTGGCGGGCCTGGGCTTCGACGACCGGCGGGTGCGGGTCGGCAGCCTGCTCCCGGCGCTGCTGATCGCGCCGCTGGCACTGTGGGCGGCGCTGCGGGTCCAGGGATAGCGCGTCCAGCGCCAGCGCGGGCCGGACGCACACCTGGGCTTACAGATGCGTTCAGGCTTCCTTGATTCTCCGTGTGGGCGCACGGTTCCTTAAGTGCCGCGTCAGGCTGGGCGGGTAGGGTGCCTCCACCCAAGGAGGTTTCACCATGTTCCAGCGAACGACCGTCCGTCCCGCCCAACGCGCCGCCGCCCTGGCCCTGACCACGCTGCTCGGCCTGGGCGCCGCACACGCCAGCCCGGCCAAGATCACCGCGCAGAGCATCATCGTGAACCCCGTCGAGACCAAGCTCAGCGTAGACGTGTGGGTCAACCGCGACCCGGGCGGGAAGGGCAACCCGGTGTACCGCAAGGGCGAGCAGGTCCAGATCGGCCTGAAGACCAACCAGGACGCCTACGTGTACCTGTTCAACGTGAACGCCAACGGCAAGATCGACCTGTTCTTCCCCAACAGCTACGAGGAGAGCAACTTCGTGAAGGCCGGCGTGACCAGGGTGTTCCCCACCCAGGACGCCAAATACACACTCACGGTGGGCGGCCCGAACGGTCAGGACAAGCTGCTCGCGCTGGCGAGCACCACACAGCTCACCCTGGACGACATCGCGCGCTTCGCCGGCGACCAGGGCTTCGCGCAAGTGCGCGTGCAGGGCCAGGAGAACCTTGCGCGCGCCCTGAGCATCATCGTGAGTCCCCTGCCCGCCGATGGCTGGACGACGGACGTGGTGACGTTCCGCGTGGGCGGCCAGCCGCTGGGGACCGCCACCGGCACCGTGACCACCACCCCCGGACAGCCCGCGGCCCAGCCGGCACCCACCCCCCAGCCCGCCCCGACCCCCGCCCCACAGCCCGCGCCCGCCGCGGCGACGTACCAGCCGGGCGAGAAGCAGGATTCCTCGCTCGATCAGGCGATGGTGGACGCCTATGCCCGCTCGAAGGGCGAGGACTCGCTGGGCCAGGCCACCACGTACGCCGTGCCGTGGGGCGACGGTCTGTGGCAGAAGTTCGCGGGGGTCGGCGCGTACGGCGACGCGGTGCTGCTGCACGCGAACGGCAGCAGCCGCTCGTACGCCGTGCACGGCATGCTGCTGGAGCGCTACCTCGCCCTGGCGAAGGCCGAGAACGGCGCGACCCGCCCGCCCGCGCGCCTGGGCTGGGCGGCCGGCGACGAGAAGGTCATCCCGCAGAACCCGCGCGGCACCAGCGGCCTGTACGGCTTCTTCCAGAACGGAGCGCTGTACGGCACCGACAAGTACGGCGTGTTCTGGTTGCAGGGCGCCGTCCTGAAGACCTACCAGGGCCTGGGCGGCAGCGGGTCGTTCCTGGGCTTCCCCACCCGTGACCAGTACACCGTGAACGGCGCGTGGGCCGCCGATTTCGAGGGCGGCAGCATCCGCACCGTGAACGGCACGCCGAAGGTGTACCGCAAGTAACGTCCCGAAGCGAAAAGGCCACCGGACAGAGCGTTCCGGTGGCCTTTTCGTCGGGTGGTGCCTGCGGCTGGAGTTCTCGCCCGGGTCTCAGGCCGGGCACATGCAAGCGCGTTCAGACGCGGGCATCTTCATCGTCCTGCACGGCGCTTTCCTGTTCAGCCCTCCGTCAGATTCAGCCGCTACAGTACGGGCACCTCGAAACAGGTTAAGACCAATCGAGGGATGCACTCCGCTCCGCGCCGGGCGCGACTGGCTGCCCCCTCGCCCCGCTCCTGGCCCCCCGCTCTCCCGGAATCCCGCTGGCAATGTGAGCCGGCGGCCGGGTCAGAATCGGCACGCGTCGTCCGGCGCGCCACTCCGCACTCCAGTTCACCGCCCCTCGCCCGCGTCCCCGGCCCTCAGCAGCCGGGGACGCGGCGCGTGTGGCCCTCAGCTCAGCTTGGCCTTGAACTCCTCGTAGCCGAAGGTCCTGACCCGCTCGTACGAGCCGTCCACGTGCAGGATGCCGATGTCCGGGTGCTTCACGCCGTTGAAGAAGGTCGTCTTGACCATCGTGTAGTGGATCATGTCGTCGAATACCACGCGGTCGCCCACCTCCAGCGGGCGGCCGAACACGTACTCGCCCACCACGTCGCCCGCCAGGCATGTCGTCCCGCCGATCAGGTAGGCGTGCCCGGCCGGCGCGTCCACCGCTTCCCGGTGGTCATGCTCCGGCGGGTCGCCGGCGCCCAGGATGCGCGGCCGGTACGGCATCTCCAGCACGTCGGGCATGTGGGCCGAGACCGACACGTCCAGCAGCGCAGCGTCCTTGACGTTGTGCACCACGTCCAGCACGCGGCTCACCAGCCACCCGGTCTGCCACCCGAAGGCGCTGCCCGGCTCCAGGATCACGTGCACGCCCCACTTCTCGCGGAACGCGCGCACCACGCGGATCAGGCGGTCGATGTCGTAGCCCTCGCGGGTCATCAGGTGGCCGCCGCCGAAATTCACCCACGTCATGCGCGGCAGGAACTCGCCGAAGTTGCGCTCCAGCACCTCCAGCGTGCGCTCCAGCGTGTCGCTGTCCTTCTCGCACAGCGTGTGGAAGTGCAGGCCGTCCACGCCGTCCAGCAGGTCCTCGCGGAATTCCCGGCGCGTGACGCCCAGGCGCGAGTACGGCCCGGCCGGGTTGTACAGGTCGGTCTCGACCTCGGCGTACTCGGGATTCACGCGGATGCCCACATGCACGGTCTTGCCCGCCGCCCGCGCCGCCTCGACCTGTGGCCGGAAGCGCGCCCACTGCGAGAAGGAGTTGAACACCAGGTGGTCGGCCAGGTCCAGCACCCGGGGGAAGTCCTCGTCGGCGTACGCGGGGGCGTAGACGTGCACCTCGCCCTGCATCTCCTCTTTCGCCAGGATCGCCTCGTTCAGCGAGCTGGCGGTCGCGCCGGTGATGCCGTACTCGCGCAGGACCGGGAACGCCGACCACATCGAGAAGCCCTTGAAGGCCACGATGATCTGCGCGCCGCTCTCGCGCTGCACGTACTCGATCAGGGCGAGGTTCCGGCGCAGGCGGGACTCGTCCAGCACGAAGGCCGGACTGGGAATCGCGGCCCAGTCGATGGACTCCACGGGCATCACGTCGGGCAGGCGCAGATCGGCAACGGTCATGCCGCACAGGGTAACGGCTGACGGTGCCCCGGATCGTCAGTGGCGCTGCGGTGAGAGGTCACGGGCGCTCCGGCCACGTGTCCTGCCACGCCCGGCCGGTGCCCGTGTGCGGCTGGATACCACCGCCCTCCTTACCACTGGTGCCCGAACAGCGAGGCGATCAGACGCACGACCGCGATTCCGGCCAGCCAGTGCCACCAGCTCAGGCGGAAGCCGGAGCGGGCCGGGGCCGGGACGTGCGACATGGGCCTGAGTGCGGGGCGCCTGGCCGTGGCCGCCTGCCAGTCCCGGTCGGAGGTCTTCTTCAGCACTTTCCCTGACGCCGCGTGGCCACTACCTGCCGCCCGCTCCAGCAGGTGCTTGGCGTAGTCCAGGCTGCCCTGGAGGGGAGCCGTGTCGACCGGCCGCAGCACATCGTCCTCGCCAAGTTCGACATTGCCGGCACGCAGCTGCTGAGCAAGCTCGAGGCGCGCGTCGTTGTCGCCAGCATCGGCGGCGCGGTGCAGGTAGCGGTACTTCTGGCGCGGCTCCAGGGCGAACTGGCGTTCGTAGTCGTCGTACTGCCGGTACACCTCCCAGCTCATCTCTCCGCTCATCAGGTTCGCGGCCTGCAGGATGTCGTCCCGCTTCTGCGCGGCGTCCGACTCGGTCGGGTGGGTCACCAGGCCGCGCAGGTACACGATGGTCTCGGCCGCCTCGGTGTGGCCCTGATCACGGGCAGCCTTGAGCAGCGGCAGGGCGTCCGGCAGCCGCCAGTTCGGGTGGGTGAGCTGCAGTCTCCCGAGCATGACCGCCGCGTCCGGATCGCCGGCACCCGCGGCGCGCGTGAGGAGCGCCCCGATCCGTGGCGTTTCGGGCAGCGCCCAGTCGCCGCTGTTGTGTAGCGCCCACGCGAAGTTTCCGTGTGGCGTGATGGTGTCGTCCTGCTCGGCGGCTGTCAGGAAGCGGCGCAGGGCCTCCAGGCGCTCGGCGGTGACGGCCCTCGCGTGGGACAGGGCGATGAAGAGCTGCTCCGACTGTGCGGGGTGCAGGTCTGCGGCCAGTCGGGCGCGCTCCACGCCCAGCACCGGGTCGTTCGCGAAGTGCAGGGCGTGATGCGACACGTGCGAGTGGAACTCCGCCCACAGGCGCTGCACGTCCATGTCGGAGAGCAGCCGCGCCTCCTGCTGCTGGCGCACGAAGGTCAGCATGTGCTCCTCGCTGCCGCCCCACTCGGCGCGCAGGTTCAGCAGCATCAGGCGGCGCAGTGTGTAGCTGCCCGGATTGTCGTGCACGCCCCGGGTGAACCACTCCGGATAGGCCTGGCGCTGCACGTCGTCCAGGGTCAGGTCGCAGCCCCGGGTACCACTCACCCGGCCCAGGATGGTGGCGGCCACCAGCGGATTCGCGGTCAGGGTGGTGGCCCGGTGCGCGAAGGCGTCCGCCTGGGCCAGGAAGTGCTGTAGGGCCCGCCAGCCCTGGTCGCTGACGAGATTGGACGTCATGTGGCCGCGCGCTTCCCACCCGCGCCCGAGGAACCACGCGGCCATGGCGACGTGTGGCGCGTAGGCGTCCGGGTGCTCCGAGAGCCATGACCGGAAGCCCTCGGCCAGCGTAAGATCCGACGAGTCGAATGGCTGGAAGGCGCTCAGCAGGTCGCGCTCCCCGATCTCGCCGGCCTCGAACTGCCCCTGCCGGCCATTCAGGAACGTATGGAGCTGACCGATGTGACCGGAGCGCAACAGGGACAAGGGAGCAGGAGCCGCATCGTTCATCGTCCCTTCATGCTAGCGGGACGCACCTCTGCGCGAGGTGCAGATCCGCACGCCCCTACCGGGTGATGCGGAAGCTCGCGGCGAACGCCCTGGTCTTCTGGGCCATATCGCCCTGCTTGCCCAGCACGGTCGTGCCAGTGACGATGTACGCCCGCGTGCCCTTGACGGTGTAGATGGCGATGAAGTACAGGCTGAAGTCGCCCTGCTTGCCGGTGTACACGACCTCGTTCGCCGGCCGCCCGCCCAGCGTGACGGCCCGCGCCTGGATGATCTGTCCGCCACTGACGTACTTCCTGATCTGGGCGAGGCTGCCCTGGTGGAACTGCGCCTGCGTGGTCCCGGCGGGGACAGTCTGCACGATGACGTTGATGTTCGGTCCGAAGCCGTTCACGCGCTGCGGGTTGAGGTACACCACCGCCGTGCCGGCGTAGTCCACCTTGTCCCACCCGGCGGGGGCGGTGACGGTGAAGCCGTTCTTGCTGTCCGTGAAGGTGACGGCGTGGGCGCTGCCGAGCAGCAGCGCCGCGAGGGCCAGGCGAGTGCGGGTCATGCCCCAGTGTAGGCAGCGGGCGTGAGGGGACCGGTCCAACCCGGCGTGGTGGCCCCGTCAGCCGGCCGTGAAGCGCAGCGTGCCGGGCGGCACGTCCCCGCCCGGCGTGTGGGTGGGCACCAGGGTGCTGGTGCTCAGGCCCGCCGCGTAGCGCACGTCCTCGCCCAGGCCCAGGCTGGCCAGGCGGGCGCCGTGCGCGCTGCTGCCCAGCGCCTCCAGCGGGTTGCCGCCGCTGCGGCGCACCGTCAGGGCAATGCGGGCGCCGTCGTCAATGCTGAATTCTCCCATGGCGAGCAGGTATTCGGCCAGCACGCCAGCGGCGTACACGTCCTCCAGGCCGACGCGCTCGTCGGTGCCAGCGCACACGATGGCGATCTCCTCGGTAGCGGTCGCGCGGGCACGCCGGGCAGCGGCGTGGGCGTTCGTGAGGGCCGCGAGGAACACGTGCTTGCCGGTCTGCGCGGCGGTGTGCGCGGCCCCGGTGCCGTTGGTGGTGTTCATCACGACGGTGCGGCCGGTGAAGTTCTGCGCGGCGGCCTCGACCGGACTGTTGCCGAAGTCGAAGCCGGGAATGGGCAGGCCGCCGCGCTCGCCGCCCAGCACGTAGGCGCCGCTGCCCTCCTGCCGCAGGTTCAGGGCGACGTCCGGCGTGGCGGTCAGCAGCAGGGCCTCCGCACCGCGTTCCAGGTACGTGACGGCCGTGGTGGTGGCGCGCAGCACGTCGATGACCATCACGACGTCGGGGTACTGCCCGTGCGGCAGCAGGTCCACGCGCAGCCTCAAGCGCGCCCCGGACGGCACCATGCCGCTGTGAAGGAGGTATGCGGGACCGGCAGACCGTCCGGGACGGCCGTGAGCCGGCCAGGGCACGTCCGGCTCACTTGAGGGCCTCGCGCAGCCGCTCCAGGCCGGCGGCCGCACCGTCCGAGCCGAACACGGCGCTGCCGGCGACCAGGGCGGTCGCGCCGGCATGTACCAGGGCGCGGGCGTTGGTGGGGCTCACGCCGCCGTCCACCTCCAGCTCGGCGGGGCTGTCCAGGTCGTCCAGCCAGCGGCGCAGGGTCCTGACGCGATCCAGGCTCTGCGGGATGAACTTCTGCCCGCCGAAGCCGGGGTTCACGCTCATGACCAGCACCAGGTCCACGTCGGCCAGCACGGGGCGCACAGCTTCCAGCGGCGTGCCGGGGTTGAGGGTCACGCCGGCCTTCTTGCCGAGTTCGCGGATCTGCTGCACGGCGCGGTGCACGTGTGGTGTGGATTCCACATGCACGGTCAGGCCGTCCGCACCGGCCTCCGCGAAGTCGCGCAGGTAGCGCTCGGGACGGTCGATCATCAGGTGCACGTCCAGAAACAGGTTCGACGCGCGCCGGGCGGCGGCGAGGATGGGCAGACCGAAGGAGATGTTCGGCACGAACTGCCCGTCCATCACGTCCACGTGCGCCCAGTCGGCGCTCTGGATGGCCCGGAGTTCCTCGCCCAGTCGGGTGAAGTCGCAGGACAGCAGGCTGGGCGCGAGGTGGACGCGGCGCGGCGCGGCGGAATCTGGAGGCACGCCAAGCAGTCTAACATTGCTCACATTGACTGGGAACAGAACGCAGGCCGGCGATTCTGCCCCATACGCACGCCGCCCCGCGCCGGCCGCTCAAAGGCCAGTGCGGGGCGGCGTGCCGGCCGGCGTCAGCGGCCGTAGAACGCGGTCAGGCTGGTCTTGGCGAGGGTCGCGCCGTTCAGGTTGAAGCCCAGCACGGCGGGCGACACCCCGGCCGGCAGCGGGAGGGTCTTGTTCAGCGCGTACAGCGTGATCACGTAGCGGTGGGCGCGGTCGCCCACGGGCGGGCACGCGCCGGTGTAGCCGGGGCCACCGCCGTCGTTGTTCAGCTGCGCGGCGCCTGCGGGCAGGGTTCCGCCCGCGCTGCCGGCGCCCTCGGCCAGGCCGGTCGCGCTGGCGGGGATGTTGTACACGGCCCAGTGCCAGAACCCGCTGCCGGTGGGAGCGTCCGGGTCGTACATGGTGAGCACGTAGCTGACGGTGCCGGCGGGCGCGCCGCCCCAGCTCAGGGCCGGGCTGATGTTGCCGCCGGTGCAGCCGTTGCCGCTGCCGACCTGCGCGGTGGGCAGCGCCGTGCCGTTGGCCACGGTGGGGCTGGTCAGGCGCAGGCTCATAGGCGTGGCGGCGGGAGCCGGCTGCGCGACGGTGAGGCGCTGTGCGGGCGGCAGGCCGCCGTTGCCGGCGTTCGCGCCGCCGATCATGGTGGTGGGCGCGCACGCGGCGAGACCCACACCGACGGCGAGCAGACCCAGGGCTTGTGCAGGAGTGAACATGGGTATCCTCCAGGAAATGAGATGCCTGTGGTCAGGGCGCGGCACGCTGGACGCGCCGCGTGATTCGGCCCACAGATCACATGAACGTTAAACGGCCGGGCGTCACGGCTGGATGGGAGGGGCTTTAGCGTATCGAGACGTCCGGCAGGTCGCAGCACGCCCGCCCCAAACGCCCGTTAGGCCGCGCGTGGCATCATGTCGGTCAACGGAGGCACCGATGACCGACCCCACCCCCACCGACCTGAGCGCGTGGAAGGCCGTGGCCCGCAGGGATCTGAGGGGCGCCGAGCCCGAGACCCTGAACCGCGACACGCCCGAGGGCCTGACCACGAAAGCGCTGTACACCGAAGCCGACCTGGCGGGCGTGGACGTGAGCACCCTGCCGGGCCTGCCGCCCTACACGCGCGGCCCGCGCGCCACCATGTACGCCGCCCGCCCGTGGACGATCCGGCAGTACGCGGGCTTCTCCACCGCCGAAGCATCGAACGCCTTCTACCGCCGCAACCTCGCCGCCGGGCAAAAGGGCCTGTCGGTGGCCTTCGACCTCGCCACGCACCGCGGCTACGACAGCGACCACCCGCGCGTGGTGGGCGACGTGGGCAAGGCCGGGGTCGCCATCGACTCGGTCGAGGACATGAAGCTGCTGTTCGACGGCATTCCGCTGTCGGAGATGTCGGTGTCCATGACCATGAACGGCGCGGTGCTGCCCATCCTGGCCGGGTACATCGTGGCGGGGCTGGAGCAGGGCGCGGGACTGGAGCAGCTCTCGGGTACCATCCAGAACGACATCCTCAAAGAGTTCATGGTGCGCAACACCTACATCTACCCGCCGGCGCCCAGCATGCGGATCATCGCGGACATCATCGAGTACACGGCGCAGCACATGCCGCGCTTCAATTCGATCTCGATCTCCGGCTACCATCTGCAGGAAGCCGGCGCGAACGCTGCGCTGGAACTCGCGTACACGCTGGCGGACGGTCTGGAGTACGTGCGGGCCGCGCTGGACCGGGGCCTGGACATCGACACCTTCGCGCCGCGCCTGAGCTTCTTCTTCGGCATCGGCATGAACTTCTACACCGAGATCGCCAAGCTGCGCGCCGCGAGGCTGCTGTGGAGCGAGCTGATGGAGCCGTTCGGGCCGAAGAACCCCATGAGCCGCGCCCTGCGCACCCACTGCCAGACCTCCGGGTGGTCGCTGACCGAGCAGGACCCGTACAACAACGTCGTGCGCACGACCATCGAGGCGATGGCGGCCGTGTTCGGCGGCACCCAGAGCCTGCACACGAACTCGTTTGACGAGGCGACCTCGCTGCCCACCGAGTTCTCGGCCCGCATCGCGCGCAACACGCAGCTCGTGCTCCAGGAGGAGACGGGCATTCCGGACGTGATCGACCCGTGGGGCGGCAGTTTCCTGATGGAACGCCTGACGCACGACCTGGCCGAGAAGGCGCGGGACCTCATGCGCGAGGTCGAGGAGCTGGGCGGGATGGCCAAGGCCATCGAGAGCGGCGTGCCGAAGCTGCGGATCGAGGAATCGGCGGCGCGCAAGCAGGCCCGCATCGACCGGGGCGAGGACGTGATCGTCGGCGTGAACAAGTACCGCCCGGCCGAGACGACCGCCGTGGACGTGCTGGACATCGACAACGCCGCCGTACGCTCGGCGCAGGTCGCCCGGCTGGAGCAGGTCAGGGCCAGCCGCGATCCGCAGGCGGTGCAGACCACGCTGGACGCGCTGGAACGCGCGGCCCGCAGCGGCGAGGGCAACCTGCTGGCCCTGAGCGTCGACGCCATGCGCGCCCGCTGCACGGTGGGCGAGGTCTCGGGCGCCCTGGAACGCGCGTGGGGCCGCCACGCCGCCGAGATCCGCACGCTGTCCGGCGTGTACGCCGCCGGCTACGACGGCGACGAGGGCTTCAGCGCCCTGAAGGGCGAGATCGAGGCCTTTGCGCGTGAGGAGGGCCGGCGCCCACGCCTGCTGGTGGTGAAGATGGGCCAGGACGGGCACGACCGCGGCGCTAAGGTGATCGCCACGGGCTTCGCGGACCTGGGCTTCGACGTGGACGTGGGCCCGCTGTTCCAGACGCCCGCGGAGGCCGCGCGGCAGGCCATCGAGAACGACGTGCACGTGGTGGGCGTGAGCAGCCAGGCGGCCGGGCACAAGACCCTGGTGCCGCAACTCGTGCAGGCGCTGCGCGAGGAGGACGCCGGCGACATCCTGGTGGTGGTGGGCGGCGTGATCCCGCCGCAGGACTACGCGGCGCTGCGGGACGCGGGCGCGGCCGGCATCTTCGGGCCGGGCACCCCGATCCTGCACTCGGCGCGGGAAGTGCTGCGGCTGCTGCGCGAGCGGCGCACGCAACCCGCGTGAGCCCCGGCGCGTACCCGTGCGGTATGACATCCACTGTCTGGTCGGTGCTGCTGGCCCTCGTGACTGTGGCCGGAGCACAGGGCCTGCCCGCCGTGCCGTACCGGGCCGCCCCCACGGCCCAGGCTGTGGGCGATCTGCGGGTGTGTACCGCCGGTGAGACGACGTACCGGCTCGACACGGCGGGCCGTGTCCGCAGCGTGGACTACGCCCGCCTGATCCCGGACAACACCCTGCGCGTGCGGCAGAGTTACGACCGTGCCGGACGGCTCACGGGCGCGTCCGTCCGGTGGACGGGCTTCGCCGGGCCGCTGCTCGACGTCCGGGGTTCGTTCGACGCGCGCGGCCGGCTGGTGAAGGAATCGGGCTTCCGCGCCAAGGGCGTGACCACGCCGCTCACGGCGTACCTGCGGCCCCGGCCGGCCAGGCCTCCGTGTTGAGAGGGTCATTCCTATGACCGAAGCACGCACCGGTCAGATCGAGACCGTCCAGACGCAGCCAGGCGGCACCCTGCTCTACACTCACGGGCACCGCTTTCCGGACAACGTGCAGATGGTGGAGCAGCGCCACAACGCCGCCGGTACGCTCCTTAGCGCGCGGGTGACGTGGTCGGGCTTCGTGGGCCGGGTGCTGGACGTGACCGCGACCTTCGACACGCAGGGCCGGACGGTCAAGGAGGAGGGCCACCGCGCGCCCGGCCTGACCACCCCCGTGACGGCCCTGATCTTGCCTCTGCCGGCCAGGGCACAGCAGACCTGCGCCGAGCCCGGCGGGTCCTGAGCGCTCCCCCGCCATCCGCTAGCATCCGCGCATGCCGTCCGAGCCGCACCCGCTGACCATTCCCCTGCTGGCGGGGAACCGGCGGGCGCTCGCCCGGGCGATCACGCTGGTGGAATCCACCCGGCCGGAGCACGAGGCGCAGGCGCAGGCACTGCTCGCGCAGGTCGCGGCGCACGCCGGGCGCTCGGTGCGGATCGGCCTGACCGGGGTACCGGGCGTGGGAAAGAGCACCTTCATCGAGGCGCTGGGCCTGCGGCTCGTGGACGCGGGGCACCGGGTCGCGGTGCTGGCGGTCGATCCCACGTCGGCGCGCACCGGGGGCAGCATCATGGGCGACAAGACCCGCATGCCCGGCCTGACGGTGCACCCGCACGCCTTCATTCGGCCCAGCCCCAGCGGGGGCACGCTGGGCGGCGTGGCGCGGCGCACCCGCGAGACCCTGGCGCTGTGCGAGGCCGCCGGCTACGACACCGTGCTGGTCGAGACCGTCGGCGTGGGCCAGAGCGAGACGCACGTGGCCGCCATGACGGACGTGTTCGTGCTGCTCACGCTGCCGAACGCCGGGGACGAACTCCAGGGCATCAAGCGCGGGATCATGGAACTCGCGGACCTGTGCGTGGTGAACAAGGCGGACGTGGACCCGGCGGCGGCGGTGCGCGCCCAGACGGAACTCCGCACGGCGCTGACGCTGCTCGCTCCGCACGGCGCGGTGTGGCGCCCGGTGGCCCTGCGCGCGTCCGCCCGCACCGGCGAGGGCCTGGCCGAGGTGTGGGCCGCAGTCGAGGCGTACCTGCGCGTGACGGACGTGGCGGCCAGGCGGCGCGCGCAGACGGCCGCGTGGTTCGACGACCTGCTGCGCGAGTCCGCGTGGCGCGCGTTCCAGGCGGGGATCGACCCGGCCCGCCTCTCCTCGGTGCGCTCCAGGGTCCAGGCAGGCGCCCTCACGGCCGTCCAGGGCGTCGCGGCCCTGCTGGCGCCAGAGTGACGCCCGGCGCTCGTCAGCTCCGCGTCGCGGGAATGATCGCCAGCGTGCAGCGCGACGTGCACACGGGCCGGCCGGCGTCGTCCACGATCTCGATGCTCCAGACCTGGGTGGTGCGGCCCTGGTGGATGGGCGTGGCGGTGGCGGTCACGCTGCCGGAGCGCACGCCGCGCAGGTGGTTGGCGTTGATCTCCAGACCGACCGCCGTGTGGCCCTGCGCGGCCACGCTGAGGTGCGCGCCGAGGCTGGCGACGCTCTCGGCCAGGGCGACGCTGGCCCCGCCGTGCAGCAGGCCCATGGGCTGGTGCGTGCGCGCGTCCACCGGCATGGTGGCGACCACGCGGGTGCCGCTGGCCTCCACGATCTCGATGCCCAGGTGATTCAGCAGGGTGTTCTCCGACGACAATATGGGGGACGTGGTCATGGCTGGGCCTCCGGGCGCAGGATCAGGCAGGTGGTGGTGGCAGTCGCGCACAGGCGGTCGCGGGCGTCGAGCAGCCGGGCCTGCGCGGTGGCGACCTGACGCGACACGCTCACGACCTCACCGATGGCGCGCACCTCGCCCATGCCGGCCAGCAGGGGGCGCAGGTAGCGCACGCTGAGTTCCAGGGTGGTGTAACCCACCCCGGCCGGCAGCTGGGTGTGGACCGCGCAGCCCAGCGCGGAGTCGAGCAGCGTGGCGAAAACGCCGCCGTGCACGCTGCCGATGGGGTTGTAGTGGAATTCCTGCGGGGTCATGCGGAACGTGACCCGGCCGGGCTCGATGTCGTCTTCGTGGGCCAGGCTGAAGTCGAGGCTGTGCGCAATGGGCGGGGCCGGGTACTCGCCGCGCGACATGGCGCGCAGATACTCCAGGCCGCTCATGCCGCGCGCGGCGTGGGCGCCGGTGAGCGGATCGCCCCAGGAGTACGTGCGGTGGCGGGTGGGCGGGGCCGGCGTGCTGACGTCCTGCATGGAGAGTCCTTCCGGGCACTCGGCCCTGATGAGATGATGGGCATCATACTCTACGGGGCCGCTCGGGCGAACCCGCGCCGGGGCGCAGGTGAGAATCCTGTCAGAGGGCCGTGCCCAGACTGGAGTCAACCAGAGCACGTCCTTTGGCCGGTGACGTCCGTCGCCCCTTTGTTCCCCTCGGAGGCCGTGACCTTCGCCCCCTACCCGGTCACCTGGGGTGAAGCGAGCCAGTGGTGAGACCGATCGAGGAGCCCTCCATGAAGATCAAGACCCTGGCCGTGCTTGCCGCCGGCCTTCCCCTGCTGGCGAGCTGCGGCAGCATCGTCGGCGCCGTGATTCCCCCGGTCAACATCAGCAACCCCGCCCACCTGGACGGCGCGACCCTGACCGCGACCAGCCCCCTGATGGTCCAGCGCGTCGGCACGTCGGTGCAGTACGACACCAGCGCCACCGTGCCCGCCGGCTCCTTCGATGATTTCGACCTCTCGAAGGTTCCGCTGGGCATCAAGCCGTACGCCGCCGAGATCAAGGCCAGCCTGAAGTCCGTCGTCCTGTCCGGCACCTGCGTCATGCCCGACTCGTTCAGCCTCAGCGTCGACTCGCTCAGCGTGTCCGTGTGGGATTCCTCGAACAAGGCCGGCGCCGTCACCCTGACCGCCACGCCCGCCGTGAACATCACCGCGACCCGCACCGACAGCGGCGTGGGCCAGAGCACCTACGCGCTGTCCGGCAACGTCGCGTCGGTCGGCAAGGGCGACGCGAACGTGTCCAAGGCCCTGACGATCCTGACCTCCGGCGGCACCAACGACGCCAGCGTGAGCGCCAAGATCAGCGCGGACAACAACGGCATGGCTGGCTGCAACCTGAGCTTCAAGATCGGCGATTCCAGCGTCACCCTCAGCAACTTCAAGTAAAGCCCGACCTGCTCCGCCGTCCGCGCCCCTAGGGGTACGGACGGCGCGCGTTATTCGCTGCCCGGCAGCAGGTCCATGCTGGGCACGGCGGGCGACCCCCACGGACTGCTCCGCACGAAAAAGCGCCACGGCAGGGTGCGGCCCTCGCGGATGCCGATGCGGGCCGTGACCGCCACCTCGGCGTCCGGCAGGGGGCACGGAGGCGGCAGCAGGTGCAGCGCGGCGCTGTCCACCGGCGTGCCGGCCACCCGCGCCGGGTCCAGGCCCAGGGCATACACGAGTTTCGCCGGGCCGTTCGTCAGGTCGCGTTCCCGCGTGACCGGACGGTGATCGAGCATCAGGGCCACGCCCTCCAGCGGCTCGATGGCGCGGATCAGCACGCTGGCCGGCACGCCCGCCGGGCGGCACGCGACCTGCAGCAGCGGGTGCCCGTGCGCGGTCCAGAACAGCCACTGGCCGGGCGACACCGCCATGTCCGCCGTGCGCGCCGCGTGGAAACGGCCGGCCGTGCACGCCGGGTCGCGCGGGCAGTCGTAGGCCTCGGTCTCCACGACGCGGCCGGCCATCCGCCCACCGCCGGGCGTGACGTGGACGAGGGTCGCGCCCAGCAGGCCGCGCGCCGTGCGCACCGGATCGCCGGCGAAGTGGGCCGGCGGCAGGGGTCCGGTCACGGGCGGAGGCAGCGACATACGCTGCCGAGCTTATCCGCTTCATGGCCCGGTCAGGGGACCGCGCGCCGGCGCCACAGGTCCCGCAGGCCAAGCTGGCGCACCACGCGCTCCAGCCGCGCGCGCGGACTCAGCAGGACGCTGCGGGCCAGCCACAGCAGGCCGGCCGGGTGCCGGTCCGCGAGCAGGCCCCCGGCGGTGCGGTACGCGCTCAGGCTGGCCGATTCGCGTTCAAACGCGCGCCGGACGGCGGGCGGCTGCGCGTCCCACGCCTGCATGAAGGCCCCGAAGGTCTGCTCCGGCTGCCCCGCGTGGCGCTGGGCGTTGCCGTGCCGGATGTAGTCCGCCTCGAGCCGCTGCAAGCTGAGCTTGCGGCCGCTCAGGCTGCCGGCGTGGACCCGGTACGCGACCAGCCGCTCGGGCAGCGCGACGACGGGCGCGTGGTCGGCCATGCGGCTCCACAGGCCGATGTCGTCCGCGGTCTGCAGGGCGGGAAAGCCCCCCACCCGCAGCGCCAGTTCCCGGTCGAACACCACGCTGGCGGCCAGCAGATAGATGATCGAGTGCGCGGCCACCAGGGCGCGGCTGTGCGCCTCGTCGCGCGGTCCCACGTCGAAGTACCCCAGGCGCCGGCCGCGCTGCCCGATGCGGTACCCGTGCGTGCCCAGCGCGGCCAGGTGCGGGTGCGCCGCCAGATACGTCATCTGCGTCTCGAGCTTGGTGGGCAGATACAGGTCGTCGTGGTCGATCAGGGCCACCCAGCGGGTGCGGGCGGTGCGCAGCGCGAGGTTCCGGGCGGCGCGCACGCCCGCGTTCTGCTGCCGGACCAGCTGGATGCGGTCATCCTGCGCGGCGTGCTGCAGCGCGATGTCGGCGGAGGCGTCGGTGCTGCCGTCGTCCACGATCAGCAGCTGCCACGCGGCGTACGTCTGGGCGCGGACGCTGCGGATCGTCTCGTCGAGGTGGGTGGCCCCGTTGTACACGCACAGGATGACGGTGACGGGGTCCGGCGACATGCCGAAACTGTAAGAGCAGGGGGCGGCCCCGGACTGCCGACCTGCCTTAACCTACCGAAAATGCTAAGGCTGAATGAAGGTCGGGGTCGGATGGGAGATCCATCCGGAGTCTGGACTCAGACGCGCAGCAGCCCTTCCTCGTAGATGCGGCGGATGGTCGTGTCGAGGTCCGGTTCCTGCACAGTCAGGTCGCGCACCGGTGCGTGGGCAGTCACGCGGGCGATGGGTCCGGCGGCGGGGCCGCTGAAGGCGTAGCGCACGCGGGCGCCCTCGGCGTGCACGAGGTCCAGGCCGGGCACGTCGGGACACGTGGGCGCGGTCTCGAAGTCGACCAGCAGTTCGCGCGCGCCGCCGTAGCGCTGCTGGAGGGCGGCCAGTGCGCCGTCGTACAGCAGCGTGCCGTGGTCGATGATCATGACCCGCCGGGCCAGGCGCTGCACGTCCATCAGGTCATGGGTGGTGAGCAGCACGGTCACGCCCTGCTCGCGGTTCACGTGCTCCACGAAGGCCCGGATGCGTTCGCGCGCCACCACGTCCAGCCCCACGGTCGGCTCGTCGAGGAACAGCAGGGCGGGGTCGTGCAGCAGCGCGGCGGCCAGATCGGCGCGCATGCGCTGGCCCAGGCTCAGCGAGCGCGCCGGCGTGCCCAGGAACGGCTCCAGCTCCAGCAGCTCGGTGAAGCGGGCGAGGTTCTCGCGGAAGCGGCCTGCCGGCACGCGGTACACGTGCCGCAGCAGGTCCAGGCTGTCGCGCACCGGCAGATCCCACCATAGGGTGGTGCGCTGCCCGAACACCGCGCCCAGCCGCGCCACATGCCGGCGCCGCTCGCGCCACGGCACCAGCCCGCCCACCGTGACCACGCCGCCGTCCGGGACGAGCAGGCCGGTCAGGACCTTGATGGTCGTGCTCTTCCCCGCCCCGTTCGGCCCGAGATACCCGACCACCTCGCCGGCCTGCACGGTGAAGCTCACGTCCTTCACGGCCTCCATCACGCGCGTCTGTCCGCGCAGCACGCCGCCGCTGCGGACCCGGTAGATCTTGCGGAGCTGCTGGACGTCAATCATGGTGGCGCCTCCGGAGGGCAGTGGAGCAAGAGCTGAGGAACGACCAGAGGAGCCGGAGCGCCGCTGCCCTCGGCGCCCTGCCCTGTGTGCTCCGGCCCCCGCTCATGTTCCCGTGCCCTGGTAGCGGCGCACGCCGAGCGTCCAGAACGCGAAGGCGGCCGCGAGCATAAGCGGTCCCACAACCGGCGACACGAACGCGGCCCACCCGGGCAGGCCGTCCGGCAGCGGCCGGTGCAGGACGTGCAGCACCGGAAAGTACGACAGGAACGCGGCGGGGATCACGTAGGTGAAGGCGCGGCGCAGCAGCGAGCCGTAGATATCCATCGGGTACGAGATCAGCGCCCGGCCGCCGTAGGTCAGGACGTTCATCGCCTCGACGCTGTCCACGGTCCAGAACGTGAGGGTGCCGCCAATGACGAACAGGCCGCCGAAAAAGCAGATCATCCCGACCACGCTGCCCACGAGCAGGGCCACGTCGCCGGGCGTCCACGGGACCGCGACCTGCGACACGCCGTACCACAGGATGCCGGCGGCGAGCACGACCCGCGTGACGCGGCGCAGCGCGAAGTCCGAACCGAAGACCTGCACGGGCAGCGGTGCCGGCCGCAGCAGGAAGGTGCTGAACGATCCGCTGCGGATGTGCGCAGACAGGTTCGGGGCGTCGAACCCGCCGAACAGCAGGTCCATCAGCACGAAGGCGAGTTCGGCCAGGCCGTACAGCACGCTCACCTCGCCCAGGGTCCAGCCCGACAGCGACCCGAAGCGCGGCAGCACCAGCGCGAAGGCGGCGTACTCGGTGGCCGTGATCAGGGCGGCGGCCAGCGCGTCCAGCGCGAAGGAGACGCGGTAGACGCCCTGCGAACGGATCTGGGCGCGCAGCAGCAGGGCGTACAGCCGCAGGTCGCCCAGCATGATCACGGCCCTACCCACCGTGGATCTCCAGGCGGCGCAGCCCGCGCGCCAGCACCGCCTGCGCCAGGGCGTACAGCGCCACGGTCCACGCGAGCTGCGCCCCCAGCGCCCGCCACGCGTCCCCGCCGGTTCGCACGCCCAGCCACACCTCGACCGGGGTGTTCAGCATGCCGGGAAAGGGCGTCCACGCCAGCGCGGCCTGGAGCCACGCCGGGAAGAACGCCAGCGGCATCAGGAAGCCGCAGCCCAGACCCCACAGCGCCCACGCGAAGCGGCCGATCCCGACGGCATCCGGCGACCAGAACGCGGCGCAGTTCACCACGAAGCGGAACGCGAAGCTGAGCGCCCACGCCAGCAGCAGGCTCAGGACCGTCGTCACCCAGCCCTCCACACCCGCCGGCCACACGGCCCCGAAGCCCACGGCGAACAGCGCCAGCATGGGCAGGCCTCGCAGCACGAACTGGCCGGCCGCGCGCCCGGCGTCCTGCGCCGCGTGGAACCCCAGCAGGTCATGCGGGCGCAGCAGGTCCGTGACGACCTCACCGCGGTGCACGGCGCGCATGAAGTCGGTCCAGCCGAACAGCGCCAGCGCCGCGATCAGGGTCTGGGTCAGGCCGGCGTAGGTGACCGCCGCCTGGACCGTGTAGCCCGCCACCTGCGGGCGCGCGCCGAACAGCGCGACCAGAATGGCGATCCGCAGCACCCCGAAAAAGCCGTTCGTGACGATGCCCCACAGCGCCGCCTGCGGGTACGCGAACTGCCGCCGGAAGCCCAGCCGGGCCACCGACACGGCCAGGGCCAGCCCGGACGGACGCACGCGCGTGAGGATCTGGGCTGGATGCAGGGGGAACCTCCGGTGACGCTGCCTTGGGAACGGCTTAACGTACCCGTGGGCCGCCGCAGGCGAAATACGCCGGATGGCTCAGCGCCGGCCAGCTCTGCCGGCAGGGTCCTTCACGTGGCCATCATGGGACGCCGCGCTCCCGCGGGGTACGCTGAACCGCACATCACTCCACAGGAGGCACCCCACCATGATGGACATCCTCAGCAGGCTCGGCGGTATGGGACAGGCGCAGCAGACGGTCTCGCAGCAGCTCGGCACGTCACCGCAGCAGACCGAATCCGCGATCGAGGCGGCGGTGCCGCTGCTGCTCGGCGCCCTGACGCGCAACGCCACGCAGCCGGGCGGTCTGGACGCCCTGGCCAACGCCGTGGACCAGCACGACGGCTCGGCCATCGACCAGTTCCAGCAGGGTCAGGTGCCGGACGTGCAGGACGGCCAGCGCATTCTGGGCCACGTGTTCGGCGGGCAGCAGTCGGCCGCTGCGAACGCGGTCAGCCAGCGCGCGGGCATCAGCCCGCAGCTCGCCCTCCAGATCCTGAGCATGCTGGCCCCACTGGTCATGGCGTACCTGGGCCGGCAGAAGCAGGGACAGGGCGGCGGGGCCGGCGGCATGGGCGATCTGGGCGGCATCCTGGGCAGCGTGCTCGGCGGCGGCGGCCTGGGCTCGGTGCTGGGCGGCATCCTGGGCGGTGGTCAGCAGGCGCAGCCCCAGCAGCCGCAGTATCAGCAGCCCCACTACCCGTCGCCGCAGGACAGCGGCCTGGGCGGCGGGGCAGTCATTCCGGGGCTGCCGTCACAGGGCGCGCCGGGAGGTCTGGGTGATCTGGGCGGCATGGTCGGCACCCTGAACTCGGTGCTCGACCGCGACGGCGACGGCAACGCCCTGAATGACCTGATCGGCATGTTCGGCGGTCGGCGGAGCTGAAGAGAAGAGAACGCGCGGCGGCCGGAGTGGGCCGCCGCGCGCTCTTGTGCGTTCAGGCTGGCGTCACGATCTTCTCGCGCGAGTACGGGAGGTACCCGGCCGGCGTGGCGCTCTCGTCGGAGAACAGGTTCGTGGTCAGGTAGCGCGCGCCGGTGTCGCACGCGATGGTCGCCACGCGCTTGCCTGGCCCCAGGCGGCGGGCGACCTCCAGCGCGGCCCACGCCATCGCGCCGCTGCTCATGCCCACGAAGATGCCTTCCTCCTGCGCCAGGCGGCGGGCCAGGGGGTAGGCGTCCTCCTCCCACACGTCGATCACGTCGTCGATCACGCTGCGGTCGAGGTTGGCGGGAATGAAGCCCGGTCCCATGCCCTGGAAGCCGTGCGTGCCCATCTCGCCGCCGGTCAGGACGTTGCTGCGCGCGGGCTCGCACGCGATCACCTGCACCTGCGGGTTCATGCGCTTGAGGTAACGGCCCACGCCGCTGATGGTGCCGCCGGTGCCGCTGCCGTACACGAAGGCGTCGATGCGGCCATCCATCTGCTCCCACAGCTCCGGGCCGGTGGTGGCCTCGTGCACGGCGGGATTGGCGGGGTTCGTGAACTGGCCCATCATGACCGCGCCGCGTTCCTGCGCGATTTTCTCGGCCTCCTCGATGGCGGCGAGCATGCGCCGCTTGGGGTCCGTCAGCACGAGTTCGGCGCCGTACGCGACCAGGGTGCGCTTGCGCTCCTCGCTCATGCTGGCGGGCATGCACAGGATCAGCCGGTAGCCCTTGGCCGCCGCGACCTGCGCCAGCCCTATGCCGGTGTTGCCGCTGGTGGGCTCCACGATGGTGCCGCCGGGGGGCAGGACACCGCGGCGCTCGGCATCCTCGATCAGACCCAGCGCGGTGCGGTCCTTGATGCTGCCGCCGGGGTTCTGGCCCTCCAGTTTCACGAAGACGTCCGCCATGCTGCGGTCCGTGACGCGCATGAGCTGCACGAGGGGCGTGTGGCCGATCAGGGACTCGATCATGCGTTCAGGATAGGCGCCGCCGCCGCGCGCACCGGAACGCTGTGCAGGATTGCGATGCCAGACGCCATGCTCACCGGATGAACCAGATCACCAGCCGCGCGTCCTGGCCGTCGTGCTCCAGGGCCTGCGCGAAGGCGTGCCACGCGTGCACCCGCACGCGGGTGGCGTCGTCCACATGGGCCGCCAGCGACAGGAGCTCGGCCGGGTGCACCACGGTCTGCCCGGTGATGTCGCCGTCCTCGAACAGGATGTCGGTGCTGACCTGCACGCCCAGATCCGTGGGATGGCCCCGGTCGGCCAGCCCGGCGGTCTCCAGCGCCTCCAGGAAGGCGGTGGGCGTGGGCAGCAGAAACCGCGCCTCGGCCTCCCATTCGCCCACGGCGGGCGCGCGGGGCCGGCGCTCGCACAGGATGTAGACCAGGGCCAGCATGGTCGTCCGCGGCGCGCCGGTCTCGGGGCCGTTACCCGGCCGCACCGACGGCACGCTCTCGCTCCGGGTTCGCGTCCTGCTGGTGCAGGGCGGCGCGGACATCCGGCCACTCGATGATCTGGAAACGGCTGTTGCGGATGGCCGGCGTGTAGCCCGCGTCCACGGCAATCCGGATGAGTTCGCGCACGGTGGCGTTGTGCCGCCCGTGCCCGCCCGCGGCCGAGACGACGTTCTCCTCCAGCATGGTCGAGCCCAGGTCGTTCGCGCCGTAGTACAGCGCGGCCTGCGCGACCTTGAAGCCCTGCGCCGGCCACGACGCCTGGATGTTCGGGACGTTGTCCAGCGCGATCCGCGCCACGGCAAGCTGCTGAAGGTACTCGTGCGCGGTCGCGCCCGGCGCCTTGCCCGCCAGCCGGGTGTGCTCGGTCTGGAGCGTCCACATGGCGAAGCCCGAGAAGCCGTTGCCGCCGTACTCGCGGTTCGCGCGGTCCTGCTGCTCGCGGATCTTCACGAGGTGAGCGGCGCGCTGGGCGTAGGTCTCGCCGAAGCCGATCACCATGGTGGCGATGGTGTACAGGCCCTTGCGCTGCGCGGCATCGATGATCCGGAACCAGTCGGCGCTGCGGATACGGGCGGGCGCCGCCTTGGCGCGCACGTCGTCCTCCAGGATCTCGCCGCCCGCGCCCGGCAGGCCGTCCAGTCCGGCGTCAATCAGGGTGTCGAGCAGGTCGTCCAGGGTCAGCCCGAAGGCCTTTTCCATGAACAGCACCTCTTCCGGGGAAAAGGCGTCGATACGGATGGTGGGGTGGTGGGCCTTCACATGCCGCAGCAGGCCGGTGTAGTACTCCAGGCCGAGTTCCGGGTTCACGCCGCCCTGGAGCAGGATGCGGGTGCCGCCCACCGCCTCGAGTTCGCGGATCTTTGCGGAGATCTGCTCGTAGTCCAGCGTGTAGCTGTCTTTCTGACGCTTGGTTCTGTAGAACGCGCAGAAGTTGCAGCCGACGTTGCAGATGTTGGTGTAGTTGATGTTGCGGTCGATCAGGAAGGTGACCACGGCGGGATCGCGGCGCTCGGCGCGCAGGGCGTGGGCGACCGCGGCCACGTCGGGCAGCGGCAGCGCGTACAGGGCCTCGATCTCGGGGTGGGACAGCCGCTCGCCGCTCGCGGCCCGGTCCAGCAGACCGGCGGTCGGGGTAGGGGCGGGGACGCTCATGGCGCCACGGTACCACCCGCGCTGCCCGCAATTCGTCCCGCTGCCCGCGCCGTCACGCGGCCGCCCGCCCGGCGTGTGCTTAGCTTTTCTTCAGGCGTGGGCCTAGCGGTGCGGGCCGGCGCGCGTATCATGCCCGGTGGAGAGAGCGGGCGCTGGAAGCGCTTCCGACACCGGGAGGTACGGGAATGAAGATCGGCATGATCGGCCTGGGCAAGATGGGCGGGAACATGGTGTTGCGGCTGCAACAGGGTGGGCACCACGTGGTCGGCTACGACCGCAGCGAGGACGCCCTGCGCAACATCGAGTCACACGGTGCCCAGGGCACACGCTCCATGGACGACTTCATCGCCGCGCTGGGCGAGCCCGGGTCCCGCGCCGTGTGGGTCATGGTGCCGGCCGGCAAGATCACGCAGGCCGTGATCGACGACCTGGCCGAGCGTCTCGCGCCGGGCGACATCGTGATCGACGGCGGCAACTCGAACTTCCACGACACGCAGCGCCGCGGCGAGGAACTGGCGGCCAGGGGCCTGCACTTCGTGGACGTGGGCACGTCCGGCGGCGTGTGGGGCCTGAAGGAGGGCTACGCCATGATGATCGGCGGCCCCGAGGAAGCCGTGGAGCGCCTGCGTCCGGTGTTCGAGACGCTGGCGCCCGCCCCGGACCGCGGCTGGGGCCGCATGGGTCCCTCGGGCAGCGGGCACTACGTGAAGATGGTGCACAACGGCATCGAGTACGGCATGATGCAGGCCTACGCCGAGGGCTTCGAGCTGATGAAGGCCCACCAGACTTTCAACCTGGACATGGCCCAGATCGCGGAGCTGTGGCGCCACGGCAGCGTCGTGAGAAGCTGGCTGCTCGACCTGACCGCCGAGGCGCTGAAGAACTCCGCGGACTTCGACTCGCTGTCCGACTACGTGGCCGACAGCGGCGAGGGCCGCTGGACCATCATCGACTCCATCGAGCTGGGGGTCCCGACTCCGGTGATCACGCTCGCCACCCAGATGCGCTTCCGCAGCCAGCAGGAAGTGAGCTACGCCGGGCAGATGCTCTCCGCGATGCGCCGCGCCTTCGGTGGGCACGCCGTCAAGACGCTGGAAGCGCCCAAGCAGGAGGGCATCGTGCCCGAGGTGCAGGCCGGGGATCACCCGAAGGTGGCCGCGCCGGAGAACATTCCTGCGGCCGCCGGCAGCGGCACCGGCTCTGCGGCGGAACAGCTCGGGGAGACCGGCCGGCAGCGCGTGACAGGTGAGCAATGACCCGGAAGACCGCCCCAAGTTCCGCGAAGAAGGGCGCAGCGAAGTCCGGCGCCAAGGCGTCTGCGGCGCAACCCAGGCCCAAGCGCACGGCGAAACCCAAGACTGAGGCCGTCCAGCAGGCCGTGGAGCGCAGGGACGCCGCGCAGAACGTCGACGTGGCCCAGACGGGCGCCGCCGCCGCAGCGGCCCGCCGTACCCGCAAGCGCGTGCCGCCCGCCGTGGCCGGCGGTGACGGCCACAATCCCTTCCGCACCCACATGCGCCGCACCCGCGCGCCGGAACCCGCGACCCTGGTGATCTTCGGCGCGACCGGCGACCTCGCGCGGCGCAAGCTGCTGCCCGCCGTGTTCGGCCTGTGGCAGGACGGCCTGCTGGGCAGCGCCTTCAACATCGTCGGTGTGGGCCGCCAGCCCATGACCGACGAGGAGTTCAAGGACTACGCCCTTGCCGCCCTGAAGGAGAGCAAGGAAACCGACGCGATCCTGCCGGGCAACCTGGAGAAGTTCCGCGAACTGCTGTACTACGAGTACGGGGACTTCAGCGGCGACGAGGTCTATGACCTGGTGGGCCGGGAACTCGACCGCGCCGAGGAGGCGCACGGCGGGCGCAAGAACGCCCTGTTCTACCTTTCGACCCCGCCCAGCCTGTTCGAGCCGATCTCCAGCGGCCTGGGCCGCCTCGGACTGGCCGACCAGTCCGAGGGCTGGCGGCGCATCGTGATCGAGAAGCCCTTCGGGCGTGACCTCGCCAGCGCCCGCGCCCTGAACGACGCCATCCACACCGTGTGGGACGAGTCGCAGGTCTACCGCATCGACCACTACCTGGGCAAGGAGACGGTGCAGAACCTGATGGCGATCCGCTTCGGCAACGCCATCTTCGAGCCGCTGTGGAACCGCGGCTACGTGGACCACGTGCAGATCACGGCCGCCGAGGACCTGGGTCTGGAGGGCCGCGCCGGGTACTACGAGGAAGCCGGCGTGGTGCGCGACATGCTGCAGAACCACCTGATGCAGCTGTTCGCGCTGACCGCCATGGAAGCCCCCGCGGCCTTCGACGCCGACGCGATCCGCGACGAGAAGGTCAAGGTGCTGCGCGCCGTGAAGGAGATCCCCCGGGGCCGCGTGAAGAGTGTCGCCGTGCGCGGCCAGTACGGCCCCGGCACCATGGACGGCGAGAAGGTGCCCGGCTACCGCCAGGAACCGAACGTGAAGCCCAGCAGCCCCACGCCCACCTACGTGGCGGTGAAGCTGGAGGTGGACAACTGGCGCTGGCAGGGCGTGCCGTTCTTCCTGCGCACCGGCAAGCGCCTGCCCAAGAAGGTCACGGAGATCGCCGTGGTCTTCAAGCGGCCCCCGCTGGGCATCTTCCCGGGCGGTCTGGAACGCAACGTGCTCGCGTTCCGCATCCAGCCGGACGAGGGCGTGAGTCTGAAATTCAGCAGCAAGACGCCGGGGCAGGAGATGGTGCTGCGCGAGGTCGTGATGGACTTCCGCTACGACGCGTTCGGCGCGCAGCTCGAGAGCCCGTACTCGCGGCTGCTGCTCGACGCCATGCTGGGCGACGCGACCCTGTTCCCGCGCGAGGACGAGGTCGACCACGCGTGGCAGCTCGTGAGCGGCATCCTGGAAGCGTGGGACGGCGTGAGCGCCCCGGAGTTCCCGAACTACACCTCCGGCACGTGGGGTCCCGAGGCCGCCGACGAGCTGATCGGCGCCGACCGCCGCTGGAGACGGCTGTGAGCGCGCAGACCGCCGGGGGCACAGGGCACACGTTGCCTGGCTCTCCTCTCGGCGGTGCCGGAGGCGGCCTATGACCTACGCGACGGACCACAAGCGCCTGGGGCCGGTGGACACCAGCGTCCGCAAGGCGCAGGTGACGCTGGACGAGCTGTGGACACAGACGAACGTGGAGACGCGGGCGTACACGGGGAACATCGTGGCCCTGACGGTGCACCGGCACGTCAAGCGCGTCGAGGAGGCGCTGGCGGGCCTGGAGGGGCGCTTCGCGGGCCGGCAGATCATCGGCGTGATGGACGGCAGCGACGACCTCAAGGTGCACGCGAGCCTGGTGCCGCAGTCCGGCGGGCTGTACGTGGAGCGCCTGACGCTGGACGCCAACCCGCAGCAGCTCCAGGGCGCGATCCTGCCGCTGCTGCGTCCCGCGACCGTGAATCACGTGTGGTGGGGCGCAGACACCAAGCCGGGCGGCGTGCTGATGCACGAGCTGACGGACGTGGCCGACCAGATCATCTGCGATTCCCTGACGCTGGATATCCCCCCGGCCCGGCACTACGCGCTGGCGGACCTGGGCTGGAGCCGCAGCGCGCCGTGGCGTGAGGCCCTGGCGCAGGTGTTCGACTCGCCCGACGCCGCCCGGCAGCTGCCGCGCATCACGCACCTGACCGTGCGCTACTCGGGCCGCAAGGACCTGCCCGCCCGGCTGTTCGCCGGCTTCGTGGCCGACACCCTGAAGTGGAAGGACCTGAGGCACGTGACCTTCAAGGCCGCCCGCTGCGGCCGGGAGAACGGCGACCTGTGCGGCGTGGAGCTGTCCGGCGACGGCGTGCGCTTCACCCTGAACGCGCAGGGCGGCGACATGGCCGTGTGTGAGGCCGTGTGGGAGGACATCAGCCGCACCACCGAGGTGAACGTGCCCGCCATGACGCTCGCCGAGGGCCTGGGCCGCGTGATGGCCCGCCCGGAACGCGGCGAGGTCTTCGAGCACGCGTGGACGCTCGCCAAGGCCAGCCTGTAGCCCGCACTGTCACCCGCGCAGCAGCGGCGCCCACCTCCGGACGGCATACTCCGGGCCGTGGGCGCCGCTGACCTTCTCGCCGACCTCGCGCAGCACCTGGGCGCGGACGCCGTCGGCTGGGCGCCGGCTGCCGTGCCGGCCCACGCGGTCGAGGAGTACGCCGGCTGGCTGGACGCGGGCCGGCACGCGGGCATGACCTATCTGGAGCGCCAGCTGCCCGCCCGCGCCGATCCCTCAACGCGGCTGGAGGGTGTGGGCAGCGTGCTGGTGCTGGGCGTGTCGCACGCGTTCGCGGAACTCCCGAAACCGGCCGGCGGCGTGCGGGTGGGCCGCGTCGCGCGGTACGCGTGGACGCCCGACTACCACGACCAGCTCCAACCGGTCCTGACCCGGCTGGAGACCGAGGCCGCCGCGCTGGGCGTACGGGCGCGCGGCTACGTGGACCACGGCCCCGTGATGGAACGCCTGTACGCCGCGTCGGGCTTCCTGGGGTGGCGAGGCAAGTCCGGGATGCTGGTCAGCACCCGCCTGGGAGCCTTCGTCACGCTGGCGGTGCTGCTGACCGATCTGCCGTGTGGCGGCGCGGCCACGCCGCACCCCGACCGCTGTGGGCGTTGCCTGCGCTGCGTCTCTGCGTGTCCCACGAACGCCATCGGGAACGACCGGGCCATCGACGCGCGGCGCTGCGTTTCTTACCTGACCATCGAGCACCGCGGGCCGGTGCCCCACGACCTGCGGGCCGGGGTGGGCGAGTGGCTGTTCGGCTGCGACGTGTGCAGCGAGGTCTGCCCGTGGAGCGAGCACGCCGGGCCTCTCGCGAGGGTGCTGCGGCCCGACCCGGAGCTGGCCCACCCCGATCTAACGCGGTTCTTCGGCGGCAGTGAACGCGCCTTTGAGCGGGCCTTCGCGGACACGGCGTTCCTGCGCCCGCGGCGCAAGGGCATGGCCCGCAACGCCCTGACGGTGCTGGGCAATACCCGCGCGCCGCAAGGCTGGCCGCTGCTGCTCGCCGGCGCGGCCGATCCCGCGTGGGAGGTGCGCGAGGCCGCCGCGTGGGCGCTGGGGCAGTGGGGCGAGACCCGCTCCCTGGCCCCACTGCGGCATGATCCACATGAGGCTGTGCGCGCGTCCGCCCACCGCGCCCTCATGACCTGAAGCCGACCTTCACGCGGAGCAGACGAGTGACACGCCCATGGAGTCCAGCCCCTACCATGGGGCCGTGCGCGTTTCCCCTGCCCTGTCCCTGAGTTTCCTGCTGCTGGCGTCCGCCGCCCGCGGCCAGTCCGACACCCCGGTCACCCGCACGCCAGTCCTGATGCCCACGGTCGTGGCCCGCTACCCGCACGACCGCGCAGCGTTCACCGAGGGCTTCCAGTATCTGGGGAGCGGCGTGTATGCCGAGAGCACCGGCATCGTCGGGCAGTCGGGCGTGCGCCGCAGCGTCCTGAAGACCGGCAAGGTGCAGGTCTCGGCCGCCACGCCGCTGGCGACCGCGTTCGGCGAGGGCGTGGCCGTGATCGGATCGACCGCGTACCACCTGACGTGGCAGGACGGCGTGGCCTTCACCTTCGACGCCGAGACGCTGCGCGAGACCGGGCAGTACCGCTACACGGGCGAGGGCTGGGGCCTGACCACCGACGGCAAGCAGCTGATCATGAGCAACGGCAGCCCCACGCTGGTGTGGCGCGACCCGAAGACCTTCAAGGTCACGCGCTCCGTGGCCGTCACGGACGACGGCCAGCCCATCAAGAACCTGAACGAGCTGGAGTACGTGCAGGGCAGCGTCTACGCCAACGTGTGGCTCAGCGACCGGATTGCCCGCATCGACCCGCAGTCCGGGAAGGTCACCGCGTGGCTCGACGTGTCGGACATCACGCGCGAGGCCAGCATGCAGGCCAGCCGCAGCGGCCGCCCCTTGACCTTCGACGACGTGCCCAACGGCATTGCCTACGTGCCCGAGCGCGGCACGCTGCTGATCACGGGCAAGCGCTGGGGCACCATCTTCGAGGTGAAGGTGGCGGGCGTGAAGGCCGAGACCGGCGTCGGCGGCCAGGGCCGCGTCAGGCGCTAGCCGCCACGCGGTCCTGAAGCGCCGACCACACCCGCGCCTCCAGTTCGTCCGGCCCCAGGGTGGCGTCGAGCACCACGAACCGGTCCGGGTCGCGCTGCGCGAGGTGCAGGAAGCCCTGCCGCACCCGGCGGTGGAACGCGAGGTCGGCTCGCTCCAGCCGGTCGGGCTGGCCGCGCCGCGCCGCGCGTTCCAGCCCCACTTCCGGGTCGAGGTCGAGCAGCACCGTCAGGTCTGGGGTCAGCCCGCCCGTCGCGGCGGCCGTGATGTGATCCAGCAGCGCTCCGTCGAGGCCCCGGCCCGCTCCCTGGTACGCCCGGCTGGAATCGGCGTAGCGGTCACACACCACGACGTCGCCGCGATCCAGCGCGGGCCGGATGACGTTCGCCACGAGTTGCGCGCGGCTCGCGGAGTACAGCAGGAACTCCGGCAGCGGGTCGATGGTCAGCGCCGGGTCGAGCAGCACGTCACGCACGCGGGTGCCCAGGGGCGTGCCGCCAGGCTCCCGCGTGACCGTGTGGGCAGTGCCCTGCGCGGAGAGCCGCTCCACCAGCCGCGCGAGTTGCGTGCTCTTGCCCGCGCCCTCCGGCCCCTCGAAGGTGACGAACAGCCCCGTCACAGCCCCGTGGGGTGGTGCAGGAACTGCCACGGCAGCCCGAACTGGTCCTCCAGCTTCGCGGCCAGGGCGCGCACGCCGAACACCTCGGTCTCGTAGTGGCCGGCGTAGACCACGTTGATGCCGTACTCGAAGGCGTCGTTGAAATGCTTGTGCGCCGGCTCGCCGGTGAGCAGCGTGTCCAGACCCAGCGCCGCCGCCTCCGGAATGCGGTCCGAGCCCTCGCCCGAGCAGATGCCCACGCGCTGCACCGTGGGGCCGCCCCCGCCGTGCACCAGGCAGATCTCACCGGTCAGCTTCTGCACGCGGTCCGCGAAATCCTGCAAGCTCAGCTCGAAGGGCACTTCGCCCGCCACGCCGATCTTCTTCCCCGCGAACTCCCCGAAAGGCGTGACGTTCTGAAGGCTGAGCGCCCGCGCCATCATGGCGTTGTTGCCCACGTCCGCGTGCGCGTCGAGCGGCAGGTGCGCCGCGTACAGGTTCAGGTCGGCCTGAATGGCGATCCGCAGCCGCTCCCGGTGCGGCCCGGTGACGGGCAGCGGCTTGCCCCAGAACAGCCCGTGGTGCACCAGCAGGAGGTCCGCGCCACTGTCCGCCGCATGCTGGAGCGTTTTCACGCTGGTGTCCACGCTGGCCGCGACCCGGCGGATCACGGGCGTGCCCTCGATCTGGAGGCCGTTCAGACTGACGTCCCTGAACTCGCCGATCTGGAGATAGTCATTGAGCCACGCCACGAGGTCATCGCGCCGCACCTCGCCGGGAGTGTTGGGAGAAGCGTCCGACATGGGGCGCATTGTAGCCGCGCCGCCCCCGCCGGACTGCTGCCGCGTGCGGGTTACAGCACCTCGAACAGCCCGGCCGCGCCCATGCCGCCGCCGATGCACATGGTCACGACGACGTGCTTAGCGCCGCGCCGTTTTCCTTCCAGCAGCGCGTGGCCGGTCAGCCGCGCGCCGCTCATACCGTACGGGTGCCCGACGGAGATGCTGCCGCCGTTGACGTTGTACTTCGCCGGATCGATGCCCAGACGGTCGCGGCAGTACAGCGCCTGCACCGCGAAGGCCTCGTTCAGCTCCCACAGGTCGATGTCGTCCACGCTCAGGCCATGGCGCTTCAGCAGTTTGGGCACCGCGAACACCGGGCCGATACCCATCTCGTCCGGATCGCAGCCCGCGATGGCAAAGCCCTTGAACAGCCCCAGGGGTTCCAGGCCACGCTCACGCGCCACGTCGGCGTTCATCACCACCACGGCCGCCGCGCCGTCGCTGAGCTGGGACGCGTTGCCGGCGGTAATCACGCCACCCTCGAATACGGGCTTGAGCTTGGTGAGGCCCTCCAGTGTGGTGTCCGGGCGGTTGCCCTCGTCCAGCGTACGCGTGACCTGCTGATCGCTGACCTCGCCGGTCGCCTTGTCCTGCACCTTCATGCTGGCCGTCATGGGCACGATCTCGTGGTCGAACTTGCCGGCCTGCTGCGCCGCCGCCGTCCGCTGCTGGCTCTGGAGCGCGTACTCGTCCTGCTGCTCGCGCGTGATGCCGTAGCGCCGCGCCACGATCTCCGCCGTTTCCAGCATGGGCATGTAGATCGCGGGCTTGTGCTCCATCAGCCACTCGCCGCGCAGCCGGTACTTGTTCGCGTGCTCGTTCTGCGTCAGGGTAATGCTCTCCAGGCCGCCCGCCACGAAGATGTCACCCTGACCGGCCATTACGTGGTTCGCCGCCAGCGCGATGGTGTTCAGCCCGCTGGAGCAGAAGCGGTTCACGGTCACGCCGCTGACGGTCACGGGGAACCCGGCGCGCAGGGCGATCTGCCGCGCGATGTTGCTGCCGGTCGCGCCTTCCGGATTGCCGGCGCCCATGATCACGTCCTCGACCTCGGCGGGATCGACCCCGGCGCGCTGGACGGCGTGCGTGACGGCGTGGGCACCCAGATCGGAGCCGTGCGTGTCGTTCAGAAAGCCCCGGTACGCCTTACCGATGGGCGTGCGGGCAGTGGAGACGATGACTGCTTCGGGCATGTAGAACTCCTTGAGGAAAGGCTTGTATTGCAGTATTCGACAAACTTCTATGTAGCGTCCTGCCGTTTCGATGTTCTCGGTTCATCAACCCAGCCATATTGTTTGTAGATCATCCACATGCCGTCGAGGGTGTCTGCAGCCATTTCAAGGTCAAGCTCACTATCCTCGTCAAGCATTCCGGGTTCCAGAGCTTCAAGCGCACGACGAACTCGCATGCGCAGTAGGGCAAGTGAGTCACCCTGAATTGAAATACTTGGATTCCCCCGATCCGTCCTCTGGAAAACCCAAGAAAACGAGTTGCGAAAGAGAACTTCAACCTCAACCTGTTCGCTCACCCCCTTCCCTTCTCCGCATCCCACTCCGCGAAGGTCTTCCCCTCGTCGGCCAGCTTCTTCAGCAGGGGCGCGGGCGTCTGGCCGTAGCGCTCCAGGTCGGCCACGACGGTCTTCAGGCCCACCTCGTCGGCGTACTGCATGGGGCCGCCGCGGTAGGCGGGGAAGCCGTAACCGTAGATGTAGATCACGTCGATGTCCCCGGCGCGCTGCGCGATGCCCTCCTCGAGGATCTTCGCGCCCTCGTTCACCAGGGAGTACGCGAGGCGGGCCGTGCTCTCCTCGGGCGTGATGGCGCGGGGCGTGATGCCCTTCTCGGCACGGTAGTCCTCGATGAGCCGCTGCATGTCGGCGTTGGGCCTGGGCTTTCTCGTCTCGTCGTAGTCGTAGATGCCGGCGCCGGTCTTCTGGCCCTTGCGGCCCCGCTCGACAATACGGTCGAGCCAGCCGTCGGGGGCAGGCTGCCCGGCGACCCTGGCCTGGTGCTGGCGGATGGCGTAGCCGATGTCCAGGCCGGCCATGTCGCTCATCTGGAAGGGCCCCATGGGCAGGCCAAGCGTGTTCATGGCGGCGTCCACGTCCTCGGGCCGCGCACCTTCCTCCACGATCTTGCGGGCCTCGTCGCCGTAGCGGTGGATCATGCGGTTGCCCACGAAGCCGTCGCACACGCCGACAACCACGCCCACCTTCCCGATGCGCCGGGCCAGGGCCATGCTGGTCGCCAGCACCGAGTCGCTGGTCTTCTCCGCGCGCACGATCTCCAGCAGCTTCATCACGTTCGCCGGGCTGAAGAAGTGCAGGCCGATCACGCTCTCGGGGCGCCGGGTGACGCTGGCGATCTCGTTCACGTCGAGCGTGCTGGTGTTGCTCGCCAGGATCGCGCCGGGCTTGGCGATGGCGTCGAGCTTCGTGAAGATGTCCTTCTTGACGTCCATGTTCTCGAACACGGCCTCGATGACGATATCCGCGTCCTTCAGGGCAGTCATGTCCAGGCTGGGCGTGAGCAGTGCCATACGCGTCTCGACGTCCGCCTGGGTGAGGCGGCCCTTCTTCGCAGTGGCCTCGTAGTTGCGGCGGATCACGCCCAGGCCCCGGTCGAGCGCGTCCTGGGTGGTCTCCACGATGGTGACGGGAATGCCGGCGTTCAGGAAGTTCATGGCGATGCCGCCGCCCATGGTGCCGGCCCCGATCACGCCGGCCGATCGGATCTCGGTGGTGGGTGTGTCCTTCGTGATGCCGGGAATCTTCGCGCTCTCGCGTTCCGCGAAGAAGATGTGACGCAGGGCGCGGGATTGCGGCGAGTCCTTGGCCTGCATGAACCGGCCCGCCTCGGCGGCCCAGCCCTCTTGGAAGGGCACGGTGGCGGCCAGTTCCGCGAGGTCGATGATCAGCGACGGCGAGAGCTGTCCGCGGTGCGTCTTCTTGATGCCCCCGCGGGCGGCGGCGAAGACCTCTGGACTGGCGCCCGGCACGGCGCGCTCGCTGATGCGCGGCAGGGGGCGGGCGTCGGCCAGCTCGCGGGCGAACTCGACGGCTCCGCTCAGGAGGTCACCGTCGACGATGCGGTCGATCAGGCCGAGCTGAGACGCCTCGGTGGCCCGGATGGGCGTGCCCGACAGCATCATGTCCAGCGCCTTCTGCGCGCCGACCACGCGGGGCAATCTCTGCGTGCCGCCCGCACCCGGCAGGACGCCGAGCTTCACCTCCGGCAGGCCGAGCTGCGCGCCCGGCACGGCCACACGGTATGTGCAGCCCATGGCGAGTTCTAGGCCGCCGCCGAGCGCGGTGCCGTGGATGGCGGCGACCGTGGGCTTGGGGAAGGCGTCGAGCGCCTCGATGGTGCCGCGCAGGTCCGGGGCCTGCTCACGGGGCAGGTTGAAGGTCTTGATGTCCGCCCCGGCGACGAAGGTGCGTCCAGCGCCGATGATCACGACCGCCCTGACGGTGTCGTCGGCCGCGGCGGCGTCCAGGCCGGCTTTCAGGCCCTCGGGCACGCCGGGCGAGAAGGCGTTGACGGGCGGGTTGTTGATGGTCAGGACGAGGATATCGCCGTCGCGGGACTGGTCAACGATGCTCACGGATGGGGCCTCCTGGGGGCGGGTGGCGGGAACTGGGTTGCGGTAGCGGCCCCAGCTTTCCACGATTTCTGGACCCGGTCAAACACGTCCGCGTTCATGATGTACGTCCGCGTCCACTTTACGGCCGAGCGGGTATGCTGCCCCCATGACCGACACGATGACGGCGGTGGTGGTGGAGCGGCTCGGCCCGCCCGACGTGATGGAACTGCGCGACGTGCCCGTGCCGGTCCCCGGTCCCGGCGAGGTCCGGATCGAGGTCGAGGCCGTCGGCATCAACTTCGCGGACGTGCTCGCGGTGGCCGGCGAGTACCTGACGCGCACGAAGGTGCCGTACACGCCCGGCATGGAGTTCGCGGGCATCGTCGAGTCCGTGGGCGAGGGCGTGAGCGGCGTGCAGGTCGGCCAGCGGGTCGCGGCGCTCGGCGGCAGCGGCGCCCTGGCAAAGTATGCGGTCGTGAACGCCGCCGGGCTGATTCCCGTGCCGCAGAGCCTCAGCGGCGCGCAGGCCGCCGCCTTTCCGGTGTCGTACTTCACCGCGTACCACGGCCTGAAGACCCTGGGGCACGGGAGGAGCGGCGAGTGGGTGCTGGTGCAGGCGGCGGCCGGAGCGCTCGGCACGGCCAGCATCCAGCTCGCCAAGGCGATGGGGATGCACGTGGTCGCGATGGCGAGCACCGAGGACAAGCTCCGCATCGCCCGTGACCTCGGCGCGGACGTCACACTGCTCCAGGACGACGAGGAGCGCGTACAGAAGGTGCGCGACGCGGCGGGCGGGCAGGGCGTGCCCCTGATCCTGGAGGTCGTGGGCGGTCGGCGCTTCCAGGAGAGCCTGGACATGGCCGCCAGCCGGGGCCGGATCATCGTGATCGGGAACGCCAGCCGCGAACAGGCGAACCTGCGCCCGGTGGAACTGATGAAGCGGAACCTGACGGTGACGGGCCTGTGGCTGACCAGCCTGATGTTCGACCGCGCCGCGACTGCCGAGGCCGCGCAGGCGCTGACTGGGCTGGTGGGCAGCGGCCAGGTCACGCCGCAGGTCGGGCCGACCTACGCCCTGGCGGACAGCGCCCGCGCATTCCAGGACCTACTCGACCGCAAGACGACCGGCAAGGTGATCATCGAACCCGGACGCTGAGGCCGGTCACGCGCGGCCCCCGAACAGTCACGGCGCGATCATGGCGCGCCGCGCACACTGCCGCCATGACCACCGAGCCCCACTCCAGCCCGGCGTACCGGCCCCGCCACCCGGTCGCGTTCGTCACCTGTCCGGGGACGGATCATGCCGGCGACCTGGGCCGCCCGTCTACGGCACTGGGCGGGGTGCTGGGCGCGTGGCTGCGCCGCCTGCCGCTGCGGGCCAGGGTGACCGGACCGCTGCGCGCAGCGGACAACCCCGAGCGCCCGGCCGGCTGGGTGATCACGCTGCCGGTCACGCCGGACGAGGTGTGCTCCGGGTCGCGCCGCGCCCGGCGGCTCCTGTGGCAGGCGCTGGACCGGGCGCGGGCGCTGGGCGCGCTGACGGTCGGCCTGGGCGGCGGCAGCGCGGCGCTGCTGGGCGGCGAATTGCCGGACGACGTGGGGATCACGACCGGGAGCGCCTTCCGGGCCGTCCTGTGCGTCATGACGGTCCGGCGGCTGCTGGCACACGTCCCGCCGGGCACGCCGGTCGCGGTGGTGGGGGCCGATACGGGGGTGGGCCGCGCCGTGGTCGCGCTGCTTGCGGACCTCTCCCCGTGGCCGCTGCTGCTCGTGGACACGCCCGTGAATGACGTGAGTGCCGGGCCTGGACGTGTGTCCGCCGGGCCGCTCCAGGTGACGGCGGACCTGCGTGACGTGCGCGCCGCCGGGCTGGTCGTGCTGCTGGACGGCGCAGCGCTGGGCGCGGACCACCTCGGCCCGGACGCCCTGGTGTTGGACGACTCGCAGCCGCGTGTGACGCGGCCGGACCTGCTGCTGCGCCGCCCGGATGTCCGGGTGGTGGACGGCGGCGTGGCAGCCGTGCCGGGCGTGTGGCGCCCGGGCGCGCCGCGGGGGCGGGCAGCACGCGCGTGCGCGTGCCTGGCCGAGACACTGCTGCTGGGGCTGGCCGGGCACGAGGGCCACTTCACGCTGGGGCCGCCGCAGTCCGGGCAGGCGCAGCTGATGGTGGAGCTGGCCGCCCGCTTCGGCGCGCTGGGCTTCGGGCCGGCCGCCCCGCGCTCCTTCGGGGAGCCGGTGAACCTCACCCGCCGCTTCGAGCAGGACGCCCCACGCCCCGGAACCCACGCCGGACACAGCGCGGCCAGTGCCGCCCGGCTGCCGTTTCCGCTGGCGGAGCTTACGCCGTGAACAGCCGCAGCAGAGGACGCCACCACGGAATCAGCAGCAGGACCAGCAGCAGCGTCACAGCGGTCCACGTGGTCGCCACCCGGAACTTGCCCTGATCCGTGGGTGCGCGGCGGCTCAGCGCCGAGCCGATGGTGGCGGTGACGGCAGCCAGCACCCCCAGGCCCACGTGCTGCCACGTGAACCCGCTGTTCGGGGCGCCGGCGAACACTGGCGCACGCTGCATGCCCAGGAACGCGAACAGCAGCAGGCCCAGGATCAGCTGCAGGTGCACGGTACCCGTGAACGCCACGACCGGGCGCCGGTCCGCGGCGGTGAAGGGCCGGCGGCCCCCCGCGCCGGGCAGCGTCCGGACCAGCGTCCACACGCCGGTGAGGAGCACCAGCCAGCGGTTGATGTTGTGCAGCGTGAGCAGGATCACATAGACCGTCGCCATGCGCCGAGTGTAGCGGGGCCCTGCCACGCGGCGAGGCCATCCGCCCCGTCCCGGCAGGGCGGTGGTCGTCACGCGGTCAGCAGCGTGGAGACGAGACGGTGCAGGGCTGTCAGGACCGCCCGGCTTTTCAGGCACGCCACCAGGGCGCGGGTCGCGTGGTGCTCGTCTCCGCTCAGGCCGTCCTGCAGGTGAGCGCGCACCGTCTGGTCCAGGCGCCCCTGCACGTACAGCAGGTCGCGGATCACGTCGTCGGCGGGCACCACGCGGCGGATCACCCCGGCCGTATCCACCACCTGAAGCGCGGGACGGCCCCGGTCGTCCACGGTGGCCACGGCGCGCAGCGGCTGCCCGGCGCGGCGGCTGACCACCTCCAGCGTGTCCTGCACAGCCGGGATCAGGTTTACAGCCAGCGAGCGGCCCAGCAGGATCACGCGCTCCTGACCGTCCAGCGTGACATGCAGCGTCTGCGCCAGTTCGCGCGCCACGCGGTCGCCCTCGGTCAGCAGGGCCTGACGGTGTGCGGCGTCGCCCGTCATCCCGTCTGACGGGTCCAGAGCAGCGGGGCGCGGCACCGGACGTTCTCCCGTCGCCGCCGGCCGGTCGTCACGGAGACTCGCCCGGCTCTCAGAACACGACCGTCTTGTTGCCGTACACGAGCACGCGGTCATCCACATGCGCCTTCACGGCGCGGGCCAGCACCTGTCGCTCGACGTCGCGGCCCATGCGCATCAGCGAGTCCGGCGTCTCGCGGTGCGTGACCGGGATGACGTCCTGCGCGATGATCGGCCCGGCGTCCAGCTCCTCGGTGACGTAGTGGCTGGTCGCGCCGATCAGTTTCACGCCGCGGTTGAAGGCCGCGCGGTACGGGTTGGCGCCGATGAAGGCCGGCAGGAACGAGTGGTGGATGTTGATCACGGGCCGCCCGAAGCCCGTCAGGAAGTCCCCGGACAGGATCTGCATGTAGCGCGCCAGCACCGCGAAGTCCGCGCCGGCCGCGTGCATCAGCCGCACCTGCTCGGCCTCGGCCTCGGCCTTGGTCTCCCTGGTGACCGGCACCACGTGGAAGGGAATGCCGAACATCTCCGCGTCACGGCGCAGGTCGTCGTGGTTGGAGATGATCACGGGGATCTCGACGTGCAGTTCGCCCCGGCGTTTGCGCCACAGCAGGTCCAGGAAGCAGTGGTCGTAGCGGCTGACCAGGATCGCCATGCGCTTGGGCTGCGCGCGGTAGCCCAGCGTCCAGTCCATGGCGAAGGGTTCGGCCACCACCTGCGCGAAGGCCCGCTCAAAGGGCTCGCGCGCCAGGTCCAGGCCGTCGAGGTGGAACTCCATGCGCATGAAAAACGTCCCGCCCACAGGATCGGTGCTGTGCTGGTCACTGTGGATGATGTTCGCGCCGTGGGCGAACAGGAACTGCGACACGGCCGCCACGATGCCCTGCCGGTCGGGGCAGGTGATCGTGAGCGTGGCCGTGTTGAGGGGGTCGGGCATGGAGGGAGCGGACGGTCCGGTCATCCCCAGAGCATACGCAGCCCGCGGGGATCAGGCCTGGCGCGGCGCCGGCTGCCCGGCCACGATGCGGTCGATCACGGCGCGCATCGCCAGTTCGAACTCGGCGGCGTAGGGGTCCGGCGCGGGCACGCCGGCCTCGTCGGTCGCGCTGGACCCGGCGAATTCCTCTGCGACGTGCTGCCAGCCGATCGCCAGGGCGTACAGGTGGCGCAGGATCTGCAGGCTCGCGTCGCGGCTGAACGGCAGGTGCGTGACCAGCAACTGGGTGCGGGCCGTGATGTCACGGCGGAACTCGCGGGTCAGCTCCGGGCGGACATTGCGCTCGAGTACGGTGCCCAGCAGCAGCATCAGGCGGCGCAGCGGCACGACGTCGGAACTGGCGTCCACCAGCGCGTCGGCCACCGCGGAGGGGGTGGTCGGCCGGCGGTCCTGCAACAGCTGGATGGTGTCGGTGATCCACGTCTGCAGGTGCTCGGACACCAGGGCCAGGAACAGCTCCTCCTTGGTGTCGAAGTACAGGTACAGCGTGCCCTTGGCGAGCTGGGCCTCGCGGGCAACATGGTTCATGCTCAGGTCAGTGTAGGTGGACGTGTTCCACAGGCGTTCGGCAGCCCGAAGGATGTCGTCTCGGCGTTGGGTTTTCTCGGCGGCGCTGCGTGCGCGGGCGGGGCGGGTTGGGGCACTTGCCATTAGTGCAAACGATATCTGCGGTCATGTCTGGACCGCTGTGAAGACCTTCACGGACACGCGCTGGCAAGCTCAACAGTAGTATTCCCGGCTCCTGCGGGAACCCCTTCCCCACACCGGCGCTTATAGTCGGCCCTCATCCGGGGCGCATAGGATGCGCTACATATGCCCATCCACGGAGTTGCCTCGTCCCCGCGCCTGCTGGCTGTACTGATGTCCTGCGCCCTGACGGTGGGCGCCCACGCCGGCGCGCAGACCACCCCGGCCGCCACGCCGCCCGCCCAGCCGGCCCAGGCCCCGTCCGCCGCGACCACCCAGGCCGTCAGCGCCGTGGCCGTCGATATCAGCGCGGCGGTCCGCGGCCAGATCGTGGGCTGCCCGGCGGCCCTGAAGCTCAGCCCACGCGCCGTGTGTCTGTACGTGAAGTCGGGCGCGTCCACGCTGCGCCCGCTGATCAAGGGCCGCCTCGCGGCGCGCGCGGCCGGCGAGTGGAAGACCAGCGGCAAGGCCAGCACGCTGCTCGTCACGGCGAAAGTGGGCGATCCGGTCAACGCCTTCGTGCTCCTGAGCGCCCTGGCGGACCAGGAAGCGCTGGTGGTGGTGGACGCCGTGCAGGCCCGCGCGGCGGCTGCCCCCAGCGCCCCCGCCGTTCCCAGCGGCGTGACGCGCGGCCAGCCGTACGTGCTGGGCAGCGATCTGGTGGGCGTGGTGAAGGTGACCAGCCTGGGCGCCGGCAAGTTCCGCCTGAGCGTGGTGGACCAGCCCGCCCTGACCGTGACGGTCGGTCAGCGCAAGGCGCAGCTCGAGGGCGGCTCGGTGGAACTCCCGCTTGCCCCGGCCACCGACGGCAAGAACCTGATCTTCCCGGTCTCGGGGCTGCGCGCCCTGGGCTGCACCGTCACGCCCGCCGGCAAGGACCTGACGGTCGCGTGCGGCACGGACAGCGTGGGCCTGAAGCCGATCGTGTTCTGAGCGCCCGGCCGCCCTCATGAGGCCTTAAGGTCGCGTGAAGCCGCGTGCCCGGCGCAACCCACACGTGCGCGCCTGCGTAATGATGGACGCCGGATCAGGCCGCGCTTCCACGCAGCGGCCCATCACCACGGGCGGCGACCCGGAGCGCCGCGCCCACCCAGGAGGTACCACCATGAGCATCCTTGACCGACTGTCCCGACTGCTGCGCGCCAACGTAAACGACCTGATCTCCCGTGCCGAGGACCCGGCCAAGATCATCGACCAGGCGCTGCGGGACATGCGCGCCGCATACAGCGAGGCGCGCAGCGAGGTGGCCGACGCGATGGCCCAGGCCAGCAAGCTGGAGCGTGAGGCGAACACCAACCGCCGCCTGAGCGACGAATACAGCAAGAAGGCCGAGGAAGCCCTGCGCGGCGGCAACGAGGAGCTCGCCCGTGAAGCCCTGCGCCGCGCGCAGAACAGCAAGGACCTCGCCGCCGGCTTCGACGAGCAGCGCACCGTGCAGACCACGACCATTGACCAACTCAAGACGCAGCTGCGCGCGCTGGAAGCGAAGATCGACGAGATGGAATCCAAGAAGTCCCTGCTGGCGGCCCGGCAGAAGACCGCGCAGGCGGGTGCCACCCTGGACCGCGTGTCGGGCTTCGACAAGGCCGGCGGCGCCATGGACGCCTTCGAGGAGATGGAGCAGAAGGTCGCGGGCATGGAAGACCGCAACCGCGCGTCCCAGGACCTGCGCAAGGAGGGCGACTTCGACGCGCAGCTCAAGGACCTCGGCCGCGACCAGGCCATCGAGGACGCCTTCGCAGCCCTGAAGGCCAAGGTGCAGGGGCCGGCGAACGACCGCTGAGGACCGCTGTTCTGTCACGCCCCCGCCCGCCGGTGGGGGCCGTGTGCTGCCGGAGTGTGGCCGTCGGTCAGGGGGACTTCATGTTTCCTGACAGAATGAACGCGATGTGGCCCCCTAAGCTGTGCCGTATGTCCGGCCCTCCCCCGCTCCTCGCGGCCCTGGCGCTGGCCCTGCTGCTGCCGGCGCTGGGCAGCTGTGCGCCGCGCGCCACGACCACGACGGTCCAGAGTTCCACGCCGGTCACGGGCGTGTCCTTCTACCCGCACGAGGCGGGCCTGACGTGGTCGTACGCGCCGGAGGGAGAGGCGGGCGGCGCGCCCCCGTACGTGCTGCGCGGCCTGGGGGCCACGGTGTACGGCTCGCAGGCCGTGCAGGCCGAGCAGCTGACCGGGCGCGGCGCCGAGCAGACGTGGTACCGCACCTACGACGCGGCCGGCGTGCACCTGTACGGCCTGAACAAGCCGGGCGTGAACGTGCAGCTCACGCCCCCGTGGCTGGAATACCCCGCCGAGAACGCGTGGCGGGTCGGCCTGAGCTGGGAGGGCCAGAGCCAGGTCACCATCCGCGCCGCCGACGGCACCGTGCAGGGTCAGGGCACCCTGACCTACCGCTACCTGGTGCAGGACCGGCGCTCGGTGCAGACGCCGGCCGGCACCTTCGACGTGTGGGTCGTGACCCGTCAGATCAGTGACACGCTGGGCGGGCTGTTCCCCGCCACGCAGCAGGTGTGGTTCACGCCGTTCGTGGGCGAGGTGCGCACGCCCGAGGGCCTGCTGCTCACCGCCCGCAACTTTGCCGCCCGCCCCGGAGGCCAACCATGACATCCCACGACCTCATGCCCGTTCCCCAGCGGCTGCTGGACACCGTCGACACGCCCGACGACCTGAAGACCCTGCGGCGCGACCAGCTCCCGCAGCTCGCCCAGGAACTGCGGGACGAGATCGTCCGCGTGTGCTCGGTCGGCGGACTGCACCTGGCGTCGTCGCTGGGCGCCACCGACCTGATCGTGGCGCTGCACTACGTCCTGAACTCGCCGCGCGACCGCATCCTGTTCGACGTCGGGCACCAGGCGTACGCGCACAAGATGCTCACCGGCCGCCGCGACCGCATGCCCACCGTGAAGAAGGAGGGCGGGCTGTCTGGCTTCACCAAGGTCAGCGAGTCCGAACACGACGCGATCACGGTCGGGCACGCCAGCACGTCCCTGGCGAACGCGCTGGGCATGGCGATGGCCCGCGACGCGCTGGGGCAGGACTACCACGTGGCCGCCGTGATCGGGGACGGCTCGCTGACGGGGGGCATGGCGCTGGCCGCGCTGAACACGATCGGGGACAAGCAGCGCAAGATGCTGATCGTCCTGAACGACAACGAGATGAGTATCAGCGAGAACGTGGGCGCGCTGAACAAGTTCATGCGCGGCCTGCAGGTGCAGAAGTGGTTCCAGGAAGGTGAGGGCGCCGGCAAGAAGGCGGTGCAGGCGGTCAGCCGGCCACTGGCGAATTTCATGAGCCGCGCCAAGAGCAGCACCCGGCACTTCTTCGACCCGGCCAGCGTGAACCCCTTCGCGGCCATGGGCGTGCGCTACGTGGGGCCGGTGGACGGCCACAACGTGCAGGAACTCGTGTGGCTGCTCGAACGCCTGGTGGAACTCGACGGGCCGACCATCCTGCACGTGGTCACCAAGAAGGGCAAGGGCCTGAGCTACGCCGAGGCCGATCCCATCTACTGGCACGGTCCGGGCAAGTTTGACCCGGACACCGGCGACTTCGCGCCCAGCAGCGCGTACTCGTGGAGCAACGCCTTCGGAGACGCCGTGACGGAACTCGCCCGGCTCGACCCGCGCACCTTCGTGATCACGCCCGCCATGCGCGAGGGCAGCGGCCTGGTCGGGTACAGCAAGGCCCACCCGCACCGGTACCTGGACGTCGGCATCGCCGAGGAGGTCGCGGTCACCGCCGCCGCCGGCATGGCGCTGCAGGGCCTGCGGCCCATCGTGGCGATCTACTCCACGTTCCTGCAGCGTGCCTACGACCAGGTGCTACACGACGTCGCCATCGAGCACCTGAACGTCACCTTTGCCATCGACCGCGCGGGCATCGTCGGCGCGGACGGCGCCACGCACAACGGCGTCTTCGACCTGAGCTTCCTGCGCTCGATTCCCGGCGTGCGCATCGGCCTGCCGAAGGACGCCACCGAACTGCGCGGCATGCTCAAGTACGCCCAGGAACACGACGGCCCCTACGCCATCCGCTACCCCCGCGGCACCACCGAGCGCGTCCCCGAGGGCACGTGGCCGGCCCTGGAGTGGGGCACGTGGGAGCGCGTCAAGGGCGGGGACGACGTGGTGATCCTCGCCGGCGGCAAGGCCCTCGACTACGCCCTCAAGGCGACCGGGGACCTCGGCGGCGTGGGCGTCGTGAACGCCCGCTTCGTGAAACCGCTCGACGAGGCCATGCTGCGAGACCTGGCCAGGACGGCCCGCGCGATCATCACCGTGGAGGACAACACGGTGGTGGGCGGCTTCGGCAGCGCCGTGCTGGAATTCCTGAACGCCGAGCACCTCGCCGTCCCAGTGCGCGTGCTGGGTATCCCGGACGAGTTCCAGGAGCACGCGACCGTCGAGAGCGTGCACGCCCGCGCGGGCATCGACGCCCAGGCGATCCGCACGGTGCTGGCTGAGCTCGGCGTGGACGTCCCGCTGGGGGTGTAGGCGCCGGTCAGCTCAGCCGTAGCAGATTGCATCCGGTAACAGTGCCGGAGGTGAGGAAGTATGAGGCGACAACCTCATCTACCGTCACGCCATGGGCCAAGGACTTTTCGCGAGGGCAGGCACGCGCCCGACCACCACTTCCGTCGGCGAACGCCCGACTCCGCAACGCTTTCCTCAGCTTGATGCCGTGCGTGGCCTGGCGGCATTCAGCGTCGTGCTGTGGCATTTCGCCCTTCTCTTTGAAGCTGGCACCCCGTTCGACCGTGCAGCCGGATGGGTGCACCTCCTGCGTGTGACCCCACTCAACGTCTTGATCGGCGGTCATCAGGCCGTCCTCGTGTTCTTCATCCTGAGCGGCTTCGTGCTCACACTGATGCTGACCCGGGGCGGCGGCATGCCGTACGGGCCGTACGTGTGGCGCCGCGTGACCCGCCTGTATCTGCCCTACATCACGGTGATCCTGATCGCTGCTGCGCTCAATGTCGAGCTGTACCACGGTCGGCTGCCGGAGTTCGGTCTCTGGATCAATCAGTTCTGGCACCTGCCCATCTCGCTGGGCGTGCTCCTGAACCACGTCGGATTCGTCGGACCCTTCAACACCGATCAATTCGATTACGCGATCTGGTCCCTGGTACACGAGATGAGAATCTCGCTTCTGTTCCCGCTGCTGCTCGCCGCCGTGCTGAAGCTGGGGTGGCGACGGAGCGTGGTGGCCGCCGGCCTCCTCAGCGTGGCCGTCACGCCCCTGTACCACCTGACCATTGCACGGCACCCGAACGTGGCCACCAGCCTGCTCACCCTGCACTACCTGCTGCCCTTCACCGTGGGCACGCTGCTCGCGCTCCATCTGCGTGACGTCCAGCGCTGGTACGCGGCGCGCGGACGGACTGAGCGCGTGGTATTGGCCGTGGCCGCGGTCGTCAGCTACTTCGTCAGTAGTTTGCCCCAGACACTGTGGGGCCTGGACACGCCGATGATCCTGGAGTGGCTCGCCTTGCCCGGCGCGACCCTGCTGCTCGTCTTCGCCCTCGCTTCAGATCGCGTGGGCCGGCTGCTGGCAGTGCAGCCCGCACCCTTTCTCGGCCGCATCTCGTACAGCCTGTACCTCACCCATCCGGTGACGATGCTGGCCACCCTGCACCTGCTCCACGGCCGGCTGCCGGTGGCGCTCCTGCCCGTGATCGGCCTGGCGCTGACCGTGCCCGTGGCCACCCTGGTGTACTGGGCGGTGGAGCAGCCCTCGATCCGCCTCGGCCACCGGGTGGCGGCCTGGACGTCCCGGCGACCTGGCCTTGAAGCCGGCTGAACACCATGGACAGCCGAGTGCACCCGCGCTGACCCAGACATCCGTAGACATCAGAATTCCAGTTCGGCGTGGGAACCTTTAAAGTCCGTGATGATCGAACGCCGCCGCCAGGAGTCGGTCCTCATCGGCGCCAGGAAAGAGAACGAGGCCGTCCACGCGATCTCGAAATGTCGCGCCGTGATCTGCTCTTCCAGCAGCCGGCCGGCGGCGTCGTGGAACGCCAGACCGACATCGCCTGCGATGCACCGCAAGACCTGATCAGTGAAGAGGCCCCCCTAGACAGAGTTCCATAGCCAGCGCCACAGCATCGCGCCAGCCTGACTGTCGTCAGGTAACAGAAACGTCACCTGTTTCGATGGTCCTCGGTGTCCCCGTGGGCCGCGGCTCCATCTGAATGCCATATGGTGATGCCACCGCCGGGGGAGCGCATGAAGGTGCGCTCCATGGTCATTCCCGGATCTGTCCGTCTCCCATCACGACCCACTTGGTGGTGGTCAGTTCACGCAGCGCCATGGGGCCGCGCGCATGGAGCTTCTGGGTGGATATTGCCACCTCGGCGCCCAGGCCCAGCTGACCGCCGTCGTTGAAGCGCGGGCTGGCGTTCACGACCACGGCCGCGGAGTCCACGTCCTGCACGAAGCGCCCGATCTGCGCGGGGTCACGGGACAGGATCACGTCGGTGTGGTTGCCGTGCGCGGCGATGAAATCCAGCGCCTCGTCCAGCCCGGACACGACCTTCACGCTGGCGGTCAGGGCGAGAAATTCCGTGCCGTAATCGCTGTCCTGCGCGGGCTGCGCGGTCAGGCCCGCCGCGTCCAGCACCGCGCGGGACTCCAGGTCCGCCCGCAGACCCACACCGTCCACGATCAGGGCGCGGGCGATCTCGGGCAGCGCGCCCAAAGCTGCGCGGTCGATCAGCAGGGTGTCCAGGGCGTTGCACGCGCTGGGTTTCTGCACCTTGGCGTTGCGGATGATCCGTGCGGCGGTCTGCACATCCTGCGAATCACGGGTGAACGACTGGTCCAGATACAGGTGGACCACGCCGATGCCGCCGACGATGACGGGCACCGTGGCGTTCTCGACGCAGAAGCGGTGCAGGCCCGCGCCGCCGCGCGGAATGATCGCGTCGACCAGATCGTCGAGCTTCAGGAGTTCCAGCACGCGTTCGCGGGCCGGGTCGCGGATCACCTGCACGGCCTCCGGGGGCAGGCCCTGGTCGGCCAAGGCAGCGGCGACGGCGTCGCCCAGCGCGGCGTTGGAGTGGACGGTCTCCTTGCCGCCGCGCAGGATCACGGCGTTGCCGCTCATGATGGCGAGGGCCGCGACGTCCACGGTGACATTCGGGCGCGACTCGTAGATCACGCCCAGCACGCCCAGCGGCACGCGGCGGGTGGACACGCGGATGCCGCTGGGCTGCGCGACCTCGGGCGTGGTCTCCCCCACCGGGTCCGGCAGGCGCGAGACCGCCAGGACGTCGGAGGCAATGGCGTCCAGGGAGCGGCCATCGAGGTTCAGGCGGGCCACCATCGCCTCCGGGAGGCCGCCGGCCAGCGCCGCCTCGACGTCGCGGGCGTTGGCGGTCAGGATCTCGGCGCGGCGGTCATGCAGGGTCTGTGCGATGGCGCGCAGCGCGGCGGCCTTGCGCTCGGTGGGCAGCGAGCGCAGCACCCGGGCGGCGGCGCGGGCCCGCTCGCCCAGCGTCCGGACGCTGAGGGGATGGGTGGGGCGGTCGTCCACAGCCGTCATGCCCAGAGGGTAGCAGCGTGCCCGCGGGCACACCGTGCGCCAGCGTAGGCAGGCGCCGCGGTAGAGCTCAGGTGGCGCGGGACGGCAGGGCCATCAGCGCGCGGGCCAGCGCTTCCGGGTTGTGCCGGGCCTGACCCGGCTGGAGCAGCGGCAGCTGCGTGACCCGGCTGCGCAGGTCGTGGCTGGCGCCGTGCAGGTCGAGCAGGTGGGCGCCGGCGTCGGCGTAGCGGCGCATCACGTCGTCTGGCGGGCTCTCGCTGTTCACCAGCACGCGGTCCGGCATGCGGCCCAGGTGCGCGGTGATGGCCTGCACGTGGTCCTCCAGGGTCAGGTTGTCGGTCTCGCCAGGTTCGGTCATCAGGCTCGCGACGTACACCAGCGGCGCCGCGGACTGCCGGATGGCATGCGCGATCTCCGGCACCAGCAGCGCCGGGATGATCGACGTGAACAGGCTGCCAGGCCCCAGCACGATCTGCCCGGCCTCGCGGACGGCGTCCAGCACGTCGGGCAGCGCGGGCAGGTCCGGCGGGTCGAGGCGAACGCGCGTGATGCGGGCGTTCCCCACCTGCGCGGCGAAGGAACTCTCGCCGCGGATCTCGCGGCCGTCGCTGAGCGAGGCGACCAGCGTGGTCGGGTGGGTGGACGCCGGGTACACGCGCCCGCGGATGCGCAGCACCTCGTGGATGTCCTTCATGGCCTCGCCCAGCCCGCCCTGTTCCTCGGAGAGCGTAGCGAGCATCAGGTTGCCGAAGGTGTGCCCGGAGATGCCGTCGCCGCGCTGGAAACGGTGCAGCAGCAATCTGGCCATGACCGGGCTGTCGCTCAGGGCGGCGTAGCAGTCGGTCAGGTCGCCCGGCGCGATCATCTGCAGCGATTCGCGCAGCCGGCCGCTGGACCCGCCGTCGTCCGAGACGGCCACGACCGCCGTGATGTTGCTGGAGTAGCTGCGCAGGCCGCTGAGCAGGTTCGACAGCCCGGTGCCGCCGCCCACCGCCACCAGGCGCGGGCCGCGCGACAGGTTGCGCTGCTCCAGGATCATGTCCACCGCCTGCCCGGGCAGCGTGCCGGTGCCGCCCAACATGCTGCGGTTGAGCATGAAGATGCTCCACAGGGCGCCCAGCAGCGCCAGCGTCGTGACGCTGATGCCCGCCACGTACAGCGGCAGCACCTCCGGCGCGATCAGGGCATTGAGCCACAGGATCCACTTCGTGGCGATGAAGTGCAGCGGGCCGGTCCACGTGAAATGCAAGAAGCCCACCGCGCCCACGAAGGTGCAGATCATGAACAGCGCCAGCCAGCGCTTGACGCCGATACCGGGGGCCAGCCACACGCGCGCGCGGCGCCGGACGTGCTCGCCGCGCGCGCGGGCTTCCACTCGGAAGGCGCTCTCGCGGCTGGCCGGCGGGTCGCTCAAGTCAGGTCCTCGCGCATGTCACGGTGGTCGGTGACCTGTGGGTTGAGGTCGGCGAGATCCTGTGTCAGCCGGGCGGCGACGGCCACGCTGCGGTGCTGCCCGCCGGTGCAGCCGATCCCGACGCTGTAGCCGTGGCGTCCGGCCGCGCGGGCACGTTCGGCCGCGGTGCGCACGAAGTCCCGCAGGCTGGCGTAGAAGGCCTCGGACTCCTCGCCCTCGAAGGCGTACGCGGCGACCGCCGGGTCCAGGCCCGTCTTCGGGCGCAGCTCGGGGTCGTAGTAGGGATTGGGGAGCGTGCGGACGTCCAGCACCAGGTCCACGTCGCGCGGCGGGGCGTGCTTGAACCCGAAGGACATCAGCCGCAGCCGGAAGTCGTGGTCGAGCTTGAGCAGGCTGAGCACCCGTGCCTGGAGGTCCTTCGCGCTCAGCGTGGTCGTGTCGATCACGGTGTCGGCCAGAGCCCTCAGGGGCGCCAGCAGGTCGCGTTCGCGGGCGACGTCCACCAGCAGCGTGTCGCCCAGCGGGTGCTCGCGCCGCGTGAAGTTGAAGCGCTTGATCAGCACCTCGGCCTCGGCCTCCAGGTACAGGACGCGCAGGTTTTCCTCGCGGCGCGACAGCCGGGCGTAGCTGTCCTCCAGGGCGCTCAGGAACTCGCGCGTGCGGGCGTCGGTGGTCACGGCGATGCGCCGCAGGCCGCGCGCGCGCGCCAGGTCGTGCAGGGTGCCCCACAGCTCCGGCGGGAGGTTGTCCGTGGTGAAGAATCCGGCGTCCTCCAGGGCGCGCAGCACCGTGCTCTTGCCGCTGCCCGACAGGCCGGACACCACCACGAATGGCATGGCGCCAGTGTACGCTCCCGGCCCGCTCCCGCCCGGAGGGGGGCTCACCGGACCTTGGTGCCGCTGGGGAGATCGAGCGTCAGGCCCACCAGGTCGAGGTTCCCGGCGTCGTCCTCGGCGGCGAGGATCATGCCCTGCGACTCGATGCCGCGCAGCTTGGCGGGCTTCAGGTTGGCGACCAGAATGACCTTGCGGCCCACCAGCGCCTCCGGCTCGAACCACTGCCGGATGCCGCTCACCACCGTGCGCGTCTCGTCCCCGAGCTTCACGGTGAGTTTCAGCAGCTTGTCCGCCTTGGCGACAGCCTCCGCGGCGACGACCTCCGCGACGCGCAGGTCAATGCGGGCGAACTCGTCGATGGAAATCAGGGGCCCGGTGTCTGCGGGCGTGGCGCTGGCGACCGGGGCAGCAGGCGGCGTGGCGGCGGGTGGGGTCACGGCGGGGCTCTCCTTGCGGGGGGCGGGCGTGGCGGGCGCCGGCACCTCGCCGGTCGCCTCGGGTTTGGGGAAGAGGATCGCGCCGCCCAGCACCTTCGTGCCGGCGGGCGTGAGGCCCCACGCGCCGTGCAGGGCGTAGGTCTGGCCGCCCAGGCCGAGTTGCGCGCGCAGTTCGCGCGCCTTGACCGGAATCACGGCCTCCAGCGCCACCGACGCGACCCGCAGGCCCTCGGCAGCGGTGTACAGCACGGTATCCAGGCGGCGCTGCGTCTCCTCGCTCTTGGCCAGGTTCCACGGCGCGCTCTCCGCGATGTAGCGGTTGAGGTCGCGCACGAAGTTCATGGCGGCCTCCAGGGCCATGTTGATCTTCAGGTCGTCCACCAGCGCCAGGATCTGGCCGGGCAGCGCGAGCGCGGCGGCCTCGATCTCGCGTTCGCGGTCCGCGAAGTCGTGCGCAGCGGGAATCACGCCGCCGCGGTATTTCTGGATCATGCTGACGGTCCGCGACAGCAGGTTCCCGAGGTCGTTGGCGAGGTCACTGTTCAGCCGCGCGACCAGGATGCCCTCGCCGTAGGGGCTGTCGGCGCTCAGGGACGCCTCGCGCAGGATGGTGTAGCGGACCGCGTCTACCGGGTGGCTGCGCACGAGCTGTTCCGGGTCGATGGCGTTGCCCAGCGACTTGCCCATCTTGCGGCCGTCCTCCGCGAGGATGTGGCTGTGCACGACCAGGCGGGAGTACACCGGCAGCCCGGCGGCATGCAGCATGGTGGGCCAGAACACCGCGTGCGGCTTGAGGATGTCCTTGCCGATCACGTGCCACGCCCGGCCGCTGACCGTGGCCGGGTCGGCGCCCTGGCTGACCAGCGGCGTGAGGTAACTCAGCAGCGCGTCGAACCACACGTACGTCACGTGGTCCGCGTCCCACGGCAGCTCGATGCCCCACGGCACGCGCGACTTGGGCCGGCTGATGCTGAGGTCGCCGATGGGCTCGCGCAGCATCTCCAGCACCTCGTTGCGGTAGCCGGCGGGCTGGATCAGGTCCGGGTGGTCCAGCAGGTAGGTCCGCAGCCAGTCCTGGTACTTCCCCATGCGGAAGAAGTAGTTCGCCTCGCGCCGCCGTTCCGGGGCGTCCTTGTCGCCGGGGTAGCGGAACACGCCGTCCGGCCCCTCGACGAGTTCCTTTTCCGTCACGTAGCGCTCGGCACCCACCGAGTACAGGCCCTCGTACTCGTCGAAGTAGATGTCGCCGTTATCGTACACACGCTGGAGGATCTGCTGGACGAACTTCTTGTGGCGCCCTTCGGTGGTGCGGATGAAGTGGTCCTGGCTGATCTCCAGCCGCTTCCACAGCCCCTGGAACGCGCGCTCCGAGAGGTCGTCCACGAGTTCCTGGGGCGTCACGCCGGCTTTCGCGGCGGCCTTGCTGATCTTCTCGCCGTGCTCGTCGGTGCCCATCACAAACGTGACGTCGCGGCCGGCGAGGCGCTGGTAGCGGGCGATGGCGTCGCCCAGGATCTTCTCGTACACGTGCCCGATGTGCGGGGCGCCGTTGGCGTAGTCGATCGCGGTGGTGATGAAAAAGTCGCTGGTCTGGTCGCTCATGAAGTCCGTCCTTTCCGGCCCTTGCCCTGATGGGAGGCACGCCGGCAACCCCCACAGGATACGCACTGGGTGCCGGGTGGCGTCAGGGACACGCTGAACCGCAGAGAGGGGTCAAAGAAAGGAGCGCATCCGCCAGAGATGCGCCCCGCCGCCCACCGGTCAGTCTCAGGCGTGCCGGGGCATTCGCATGGACGGGTGCGGGGAGCGGGTCATGGTCCCAGTGTACGGGACGATGTCGGGGAACACATGTGCTTTATGGCCTGTTCCGGTTGATTTTTCAAAGCTACCCTGCTCGGCATGACGTCGCGCGCCCCTGCCCTCGCGGATCACCCGGCGGTTTCTGCCCGGACCGCTCCCCTGCCCGACCGCCTGACCCAGGCCACCATCCTGCTGCTGTCCGCGCTGACCATCATGTCCGGCGCGACCATCGCCCCCGCGCTGCCCGCCATGCAGGCACACTTCGCCAGCACGCCACACGCGGCGCTGCTGGTCAAGCTCTCGCTGACCATCGTGGGCCTGGTTATCGCCATCAGCGCCCCCCTGAGCGGCGCGCTGGCCGACCGCCACGGCCGGCGCCCGGTGCTGCTGTGGTCGCTGGCGCTGTACGCCGTGGGCGGCGCGAGCGGGCTGGTCGCCATGACGCTGGGCGGCGTGCTGGTCGGGCGCGTGGTGCTGGGCCTCGCGGTGGCCGGCACCATGACGGCTGCCGGCGCGCTGGTGAACGACCTGTTCAGCGGCCCCGCGCGCGGACGCTTCCTGAGCCAGCAGGCGGCGTTCTCCAGCTTCGGCGGCGCGCTGCTGTTCCCCATCGGAGGCGTGCTCGCCGCGCAGTCGTGGCGAGCACCCTTCGGGCTGTACCTGCTGGCCGCGCTGCTGCTGCCGCTGGTGTGGAGATTGCCGCGCGGCGTCCCGGCCGAGGTCGAGACCGCCGAGGGGAGCAGCGCGGCGCCGCGCTGGGGAGCGGTCGGGGTGGTGTACGCGCTGGCGCTGGGCTACATGGTCGTCTTCTACCTGATGCCCGCCCAGGGCCCCTTCCTGCTGCGCACCCTGGGCGCGGCGCCCGCGATGATCGGGGTGCTGCTCGGCACCTTCGCGCTCACGTCCGCCGTGACCTCGCTGGCGTATGCGCGGGCCGCGGGCCGCTTCGATCCCCGGCGCGTCGCGGCGCTGGGCTTCGCGCTGGTCGCCGGGGGCTGGGCCGTCGTGGCGTCCGCGCCTGCCCTGCCGGCGGTGGTCGTGGGCCTGATCCTGGCTGGTCTGGGCGGCGGGCTGGTGTTCCCGAACCTGTACACGTGGCTGGCCGACCTGACGCCGCCCGCGTGGCGGGGCCGGGTGACGGCCGGCATGAGCAGCGCCGTGTTCATGGGCCAGTTCCTCAGCCCGCTGCTGCTCGCGTCGCCGGCCGGGCACGAGGCGCACGGCTTCGTGTGGGGCGCCGCCGCGGCTGTGGTGATGGCCGCCGCCCTGCTGGCGCTCAGCGCCCGTCAGGCGATCCGGCCCGTCTAGGCGCCGGCGACCGTGGATGTGGGGGGACGTTCCCCTCACCTCCACGCTCAGTGCCGGGACGACGGCCACGGCGCACCGCCGCGCCCGCCGTCAGAGCGTCAGGCCCAGGGTGATGCCGCCGCCCTGGCGTTCCAGTTCCCGGAAACCCAGGTGACGGTAGAAGCCCTGCGCGCGGACATTGCGTTCGCCCACGCCGAGGTGCACGCCGGGCACGCCCGCGTCCCGCAGCGCCGCGAACAGCCGCTCCATCAGCGCCCGGCCATTGCCGCCGCCCTGCATGCGGGGCAGCAGGTCGATGTGCAGGTGCGCGGGGTACGCGTCGGCCACATCCCCGATCCGGCGGGTGCGGTCGTGGATGATCGCCATGATCCGCTGGTCCGGCGTGCGCTCGGCGCGGGGAATTCCGGCCGGATCCGGGTACTGGGCGCGCAGGGCCGGCCACCACTCGCGTTCCAGCGTGGCCTCGAAGGCGCGCGAGTCCGGCGCACCGATCACGTAGCCGCCCACGCCCTGCTCGTCTTCCAGCACGAAGGCGTAGTCCGGGGCGTGCGACAGGTACGGGCCGGCGTACACGTGGCCCAGGATCAGGGGATCGGCGTACAGGCCGGTGGCGTCCTCGCCGCTGTCGCCGGTCTCCAGACAGATGGTGTACAGGGCGTCCCGGTCGGACTCGCAGGCGGGGCGGATGGTGGGCATGCGGGCAGTATGGCGGAATCTGCCCTCCGTTCCGGAACGGGCAGCAGCGCGGCACTAGAATCGGCGCAATGATTGCCTACCTGTCCGGCGTGGTGCGTGAGGTGCGCGAGGCGAGCGCCGTGGTCGTCACGGGCGGCGTGGGCTACGAGGTGCAGTGCCCGGCCGGCACGCTGGCGAAACTCGCGGTGGGCCAGCCGGCCGAACTGAACACCCGCTTCGTCGTGCGCGAGGACGCGCAGCTGCTGTTCGGCTTCCTGGACGCCGACAGCGTGCGGCTGTTCGACCTGCTGACCGGCGTGAGCGGCGTCGGCCCCAAGCTGGCGCTGGCGCTGCTGTCGGCCATACCGGTCTCGGCGCTCGCGCAGGGCCTGCTCTCCGGCGACGTCAAGCTGCTGTCCAGCGTCAGCGGCGTGGGCAAGAAGACCGCCGAGCGGCTGGTGCTGGAACTCCAGAACAAGGTGCCGGAGCATCTGGCCGCGCCCGCCACCGGCAGCGGGGGCCGCGCCGCGCCGGTCGCCACCACCGCTGGGCGCGACGCGGTGGACGCGCTGCTGGCCCTGGGCTTCCGGGAGGCGCAGGTGCGGGCGGCGGTGGCCGAACTGCTGGCCTCCGACCCCGCGCAGTCCGCCGACGCGCTGATCCGCCGGGCGCTGGGCCGCCTGCGCTAGCGCGAAACGCTCAGGGGCCGCTCCAGGGCCGGGCGCAGGTCGTCCACGCTGCCGTGGCCGCCCACGAACAGCGCGACCCCCAGCTCGCGCAGGAAGGCCGACAGCCACGCCTCGGCCGCGTCCGCGCTGTCCAGGGCCGGTTCCAGCAGCGGCCGGGCCACCGCGACCACCTGCGCGCCCAGCGCCAGGGCGCGGGCGGCGTCCAGGCCGGTGCGGATGCCGCCGGACGCCACCAGCGGCATGCCGGGCAGCGCCGCGTGCACCTCCCGCAGTGCCTGCGCGGTCGGGATGCCCAGCTCGCACAGGTCCGGCGAGCGCACGCCGCCGTGCCGCACGAGCTGCTCCACCCGCGCCCAGCTCGTGCCGCCGGCCCCGGCCACGTCCAGCGCCGCAAAGCCCGCGCCGGCCGCCGCGTGGGCGGTGGTCACGTCCAGGCCGTGCCCGACTTCCTTGAGCAGCGCGGGGAACGGCAGCGCCGGGATCACGTCCGACAGCCGCTCCAGCAGACCCCGCCAGCGCGTGTCGCCGCCCGCCTGCATGGCCTCTTGGAGCGGATTGGCATGGATCGCCAGCGCGTCGGCGCCGACGTCGCGCACAGCACGCAGGGCCTCGGGCACGCCGTAGCCCAGGCCGAACTGCGCGGCGCCCAGGTTCCCGACCAGCAGGACGTCCGGCGCGACGTCCCGCACGCGGAAGGTGCCGGCGACCTCCGGGCGTTCGAGCATCACGCGCTGCGAGCCGAGCATCATGCCGAGGCCGAGGCGCTGCGCGGCGACGGCGAGGTTGCGGTTGATCGTTCCCGCGCGCTCGGCGCCCCCGGTCATCGCGCCGATCAGCACGGGCGCGGCCAGCCGGCGGCCCAGGAACGTGGTAGCCAGCTCCACCTCGTCCAGGTTCACGTCGGGCAGCGCCCGGTACGGCCACGGCACGCGGTCCAGGCCGGTCGTGACTGTCTGGTACTGGCTCTGCGGCTGCAAGCACGCCTCGATGTGGTGCATCTTGCGGGCCTGGATGCCGCTGGGCTGGTCGTCCACCCGCCCAGAGTACCGGCGCGGCGCGGGCGGGGTGGTGGGCGATCCCCCGGTCGGGCCCGCCGCACCTGAAGCGCAGCGGCACCTGATGCACAGTTGACAGTTCTGGCATGGAGGGGTACTATTCCTGAGCGCTTCCGAGGAAAGCCCCTCTGGGACGCGAAATGTAACAGAAAACGTGCTTGGCACGGTATCGCAGGGTAGAGCAGTCTGGTAGCTCGTCGGGCTCATAACCCGGAGGTCGCAGGTTCAAATCCTGTCCCTGCAACCACTTCCCCCACCGCTTGGTGGGGCTTTTTCATGCCGGGTCACGCGGGGGGTGCGGAACCCCCCTGCCCCGCGCCGCGTACCCGGAAGCCGAGATGACCCTCCCCTTCCTGATCTTCCTGCTCGCGTGGATCGTCGGCATGATCGGCACCTTCGTGCCCGCCATGCCCGCCACCCTGATCATCTTCCTGGGCACCGTGGCCGCCACGCTGCTCGACGGCTTCCAGGCGTGGCCGGACATTCCATTCCTGCTGACCTTCGCGGTGATCACGGTGCTGATCATGAGCGTGGACAATGTCGCGTCCGCGTGGGGCGCGCGGCGCTACGGGGGGAGCCGGCAGGCGATGTGGGGCGCACTGATCGGCGGCATCGTGGGCCTGCTTCCGGTGATTCCCTTCGGCCTGATCGTGGGGCCGCTCGCCGGGGCCTTCCTGGCGGAACTGCTGGTGGTGGGCAAGTCCGTGCAGGACTCGCTGCGCTCGGCGTGGGGCACGCTGATCGGCCTGCTGGCGGGCATCGCCGCGAAGGTCGTGCTGCACACGCTGGTCGGCGTGTACGAACTGTGGCGGCTGTGGGATCCCGCGCACAGCCTCCTGAAGTAGGGCCGGTGAGCCAGCACCCGTGACCGGAGCCCGCTCCCGGTCTTGCAGAATCACCGACCCCAGGCCACGAGCGAGGAGCGGCGAACCGGTTCCCGGTCTACAGCCGGTGCCATTCCCCTTCGGAGATCACCTCGACCGTCCCGTCCGTGACCTTGAAGGCAGTCTCGTCGTCGACCGCGTAGGCCGGTGATCCCAGCGCGGCCGCCCACCGCTCGGCGGCCGGCAGGGTGTTCGACGGCAACTCCGGGTTGTTCAGGTGCGGGAAGATGGAGAAGTCGACCACGCCGAGCGTGTCGTCGCTGCCACTGGGAGGCGTCCAGCCCATGAACTCCCGCCCGATCCGGGGGGTCATCACCATGCTCCCGGCACTCAGGCCCACCCAGACCGTGTCGCGCAGCGTCGGCAGGAGTTCTGCCAGCCCGGACTCCTGCATCCAGTGGTGCAGGTACAGGGCGTCGCCGCCGTTCACCAGCAGGACGTCGGCCTGCTCGACCCACGGCACCCACCGCTCCCGGCCGATGCTGGGCAGCGCCGTGAGTTCCAGCACGCCCACGGACTTCCAGCCCAGTTCGCACATGGGGGTGTCGCGTTCCCGGCCGCTGATGAACCGCCACGCGTGGGTGGGGTTCGTGTGCGGGTGCCCGTACCCCGCCGTGGGAATACACAGGGCGGTGGCGTCGGCGACCGGCTTGCCCAGGAGATCGACCAGGGCCCGGTGGATGCTGGGGTTCTTTATGCCTGCGGACGTGAGCAGCAGTTTCATGGGTCGTCTCCTCGCCGGAGGTCGGGCGCAGTGCAGCGCCACCCCCGCCTCGTTCCGTCCCGGGCCGCAATGGGCTCTGAACGTAACGCGTGTGCTACTTTCACTCAGAACATAGCAGGAACGTGATCCGCCGTGCCTGCCCAGCGACTTCAGCCGGGGTACAGGCAGGTCACCCCGCCGATGGCCGGAGGGTCACGGTGCCCCTTCCACGCACCCCGTCTAACTGCCGGGCGGACGGGACAGCGCCGCGACGGCCAGCGGGGCCACGCCCACGAACTGCACGAGCAGCGCGGGCAGCAGCGGCAGCACGCTCCCCAGCGCCGCCCGCACCGGCTTGCCGGTCAGCGTGGCAAACGCCGGGAAGGTCAGGACGCACTGCGCGGCCGTGCCCAGCAGCGTGACCAGCAGCAGCAGCGCGCCGGCCTGGGTTCCGGCCGCCGCGCGCAGACCGGCGATCTGGAGATCGGCCAGTTCCGTGCCCGCCGCCCGGGCCGCCGCCGCACTGGGCAGCCACGCGGCGGCCGGGGTCAGCAGCGCCCACACGATCACCAGCACCCACAGCGGGACCAGCAGCGCGAAGCTCGCGCCGTACACCTCCGCCGCGCGGCCGGCCCGGCCCGCTCCGACAAAGCCCAGGCCCCACATCAGCACGGCGGTCAGCAGGCCCAGGAAGGTGCCGCCCAGCACGTCGATGATGACGCTGGACGCGCCGGGCACCGTCGCCCCCGCCGTCGTCGCGGCCCAGACCGTGGCGTGGCGGATCACCAGCGTGTACGCCACGCCGGACAGCACGGAGCTGAGCACCACCACGCCCAGGTAGCGCCACGCGCGCAGGGTGGTGGGCGCCAGCTCACGCGCGAAGACGCGCGGCCCGGTCAGCAGGGCGGTGGGCAGCGGTGCGGGCGGCTCGTTGACCTGGGGCAGCGGGTCGGGTGGGCGAACACGGCGGGTTCGGGGCATGCCGGGTCATCCTACCCGGCGGCGTGGGTGCGGCGCAGCCACCATGAGACCAGCACGGCGATCAGGGCGGCGTACACCAGCAGCATGAAGGCCAGCCCGAGGGCGCTGCTCGGCAGCCGGGCGGGCTGCGCGGCCGCGTGGGCACGCGCGTCGGCCAGCACGTCGGGCGGGATCAGGCGCAGGGCCAGCCACAGTCCGGCCGGCACCAGCAGCAGGTCGTCCAGGTAGCCCAGCACCGGCACGAAATCTGGAATCAGGTCGATGGGACTCAGCGCGTACGCGAGCACCAGCACGGCCACCACGCGGGCCGTCCACGGCGTGCGCGGATCGCGGGCGGCGAGCGCCAGGGCGTGCAGGTCGGCCTTCAGCGTGCGCGCCAGGCCCTTCAGGCGCTCCAGCACCGTCAGGGCGTCGCGCCGCGCAGCGAGCCGAACAGCTGCGTGACGGCCGGGAAGGTAGCGAGCATGGCGCCCACGCCGAACAGCACGATCACCACGTACGCGCCGCTCAGCCACGGGCCCGGCGCCGAGCGTTCCTGGGGGTCTGAGCGGGGCGTGAGCCACAGGTGCAGCACGACGAGGACGACCACCCCGAACAGCAGCGAGCCGATCGCCAGCGGGACTTTCAGCGAGGAGCTGCCCAGCACCGCGCCCGCCTGGGTGGCGTCACCCAGGTTCTTGCCGGCCAGGAACGACCCCAGCCCGACCGAGAGCGTGTTGTTCAGCGCGTGCACGATCACCGAGTTCCACACGCTGCCGGTGTGCTGCACCAGCCGCGCCAGCACGTATGCCAGCGGCAAGATCCCCGCCACGCTGGCCGGCACGCCGTGCGCCACGGCGAACGCGGCCGTGGTCGCCAGCGCGGCGACCGTGAACCCGGCAGCGCGTTCCTGGCCGCGCAGCATCAGGCCGCGGAAGGCGACCTCCTCGGCCAGCGGGACCAGCACGCCCGCCGCGAGCAGCATGGGTACCAGCGAGGGGCCGGTCGTGAGGAACTGCGGCACGGCACTGACCGAATCCGGGAAGAAGCTCACGTACGCCAGCGCGAAGGCCCGAGACACGAGAAAGGCCAGCACGAACGCGGCCAGGGCCAGCCCCCACGACGGCGGGGTGCGCCAGCGGGTGTCGTGCATCAGCGCCCGCATGGCCGGGCGGAAGGCCGTGAAGGCCACCACCGCCAGCACCGCGAAGGACAGCAGCAGCGCGCTCCCCAGCGGCAGGTTCAGGCCCACATGCACCGTTCTGCCGCCGGCGGGCACGTCCAGCCCCACTCCCAGGGCGGCGACCACGTTCTGCACGATCAGCAGGGTCAGAGCGGCGCGGTTGCCGTCCACGGCCCGGACGCCGGGCGCGCCGTGCGGCACGTTCGCGCCGGGGTGAACCTCGGGGGGAACGGAGGGAGTGTCCGGCCAGGTCATGCCCAGAGCCTACCCGAAGCGGCCCGGCCCCAGCCTCCGCCTGTGGGGGCAGACGCGGGGGCGATCATACGGATTCCGTCCGATTCCCGTCCCTCTGGGAAAGGACCGGATGCACGTCCATCTCCCGAAATCCGGACTTTCTCCTTCTCCCTCAGGTCAAGTTAAATCCCGCATTTCTGCAGGATTCAATCTGAGTCCATTCAGGCGGTCAGCACGCGGATCGCGCCGTCCAGGGCGTCGTCGCCGATCTGGTGGTGCAGCACGAAGCGCACCGAGTCCGGCCCCAGCGCGTTGGCGAGTACGCCCCGCTCGGCCCACGCGGCGCTGCGCGCGGCCGCGTCCGGGATGGTGGCATAGATGATGTTCGTCTGCACGGCCGCGAGGTTCACGTCGTACCCGGCGCCCACCAGCGCCTCCGCGAGCGTGCGGGCGCGGCGGTGGTCGTCCGCAAGCCACCCGGGGCCGTCACGCAGCGCGACCAGGCCGGCGGCGGCCAGGATGCCCGCCTGACGCATGCCGCCGCCCAGCATCTTGCGGTAGCGGTGCGCCTCCTTCATGAGCGTCGCGCTGCCCACCAGCACGCTGCCGACCGGAGCGCCCAGGCCCTTGCTGAGGCACACGCTGACGGTGTGGAAGTGCCGGGTGATCGCCGACAGGGGCACACCCAGCGCGGCGGCGGCGTTGAAGACCCGCGCGCCGTCGAGGTGCAGGGGCAGGCCCTCGTCGTCGGCCACGGCGCGGATCTGCGCCAGCACCTCCAGCGGGATCACGGTGCCGCCCGCCTTGTTGTGCGTGTTCTCCAGGCTGATCAGCCCGGTGGGCGACTGGTGCACCGAGTGGCGCACGGCGGCCCGGACGTCCTGCGGGGCGGGCACGCCCAGCGGCGCGGGCACGAAGCGCGGCACCACGCCGGAGAACGCCGCCATCATGCCCAGCTCCCACTCGTAGATGTGGCTGCCCTCGGCGCACACGACCTCCTCGCCCCGGCGGGTGTGCACGGCGATGCCCACCTGATTGGTCATGGAACCCGACGGCATGAACAGGCCCGCCTCGTGGCCGGTCAGGCGGGCGACCTCGGCCTGGAGTTCGTTCACGGTGGGATCCTCGCCGTACACGTCGTCGCCCACCACGGCCTGGGCCATGGCCTCGCGCATGGCCGGGGTGGGCCGGGTGACGGTGTCGGAGCGCAGATCAGCGATCACGGAAGCAGACATGCGCCCGATGCTACACGCCCCGCACGGGCGCCCGGCACACCGTCGGCAGCCGAGTCCATCATTCATGTCCAGCGGGGCGGTGCCCTGGGCGCCGCACGGCACGGTCTTCTTCACCCTATGGTACCGCCGTGACCCGGCCGGGCACCACTGGCCATTCGGCGGAGGCCACGTGGACGGCGCGGGTGCATCATGCCGGAGGACGGCGGCGCGCCGCGAACTCAGCGCCGCCCGAGGAGCCCCGATGCTGATCCACCTGATCCGAACGTACGCCCGGCCGTACCGGAGGGCCATTGCGGCTGTGCTGGCGCTGCAGCTCGTCACCACGCTCGCCGCGCTGTACCTGCCCACCCTGAACGCCGAGATCATCGACCGGGGTGTGGCCGCCGGCGACACGGGCTTCATCGTGCGCACCGGGGCGTGGATGCTGCTGTTCAGCGTGCTCCAGATCGGCGCGACCGTGTGGGCCGTGTCGTTCAGCGCACGCACCGCGATGGGCGTGGGCCGCGACCTGCGCGCAGCGGTGTTCCACCGGGTCGGCACCTTCTCGGCGCGCGAGGTCGCGCTGTTCGGGGCGCCCACCCTGATCTCGCGCACCACCAACGACGTGACCCAGGTGCAGACGCTGCTGTTCATGGCGCTGGCCATGATGGTCTCGGCCCCGATCTCCATGATCGGCGGGATCATCATGGCGCTGCGTCAGGACGCCGGCCTGTCGTGGCTGATCGTGGTGGCCGTGCCGCTGCTGATCCTGGGCGTGGGCGCGGTGATCCGGCAGATGCTGCCGCAGTTCCGGACCGTGCAGGGCGCCATAGACTCGGTGAACCGCGTGCTGCGCGAACAGATCACCGGCATCCGGGTGGTGCGGGCCTTCGTGCGCGAGGACGTCGAGACCGCCCGCTTCGCGGTCGCCAACGCCACCCTGACGGACGCGGCGCTGACGGTGGGCCGCCTCCAGGCGTGGATCTTCCCCATCGTGAGCACCGTGCTGAACGTGTCCACGGTCGCGGTGCTGTGGTTCGGGGCGGGCCGCGTGCAGGCCGGCGAGATGCAGGTCGGGGCCCTGACCGCGTTCATGGCCTACCTGATGCAGATCCTGATGGCCGTCATGATGGCGACCTTCATGTCCATGATGATTCCGCGCGCGTCCGTGTCGGCCGAGCGGATCGGAGCGGTGCTGGACACCGAGTCGTCGGTCGTGCCGCCCACGAACCCCGTGACCGCGCCGCCCCACGCGGCCGAAGTCGAAGTGCGGGACGTGTCGTTCCAGTACCCGGGCGCGCAGCACCCCGTGCTGGAGCACGTCTCCTTCACCGCGCGGCCGGGGCAGACGACCGCCATCATCGGCAGCACCGGGGCCGGCAAGACCACGCTGCTGAACCTGATCTCCCGCTCCTTCGACGCGACCGGCGGCAGCGTCCGCCTGGGCGGCGTGGACGTCCGCAACCTGGCCCTGGACAGCGTGTGGGCGCACGTCGGCGTGGTGCCGCAGCGGCCCTTCCTGTTCTCCGGCACGGTCGCCAGCAACCTGCGCTACGGCAAGCCGGGCGCCACCGACGAGGAGCTGTGGGACGCGCTGCGGATCGCGCAGGCCGCGGACTTCGTGGCGGCCATGGACGGCGGCCTGGACGCCAAGATCACCCAGGGCGGCTCGAACGTGTCCGGCGGGCAGCGCCAGCGCCTCGCCATCGCCCGCGCGGTCGTGCGCCGCCCAGACGTGTACGTCTTCGACGATGCCTTCAGCGCCCTCGACCTCGCCACCGACGCCCGGCTGCGGCGCGCCCTGCACCCCGTCACGCAGGCCGCGACCGTGATCGTGGTCGCGCAGCGCGTGTCCACCATCGTGGACTTCGACCAGATCATCGTGCTGGACGACGGCCGCATCGTCGGTCAGGGCACCCACGACGAGCTGCTGCTCACCTGCCCCACGTATCAGGAGATCGCCCGCTCCCAGCAGGCCGCCCAGGACGAGGTGGCCGCATGACCCGCGGCGAGGGAGTGAGAAGCGATGAGGAACGCGCCGCCGAGGCCCGGCGCGGCCCGGCCGGCGCGCGGCGGGGCGGGCCGCCCCACATGCAGATGGGCGTGCCCGGCGAGAAGGCGTCGAACTTCGGGCCGTCCGCGCGGCGGCTGCTGGCGCGGCTCGCGCCGTACCGCGCGCAGGTGGCGCTGGTCGTGCTGCTGTCGGTCGCGGGCGTGATCCTCGCAGCGGTCGGGCCACGGGTGCTGGGCCGCGCGACGGACCTGATCTTCTCCGGGTTCATCAGCGCCCGCCTGCCCGCCGGGACGACCCCCGAGGCGGCGCTCCAGGGCCTGCGGAACAGCGGCCAGGGCCGTCTGGCCGACCTCATAGGCTCGATGACGCTCACGCCTGGCCAGGGCATCGATATGGGCGCGCTGGGCCGCGTGCTGCTGCTCGCACTGGGGCTGTACCTGCTCTCGGCGGCGCTCCAGTGGCTGTCCGGGTACCTGCTGGCGGGCGTGGTGCAGGGCGCCGTGTCGAGACTTCGCACGGACGTCGCCGCCAAACTCAACCGCCTGCCGCTGCCGTACGTGGACGGCCAGCCGCGCGGCGAGCTGCTGAGCCGCGTCACGAACGACGTGGACAACGTGGGCACCAGCCTCCAGCAGACGCTGGGGCAGCTGCTGGTGTCGCTGCTGACGGTCGTGGCCGTGATCGGGATGATGTTCAGCGTGTCGTGGCTGCTCACGCTGATCGCGCTGGTCACCATTCCGCTGTCCATGGCACTCACCGGCGCGGTGGCCAAGCGATCCCAGGGCCTGTTCGTGCGGCAGTGGAAGCACACCGGGGAACTGAACGGCCTGATCGAGGAGACCTTCACCGGGCACAGCCTCGTGAAACTCTACGGCCGCCAGCGCGAGGCGGACGAGGCCTTCCGCGTGAAGAACGAGGAGCTGTTCAGCGCGGCCTACGGCGCTCAGTTCATCAGCGGCACCATCATGCCCGCGATGATGTTCCTCGGGAACCTCAATTACGTGGCCATCGCCGTGGTCGGCGGCCTGCGGGTCGCGTCCGGGCAGCTGTCGCTGGGCGACGTGCAGGCCTTCATCCAGTACTCGCGCCAGTTCACGCAGCCGCTGACGCAGGTGGCGTCGATGGCGAACCTGCTTCAGTCCGGCGTGGCCAGCGCTGAGCGGGTCTTTCAGGTGCTCGACGCGCCCGAACAGGTGCCGGACGCCGCCCAGGCCGTTCCCACCGTGTCCACTCCGGACGCGCGCGGCGAGATCCGCTTCGAGGACGTCAGCTTCTCCTACGACCCGGCCCGCCCGCTGATCGAGCACCTGAATCTGGTGGTGCACCCCGGCCAGACGGTTGCCATCGTCGGCCCGACCGGCGCGGGCAAGACCACGCTGGTGAACCTGATCCTGCGCTTCTACGAACTCAGCGGCGGGCGCATCACGCTGGACGGTGTGGACATCGCGCGCCTTCCCCGCCACGACCTGCGCTCGCGCATCGGCATGGTGTTGCAGGACACGTGGCTGTTCGCGGGCACCATCCGCGACAACATCGCCTACGGCCGCCCCGGTGCCACCGACGCCGAGATCATGGCCGCCGCGCAGGCCACGTACGTCGACCGCTTCGTGCACTCGCTGCCCGCCGGCTACGACACCATGCTGGACGACGAGGCCGGCAACATCAGCGCCGGGGAGAAACAGCTGATCACGATTGCCCGGGCGTTCCTGAAAAACCCTGACCTGCTGATCCTCGACGAGGCGACGTCCTCGGTGGACACCCGCACCGAACTGCTGGTGCAGCGGGCGATGGCCGCGCTGAGAAGCGACCGCACCAGCTTCGTGATCGCCCACCGGCTGTCCACCATCCGCGACGCCGACCTGATCCTGGTGATGCAGGATGGCCAGATCGTCGAGCAGGGCACGCACGAGGAGCTGCTGGCCCGCCACGGGCTGTACGCCGGGCTGTACGCGGCGCAATTCAGCGGCGCGGGAGGCGAGGCACCGCCGGCAGAGCGGGTGCCGGTTCAGGGGCGAACCGGATAGACTCGGACTCTGTGAGCAGACGTCTGGTTTCTCCGTCGCTTCAGCCCATGCCCAGACCTCACCTGCTGTGAGGCTGTGGGCATGACCATCACCCTGTTCGACCGGATGTGGGAACTAATGGGCAAGGAGTGTCCGGGGAAGCTCCCAAAAGAGCACCCTGTGAGGCTTGACCACCTCGGCCCGGACGGCTCCTGGCTTGTTGTCAGCCCAGACGGTGATTGGCTCGCCATTGTGGAAAAAGAGAATCAGATCCGGGTCCTCGATATCCGGACTGGACGGACTCGCTGGTGTGCACACCATCACCAGGACCCCGTGCTCAGGCTCGCGTGGAGCCCGGACAGCCAGACGCTGTTGACCAGCAGCGAAGAGGGCCATATCACCATGCTTCAGGCATCATCGGGTGCCGTCATCTGGACGTATCACGCTGGCGACTGGGCGGGGGGGCTGGACTTCAGTCCTGACGGCGGATGGATCGCGGTGGGCACCCATGCGGAGACGCTGCTCGTGCTCAGCGTGGCAGACGGCGAGGAACTGTGGCGGGCCGATCTCGGTTGTGCGGTGTATTCGACAGCGTGGAGCGCAGATGGAGCACTGATCGCCGCTGCGGGAGACCACAATCTTGTGGCTATCGTTCGTTCCGGGGGTGGATCAGTGATCTGGCGGCTGCCCATCAGCCGTCAGTTCTACACCTGGGATACCGTCCGCTGGCACCCCACGGCGCCGCGCCTGGCCGCGCTGAGATACAACGGTAGCGAACTGATCGTGTTCGACGCCCGAACGGAACAGCAGGTGTTCCGTGTGGCTGGGACGGACGTGCGGATGGTGGGTGTCGGAGGGCGACGGACTCCGCGTCGCACTGGACACGGGGGGCAGCCTTCGGTATCAATTGCCGCCGTCGGCTCCACACCCCTCTCCAATCACTCGTGCTCCACTGCCCGCTGCTCACCCAGTCGTCACCTACACCGAAGCGACGGCACTCCTGAGGATCGCGTGGCCGGACAACGACACCCTCCTGCTGACGCGGTTTGGCGAGATCGTCCGTATCCGGTACACGCGCCCACAGCCAGAGGTCATCGTGCCGGCGGACATCATTGATGCCACGCCCGGAGCCGGCGACCACTTTGTGTGGCGCGAAATCACTGCGGACACCGGCGAGGTCAAGTGGCATCCGTTCAGCGCATTCTGGAACGGCCTGTCCCCGGACTGACCCTCACGCGTTCGCCAGCGCCGCCCTGCGGTCCTCGATCACCTTCCTGGCAATGTGCTCCGGCACGTCCTGGTAGCCGTGCGCCTTGACCGAGAACGCGCCGCGGTCGCCGGTCAGGCTGCGCAGGTCCGCGGAGTAGTTCTGGAGTTCCGCCTGCGGCACCACGGCCGTGACGGTGATCACGGTGCCCTCGGGTTCCATGCCCTGCACGCGGGCGCGGCGGGTCTGCAGGTCGCCGATCAGGTCGCCCGTGAACTGCGCGGGCGCGCGGACCCTCAGGAGCATCACGGGCTCCAGCAGGCCCGGCCGGGCGCCCTCCAGCGCGTTTTTCAGGGCCAGGCTGCCGGCGGTGCGGAAGGCGATGTCGCTGGAGTCCACGTCGTGGTAGCTGCCGTCCAGCACCGTGACGTGGACGTCCTGGATGGGAAAACCGGCCAGCGTGCCGCGTCCCATGGCGTCCTGCACGCCCTTCTCGATGCTGGGGATGTACTTGCCGGGAATCGCGCCGCCCACCACGGCCGAGCGGAAGCCGTAGCCCTCGCCGGGCTCGATGCGGACCCTGCAGTCGCCGTACTGGCCGTGACCGCCGCTCTGTTTCTTGTGCTTGCCCTGCGCCTCGCTGGCGGCGTGGATGGTCTCGCGGTAGGGAATCTGCGGCGCGGTGGTGGTCACGTTCACGCCCAGCGCGGCGAGTTTTTCTATGGCAATGGTGGTGTGCATGTCGCCCATGCCGCTCAGGAGCTGCTCGCCCGTCTGCGGCTCACGCGTGAAGTGCAGGGTGGGGTCCTCCTCCATCAGGCGGGCGATGGCCGCGCCGATCTTGTCCTCGTCCTGCCGGGTGACCGGGTGGAGCGCGACGGTGTGCGCCGGGTCCGGCAGCCACAGCGGGTCGTACTCGATGGGGCTCTGCGGATCGGCGAGCGTGTCGCCGGTATGCAGGTCACCCAGCTTGGTCAGCACGCCGATCATGCCGGCGCGCAGTTCGGGCACCTCGGTCAGGTCCTTGCCGTTCATCACGTACAGGTGCGCGGGCTTCAGGTCCGCGCCGCGGGTGGTGTTGCGGACGGTGTCGCCGGGCTTCAGGGTGCCGCTCCACACGCGCACGTACGCGATCTTGCCCACGAAGGGGTCGATGCTCATGCGCCACACCCGGGCGCTGAAGGGAGCGTCCGGGCTGGGCTCGCGCGTCTGGCCGTCCAGCCCGGTCACCGGGCCGCGTTCCCGGGCCGAGCGCAGACCGTCCACCAGCAGGTCCGCCAGGGTGTCCAAGCCGACGCCAGTCGCGGCGCTCACCGGCAGCACCGGGTAGAGGCTGCCCGCGTGCACCGCGCGCACCAGGGCGGCGCGCAGCTCGTCCTCAGCGATCTCCTCGCCCTCCAGGTAGCGGGTCATCAGATCGTCGTCGGTCTCGACGATGGCGTCCACCAGGGTCTCGCGCGCTTCACGCAGCACGGTGCGCATGGCGTCCGGGGCGGGCTGCCCGCTGGCCGCCCGGCCGCTCAGGACCTCCACCACGTCCGTGAAGTCCGCGCCCTCCCCCACCGGCACGTACAGCGCGGCCGGAGCGCCCCTGAGGCTGGCCTTGATGTCGGCCAGCACCGCGAAGAAGTCCGCGCGCTCACGGTCCATCTTGTTGATGACGACGATGCGCGGCATGCCGAAACGGTCGGCGGTCGCCCACACGCGCTCGGTGCCGACCTCCACACCGCTCACGGCGCTCACCACGATCAGCGCGGCGTCGGCGGCGCGCACCGCTCCACGGATCTCGCGCACGAAGTCTGCGTAGCCGGGCGTGTCCAGGATGGTGATCTCGGTGCCGGCGTGGGTCAGGCGCACCACGCCGGTCGTGATGGAAAAGCCGTGGGCCTTCTCGGCGTCGGTGTGGTCGCTGGTGGTCGTACCGTCCTCGACCCGGCCCAGACGTGGAATGGCCCCGCTGCGGTGCAGCAGGGCTTCGGTCAGCGTGGTTTTGCCGGCGCCGCTGTGCGCGGCGACACTCACAATACGGACGGGCACGGGAACCACCGATCCTTTTGGGGTAGCGGACAGGGCTGGCGGACGGACGCCGGCAGTCGGTCAGGTGTGTGGAGGCGAGTGTACACCCGGCGCCGCGCCCGCATCAGCGCGGTGGCGTTCATCCGGTCGTCATCGGTGACCGGAGTGTCGTGGGGACGAACTCAGCGCTGCTGGTCGCGCACCGCCGCCAGGGTCTCCTCGAACTCGTCGAGGAAGTCGTCCTCCAGCGCGCGGTCGCGGATCAGGGCGTCCTGCTCGGTGGTCGCCTGCTCGCGCGTCCAGCGCACGCGCGCCTGCCGGGCGCCGCTCACGTTGCCCTTCCCGGCGATGAAGCGCGCCGCGTGCCGCACGGCCTGCGTGGGGTCGTCGGTGGGCGCGGTGATCGACAGGTTGCGCAGCCCGCCCTGGTCGTTCACCAGCGAGCACGTCACCTCCACCCGCATGCCCCGCCGGGCCAGGAACACCTGATCCACGCGCCACATGGACGTCGCGCGAATCGGCGCGGGGGCGGGGCGGGGGGTGCGGCGGGCCACGTCAGCTTCCGGCGGGCGCGGGGGCCTTCCACTCGCGGGCGGCCTCCAGGCCCAGCAGCACGCGCCCGGCACCCTCGGCCAGCGCCTCGAGTTCCAGCTCGCCGGGAATGACCAGCACCGGCGCGATCCACGCGAGCCGCCGCTCGATGCGGTCCACCAGATCGTCCCACTTGGCGATCCCGCCGGTGATGGCGATGGCGTCCGGGCGCCCGCTGAGCGCGCCGGTCAGCGCCCCGATGGCCCGGCACACCTGGTGCACAAAGGCGGCGGCGGCGGCCTGCACGTCCGGGTCGCTGGGCGCGCGGGCCTCAAGGTCCCTCAGGTTCGCGCTGCCCGCCAGCGACAGGAAGCCGCCCCCGGCCGCCAGCAGATGCAGCGCGCCGTCCTCACCGTGTTCGCGGACCAGGGCCAGCAGCATGCGCGCGGGCAGCGGGCCGCTCTGGAGGGCGCCCATGGGGCCGCCGTCCGGGCCGGTGCCGCTGGTGTCGATGGCGCGGCCGTTCTCGAAGGCCGTAACGCTGGTCGTGGCCCCGAGGTGCGCGACCACGATGCGGGATTCCGGGAAGCGCTTGCCGATCTCGTGCGCGGCGCGCCGGGCCACCACGCGGGTGTTCAGCGCGTGGAACTGCGCGCCGCGCCGCAGGCCGCGCAGCCCGGTCTCGCGCGCTTCGGGCAGCAGTTCGTCGATGCTCTGCGGATCGACGATATACGCGGGCACGCCGCGCTCCTGCGCGACCGCCAGCGCCAGCGGCCCGCCCAGGTTGCCCGGCAGCTGCGCCCGCTCGCCCTGCACGGCGTACTCGGCGAGCTCCGGCGTGACCGGATACGTGCCGGCGCTCACCTTGCCGATCAATCCGCCGCGCCCCACGATGGCGTCCGGCGCCGCCCAGTCCTGGGTGCGGGTCAGGATGCGCTGCGCGAGCCCCGGGATGTCGGCGGCGGTGGGTGGCGCGTCCAGCGGCAGTTCGTCGCGGGTCAGGGTCACGCGCAGCTGGCCGGGCAGGGCGGGGTTCGCGCTGGGCTCGATGACTGCGCAGGCGAGCTTCACGCCACTGGTCCCGGGATTGATCACGTGCGCGATCACAATGTGGCGCAGGCTAGCAGATTGCCCGTCGCGCCGCCCGGAGCCTGCAAACACAGGGCGGAGGGAACGGGCCAGCGCCCATCTCCCCCCGCCCACCCATGCGCGTCAGGCGCTGGGTTCGATCAGGCCGTAATGGCCGTCCTTGCGGCGGTACACGACCGCCGAGTGCCCGGACTTCATATGCACGAACACGTAGAAGTCGTGGCCGAGCGCTTCCATCTGCGCAACGGCGTCCTCGGGGCTCATGGGGCGCAGCTCGAAGCGCTTGGTGCGCACGATCTCGGCGCGGAACTCGCTGACGTCGTCGTAGCCGGCGTTCACGTCCGCCTCGGCAGGGCCGGGTTCGGGCTGCGGCACGGCGTCGTGGCGCTGCTTCATGTAGCGGGTCTTGAACTTCCGCAGCTGCCGCTCGAGGACGTCGCTGGCCTTGTCGATCGCGGCGTACATGTCCGCGTGGTGCTCCTCGGCCCGGATGATGCCGTGCGGGACGTTCAGCTGCACCTCGACCCGGTTGCGGCGGGCAGCGTCACGGACGTCGCGCACGGTCAGGGTGACGCGCGCGTCGGTGATCTGATCGTTGTAGCGGTCAAGCCGCATGAGCTTGTCCTCCACGTAATCCCGCATCGCATCGGTGACTTCGACGTTCCGGCCAGACAGCTTGTAGATGTGCACGGATTCACCTCACCTTTTCCGGCCCGGACACTGTGGAAGCGGACTCCGGATGCCGGTAGCCCACTCTAGGCTCCGCGTTCGTGAGCTGTCAGGCAAAGACCTCACAGCGAACCGGGGGAAATGGGGGTATGGTTGGAAATGCAGGGCCGTACTAGGCCGCGCCGACCGGCGTGGGGAGGGCCGCACGACCCACCCGATCTAAACACCTGATCAGGGTGCCCGGGTACGCCTTCATGACGCGGACGGTATGCTGGACGCGTGAAGGTCGACCGTCTCGAGCAGGAGCAGGCCCGGCGTGACCGCATCGCGCGGGTCGCGTTCGAGCTGTTCGCGCGCGGCGGCCTGGAGGCCACCAGCGCGCAGGACATCGCCCGCGCCGCGTTCGTGAGCCGCACGAACCTCTACCGCTACTTTCCCAGCAAGGTGCACATGCTGCTCGCGCACTTCGAGAAGGCGGTGGCCGAGAGCCGCGACGACGCCCTGGAGCGCCTGCACGCCGGCGCGAACCCGCAGCAGGTGTGGGACAAGGTCACGCTGCGGATGGCGGACCTGGGGGTGCGCTACCGCCACCTGGTGGGCGCGGTCGGCCAGGCGGTACTGGGCGCACCGCACGCCCCGGACAGCCCGCAGGCCCGCAGCGCCCTGCCGGGCGACGGCCTGCGCACCGCCCTGACCCTGGGCGCGCTGGTGGAACCGGTGCTGCTCGCCATGCAGCACCAGGGCAGCCTGCGGCCCGGCGCGAACGTGGGCATGCTCAGCGCGCTGCTGGTGGACGCGTGCCTGCTGGCGCTGTTGCACGGCGGGCACCGCGACCAGCGCGAGGTGCAGCGCGACTGGCAGGACCGCTTCTCGCTGCTGATGTACGGCGCCCTGGCGCCCACGCCCGTCCCGGCACAGCACCGCGACTAGGGCTCTGTGGTGCGGCGCGCCCGCCGACCGGCCGCTGTCCGGTGGCGGGCGCAGAGACGGCGCCGGGCTCAGCGCAGGCGGGCCTGACGCAGGCGGTTGAGGATCGCGAACACCTGACGCTGCTCCTCGGCGATCAGGGCGGAGGTCAGGGTCTGCGGGGTGTACGTGCTGCGCTGCGGAGCAGACTGACCGGGGCGACGGTGAGGGTAAGCGGAGGCCGAAGCGCCGCGTGACTCCCAGGGATGAAGTGGTCGGTTCCTTTGCATAAGGCACCTTACGAAGTGCGCTCACACGCCACTCTCACCGCGTGGACAATTAAAACCGTGGCCCTCGCCGGGGGGGTATCGTGACGGGATTCGGGGGTATGTCCAGCCCGGACACTCCGCAGGAGGTTCACGCATGACCGCAGCGCTCACCACGACCACCGCCTGGCAAGCCCTGAAAAAGCACGCCCAGGACACCGCTTCTCTGACGCTGCGCGCGCTGTTCGACGCGGACACCTCGCGCGGGGAGCGCCTGAGCGCCGAGGGAGCCGGCCTTTACCTGGATTACAGCAAGAACCGTGTAACCGACGAGACGCTGACGCTTTTGCTCGACCTGGCGCGCGAAACCGGCGTGGCCGCCAAGCGCGACGCGATGTTCGCCGGCGAGAAGATCAACGTGACCGAAGGCCGCGCCGTGCTGCACACCGCCCTGCGCGCCCCGGACGGCGCGGGCGTGACCGTGGACGGCCACAACGTGATCCCGGACGTGCATGAAGTCCTTAACCGTATGGCGGCCTTCGCGGATCAGGTGCGCGCCGGCACGTGGCTGGGCTACACCGGCCGGCCCCTGAAGAACATCGTGAACATCGGCATCGGTGGCAGCGACCTGGGGCCGGTCATGGCCTACGAGGCGCTGAAGCACTACGCGCAGCGTGACCTGACGCTGCGCTTCGTCTCGAACGTGGACGGCACCGACCTGGTCGAGAAGACCCGTGACCTCGACCCGGCCGAGACGCTGGTGATCGTGAGTTCCAAGACCTTCACCACCCAGGAGACCATGGCGAACGCCCGCAGCGCCCGCGCATGGCTGCTCGGCGCGCTGAAGGACGACGCGGCCGTGGCGCGGCACTTCGTGGCGGTCTCGACCAACGCACAGGCGGTGCAGACCTTCGGCATCGACACCGCCAACATGTTCGGCTTCTGGGACTGGGTCGGCGGGCGCTACTCCATGGACAGCGCCATTGGCCTGAGCGTGATGCTCGCCATCGGCCCGGACGGCTTCCGTGACCTGCTCTCCGGCTTCCACGACATGGACGAGCACTTCCGCAGCGCGCCGCTGGAGCAGAACCTGCCGGTGCTGCTGGGCCTGCTGGGTATCTGGTACAACAACTTCTTTGATGCCCAGAGCCACGCCGTGCTGCCCTACGACCAGTACCTCGCGTACTTCCCCGCGTACCTGCAACAGCTCGACATGGAGAGCAACGGCAAGCACATCACTCTGGACGGGCAGCCGGTGGACTATCAGACCGGCCCGGTCATCTGGGGCCAGCCGGGGACGAACGGGCAGCACGCCTTCTACCAGCTGATCCACCAGGGCACCAAGCTGATTCCCTGCGACTTCATCGGCTTCTGCCAGACGCTGAACCCGCTGCCGCTGGAGGGCGGCGCGCCGCACCACGACCTGCTGATGGCGAACGTGTTCGCGCAGACCGAGGCGCTGGCCTTCGGCAAGAGCCTGGAGCAGGTGCTCGCCGAGGGCGTGGCGCCGGGGCTCGCCCCGCACCGGGTGTTCGACGGCAACCGGCCGACCAACACCATCCTGGTGGACCGCCTGACGCCGCGCAGCCTGGGCGCCCTGATCGCGCTGTACGAGCACAAGGTCTTCGTGCAGGGCGCGGTGTGGAACATCAACTCCTTCGACCAGTGGGGTGTGGAGCTGGGCAAGGTGCTCGCCGGCAAGATCGTGCCGGAACTGGCCACCGGGACCGAGCCGGATCTGGAGCACGACAGCAGCACGAACACGCTGATCCGCCGCTACCGCGCGCGGCGCTGAGCAGCGGACTGCGCAGCAGGGCCGGGGATCACGCCCGGCCCTGTTCAGCGCCGCCGCATCCACACGCCCCACGTCAGCGGGCCGGCCACGTCGTCCGGGAGCGGCGTTCCGGCGGCCTGGAGGGCCAGCTTGATCTGGCCGTGGTGGTACCCCTCGTGCCAGATCAGGTGCTGGAGGAGCAGCAGCGGGTGATCGTAGCGGTCGTCCAGCATCCGGCCCTGTGCGGTCCGGCCGCGGACGGCGCCGCGCACGGCGGCAGCGCTGTCCTCCAGGCCCCGCGCGATGATGGCGGGGTCGGTCTCCGCGGCCCACTCGTCGGCCGGCACCGGCCGGGCAGCCTCCGGGGCGTTCTCCTCGACCAGCACGAGGCGCACGTGGCTCATGTGCGTGAGCAGCTGCGCAACGGTGGGGTGGCCGGGCAGCGCGCGGGCCTCCAGGCCGCCGGATGGCAGGGCGCGCAGCACATTCACGAGGATGCGGTTATTGCGGTCCCACGAGTCGAGCAGGGCGTCCAGCAGGTCCGGCGTGGGCATGACGCAGGCTACTGCGCCCGGCGGTGGGCACGGGTGCCGGCCGCGCGTGCCGGCCTACACTGCCCGCATGCCTCAGTGGATCGGGTGGGCGGTGCTGTCGATGGTCTTCGCGGGCTTCACGTCCGTGATCGCCAAGCAGGGACTGACGGGGATCAGCGGGGAACTGGGCCTGACGATCCGCACGGTGTTCGTCTTCGTGTTCGTGCTGCTGTTCGCGGCGATGTTCGTGCCGTGGCGGGACGTGGCGGGCGTGCGGGCGCTGAACCTGTGGTGGCTGGGGGCGTCCGGCGTCACCACGGCGCTGTCGTGGATCTTCTACTACAAGGCGCTGAAGGTGGGCGACGTGGCGACGGTCGCGCTGATCGACAAGGGCAGCGTGGTGGTGGCGATGCTGCTGGCGTGGTGGCTGCTGCGCGAGCAGATCACACCGCGCATGTTGATGGGCGCGGCCCTGATCGTGTCGGGCCTGCTGGTGATCGCGCGGCGATGAAGCGGTGAGCGCGCCGCCGGACCTGGACTCCGCCGCCCTCGTGTCGGTGGTGAGCTCGGCCTTCGGGCTGGACGTGGACTCGGTGACGTTCCTGCCCACCGGCACCGCGCACGCCTACCGGGCACAGGGACCGGCGGGCCGTTTTTTTCTGAAGGTGATGCCGGACTCGCCGTACGGCGCACGGGTCACGGCGCGGGCACTGGCCGAGGTACCGCTGCTGCGGGCGCTCCGTGCCTCGGGCGTGCTGCCGCGCGTGCCCATGCCGCTCCCGACCCTGGACGGCGGGTGGATGGCGGCGCTGGGCGGCTTGCATGTTTTCGCCTATGCCTGGATCGAAGGCGCGGCCGTGGGGGACGGCTGGGACGCGGCGCGGCCGGACCTCGCCGGGCTGCTGGGCCGCCTGCACGGCGCCACCGACGAGCTGATGCGGGCGGTTCCGGTCCTGCCGATGCCCCCGGAGGACTTCGGCCTGCCCTTCGAGGGTGGGCTGCGGGCCGCCATCGACGCCCTCCCCCACCTGCCGCCGGACGCGCGGCCGGAACAGCGGGCGCTGCGCGACGTCCTGGCGCCGCATCTGGACACCGTGGCCCGCGTGCTGGAGCGCACGGTGACCCTCGCGGCGGCGCTGCGGCAGCGGACGGCGCCGCAGGTGGTGTGCCACACCGACGCGCACGGCGGGAACGTGATGCGGGACGCGGCCGGCCTGCTGTGGCTGATCGACTGGGAGACGGCGCGGCTGGCCCCACCGGAACACGACCTGTGGATGCTGGGACCGCACCTGCCGACGCTGCTCCCGGCGTACGAATACGGTCTGGGCCGCCCGTACACGCCGGACGCGGACCGGCTGCGCTACTACGTGCTGCGCCGCCCGCTCGAGGACCTTGAGGAGGACGTGCGCTGGCTGCTGCACGACCACCCCGCGCCGCAGGTGGCCGCGCACTCGCTGGAGATCATCGCCCGGTACGTGCTGCCTGCCCTGCACCGCGCGGAGGCGGACGCCGAGGCCACCGCGTCACGCGATCACGAGGCCTAGCGCGGCCGGGAGATCAGCCAGGCGAGCGACCGTCGGCACGCCGGGCTCCGGGGCGGGGGCAGCCGTGCGGCTCAGCCACACCGCCCGCAGGCCGGCCGCCCGCGCGCCCGCGACGTCGTTCGTCCACGAATCCCCGACCATCACGGCCTGCGCCGGCGCAACGCTCAGCGCCGCGCACGCCGCGTGGTACGAGCGCGCGTCCGGCTTCGGGGCGGGCACATCCTCGATGCACAGCACGGCGTCCACCAGCGTGTCCAGGCCGAAGTGGGCCAGCTTCTCGACCTGCACCTCGCGGACATAGTTGGTGAGGATCGCGGTGGTCACGCCGGCGGCGCGCAGCGCGTGCAGCACCCCGGCCGCGCCGTCCAGCAGCGTCCACGCGGCGCGGTAGGCCGTGCGGTACGTGACCGTGGCGGCCTCACCGTCCGGCCCCGGCACGCCCAGGTCGGTCAGCAGCCGGGTGAAGCGCAGCACGCGGGCACCGTGCGCGTTCAGCTCGCCCCGGAACAGCAGCGGGTCAATGGCGCGCAAGTGCGCGGCATGGCGCCGGAACACGTCGTCCGGGTCGCAGGTCAGGCCGTGTGCGCGTGTCAGGCCGCGCAGGCCAGCGCGCGTGCAGTGCGTGTCGTCGAAGAGGGTGTCGTCCAGATCGAGGATCACGGCCTGCGGCGGGGTCATGCGCTGGAGTGTAGCGGGACCGGCCGGGCGTCAGCGGCCGGCGCGGGCCAGCGTCTCGAGCGCGTCCCTGAGGGCACCGGGCGCCTTCACGTCCGCCACCTGCACGGAGTACGCCCCCAGGGTCAGATTGATCTCCGTGAGGTCGCGCGGCGTGCCCGTCACGGTCACGGGGTCCGGGTACGCGCCGTAGGGTTCGCCCTCGTTCACCAGCCCGTCGCCGTTGAGGTCCTGCCACGCAGCGACCACGTACGGTCCCGACTCCAGCCCCGACAGGGTATACGGGGGCGTCAGGGTGTCCACGGGCAGCCGGACCGAGGTGCTGCGGGCGTAGTCGAACTCCAGGGTGGGCGTACCGGTCCTGATATACAGCGCCTCCACGATGGGCGGCACGCGGGGCGCGGCCGGGGTGGGCGTCGGGGTCGGCGCGGGCGTGGCCGGGCTGCCCACCAGCAGGGCGCGGGCGTCCACCAGGCCGGCGCCGCAGCCGTCCGCGACATCGCAGCGGCTGCCGAGCGGCGCGGCCGTGGCCTTCAGGCGGGCACGCACCTGGGCCGCCGTCAGGTCGGGCTCCTGGCCGAGCAGCAGCGCCACCGCGCCCGAGACGTGCGGCGCGGCCATGGAGGTGCCGTCCAGGAAGGCGTAGCGGGAGGTCCGGGTGGCGTCGTCGAAGCTGGTACTGAGCACCCCGCCCGGGTAGGTGTCCGCGCCGACGGTCACGCCCAGACTGGAGTTTCCGCCCGGCGCCAGCACGTCGATCCGCGCGCCGTAGTTCGAGTACGGCGCACGGCGGCCGTCGGGACCGGCCGCGCCGACCGTGATCACGTCCGCGCAGTTGCCGGGCGACACGGTGCTGGCGTCCACGTTGTCGTTGCCGGCGGCCACGACGGTCACGATCCCGCGCGCCGCGAGCCGCGTGAACACCTGCTGCTCGGCCGCCGTGCACTCCCCGGCCCCGCCCACGCTGAGGTTGATCACGCGCGCGGGGTTCGGGTTCACGGGCACGCCGTCCACCGTCTCGCCGGCCGCCCACAGCACGCCCATCAGGATGTCCGACAGGCTGCCGGCGGCACTGTTCAGGGCGCGCACCGGCAGCAGCTTCGCGCCCCAGTCCACGCCGGCCACGCCCACGCCGTTGTTCGTCCGCGCGGCGACCGTGCCGGCCACGTGCGTGCCGTGATACTCACCGGGGCCAGGATCGGTGGGGTCTGGGTCGATACCGTCGCCGTCGCCGGACTGGGCGGGGTCGCTGATGAAGTCCATGCCGGGCAGCACCTGACCGGCGAGGTCCGGGTGCGCCACGATGCCGGTGTCCACCACCGCGACCGTGATGGCCCGGCCGGTGGTGCGGTTCCACGCCTCGGGCAGGTTCATGGCCGGGTAGTGCCACTGCGCCGGGTAGTACGTGTCGTTTGGGGTGGCCAGCGGCTCCAACCGCCGGTTCGGGTTGACGCTCACGACGCCCGGCTGCGCGGCCAGCGTGCGCAGCACCTGGGCCGACTGCGCGGCGTCCAGGGCGCGGCCGGCTCGGTACAGCCAGATGCCCACGGCCGGAGCGCCGCCCACCCGCGCCAGGTCCAGCCGGCCGACCGTCGGCACGACCAGCGCTGAGAGGGCCGTGGTCAGGACCTGCGCCGACAGGCCGGGACGGGTCACGATCACGTACTCGCCGGGAATCGCCGCGCCGGACTGCGGACTCGCGTGCGCCGCGCTCTGCACGCGCCACGGCTGGCCGTAGGCGTCGCGGAGAACCTCGCCGGGCCGCAGGGCGCGGGTGGTGGGGAGGGCGGCCACCTCCGCGCCGGGCAGCGTGACGGTCCCGCTGATGGTGGACCGCGGCACGGCCGGCGGGGGGTTCGTGGTCCCGGTGCCGCCGTCGCATGCGGCCAGGAGCACGCTCAGGGCCGCACCCAGCGCGAGCGGACTGGGGCGGCGCGCTGCGGGGGTCGGAACCACATGGGGCACCATATGCCGCCACGGTAAGACACCGGAAATCGCCGTGTGCACCGACGCTTTGAGGTCGCCTTCATCCGTGGTGGTCCGGCGGTCAGTCCAGCCGCAGAAAGATCGCCTTGAGGTACTGCGCTTCCGGGAATGCCGCGTGGTGATCCGGCGCGTGCTGCGACGTGAGGAGTTCCGTCCATGCCCGCCCACTGCGCTGCGCAGCGTCCCTCACCGCGTCCCAGAATTCGTCGGCGCTGACGTGCGCGGAGCACGACGCGCTGACCAGGATGCCGCCCCGCGACAGCCGGGCGATTCCGTCCGCCGCGAGCTTCCCGTACGCGCGGATGGCGCCGGCCCGCTCGGCTTCCCGCCGCGCCAGCGAGGGCGGATCGAGGACCACCAGATCGAAGGTGCGCTCCGTGTGGGCCAGCCACTCGAACACGTCGGCCTGCACCGTGTCGTGCGGCGCGGTCAGGCGGGGGTTCAGGGCGTAGTTCCGCTCGGCGCTCGCCAGGGCGTGCGCGCTCAGGTCGAGGCTCACGACCTCCGCCGCGCCGCCGCGCGCGGCATACAGCGAGAAGCCCCCGCTGAACGAGAACGCGTTCAGCACCCGCCGCCCGCGCGCGTGGGTCTCCACCCGGCGGCGGTTCTCGCGCTGGTCGAGGAAGAAGCCGGTCTTCTGACCGCGCACCACGTCCGCCTCGAAGGCCAGGCCGGTCTCGCGGAAGACCACGGTGCCGTTTCCGACCGAGCCGCGCAGGAGCTGCCCGTCGAACAGGCCCTCCCGCGCCGCCCCGGCCTGGATGTTGCGGCTCAGGCGCAGCACCACGGCGTAAGGGAAACGCGCCGCGAGCAGCTCCAGCACGCGCTCCAGGAGCGGGAACCACGCGGCGGTGTACAGCTTCACGACCAGCGTGGTGCCGTAGCGGTCAAGCACCAGACCGGGAAAGCCGTCGGATTCGCCGTTCACGACCCGGTAGCCGTCGGTGTCCGGACCGAACAGGGGCGCGCGCAGGGCGATGGCCGCGTCCAGCCGGGCCGCCCACCACGCGTCGTCCAGGGTGGCGGGCGAGCCGTGGTGCAGCACGCGCACCCGCAGCGGCGAGTCCGGGTCGTACAGCCCGATCGCCAGGAAGCGGTCGCGGCGGTCGTAGATCACAGCCAGCTCTCCGGCGTCGCCCTCACGGTTCTGCTCGCGCACGCTGGACTCGTACACCCACGGGTGGCCGGCGCGCACGTGCGCCTCGGCGGCCGGAGAGACCCGCAGGCGCAGGCGGGAACGGGGAGGGGAAGCGTCCGGCATCCGGTCAGGGTAGCGCAGCGGGGGCGTTCCTTCAGAACACCGCAAGGCGAAGCGTCAGCCGGGCGGTGGTGCGCCGCGCCCCGATGCGCGACAGTGCCGGCATGGACGACTTCATGCTTCTCGTGCCGGGCGGGCAGGTGCCGGCACGGTTCGTGACCCTGGACGGCGGCGCGCCCGGCGTGGAGGTCGAGGGGGTCACCTTCGCCCACGAGACGGCGGAGGTGCCGCACGGCCTGGTCGCGCACACGGCCGAAGCCCACCGCAAGCTCGACGACCTGCGCCGCCGGTTCCACGTGACGTCCGAGGCGTCCGTGTTTCCCTTCGACATCCAGGAGGCCTGACATGAATATCGACGAGCACCTGAGCACCGGCGCCGTGCTGGAGCGCCTGGGCGCCCAGAGCGCCAGCGACTACGAGGCGGCGGTGATGCGCGACGTGCTGCTCGAACGCTTCTCCGGCCGTGATCTGGACGGCCTGAGCGAGCCGGAGTGGCTGTCGGCCTTCGGGGAGATGAACCGCCGCAAGACGACCGGCTGGCTCAAGGATGAAGCCGACAACGTGAAGGAGTCGTCCGGGGAGGGCTAGCCCCCCAGCAGCCGCGTCAGGATGACGTGGTGGTCCTCGTGGAAGCGGCGAGGGCGGGCCAGGGCCGCCGCGAGGTCGACTGGCCGGGCGAGCACGTCCGGCGGGGGCGGCGCCCGGTAGACGTGCGCGACCGCCTGCCCGACGAGCGCGCGGGCGGGATTGCCGAACACCACGCCGTCCCGCTCCGGTCGGTGCCCCGGCGACAGCACCCGTCCCGGCAGCTCCCACAGCCCCCAGCCGATGTCGCCCCGGCGCGTGTGCAGCCATACCTGACCGGCGTGGATCTGCAGCCAGCGTTCCTCGTGGAGCCGGACGCCGGGTGGCAGCGCCGCGCGGGCAGCCTCGACGGCGACCCAGTCGGCCGCCAGGCGAGCAAACGCCGGGCGCGCCGCGAAGGCCGCCAGCCACGCGGTCACCCGCGGGGGCACGCCCGGCGGCAGGGGGGCTCCAGTCAGCCAAGCGGCGCGGATGCGGGTGGCGTCCAGACCGGGCACGCCGGGCAGGGGCACGCGCGTCCAGCCGGGAAACCAGCGCAGGTACGCGCCGCTGGCGTCCTTCTCGTGCCCGACCAGGGCGATCCGCGCGGCCGGGCCGAGCACGCCGGCCACCACCGCGCGCACGTCGGCCGCCCAGCGCTCGCCGTCAAAGCGGTCGGGCAGCGGGCGGATGGTCACGCGCCGCACGTCGCCCCCAGCGTCCCGCACGGCGGCGCGCAGCAGCCGGGCGCGTTCCGGAGCGCTCAGGGGATTGCGGACGCTGCGCGCGAGGTTCGCGCTGCCCAGCAGCGCCACGGCGCGCGGCGCGGCGTCCAGCGCCGCCAGGACCGCCCCGACATGCGCGTCGTGCGGCGGCTGGCAGCGCCCGATGAACACCGCGCCGTCCACGGGGCTCATGGATGCGCCCAGACTGGCGTGCGGTGATCGTCCTCGACCGGTCGGGGGCCAGCGGAATCGACCGGCATCGCAGGGAAGCGGCGGAGCACGTCGGTCACGCGCTGGACTGGCCCAGCAGCCGCGCGCGTTCCCGGTCGCGCAGGGCGGCCACCTCCGGGGCGAGGCTCACGCGGTACACGTGCGGGTTCAGCAGGCGGCGGGTGCCGGCCGGCACACGGGCGAGTTCGCGCCGCGCCCGCGCCTGCACGTCCAGCAGGGCCTCGGGCGCGCCCGTGCGGACGCCACCCCGCATGACCATCTCACGGGCCGGCGCCCAGTGCAGCCCGGCGGGCACACGCGCGGCGCGCAGCGGGTTCACGGGGTCGCTCACCACGTCGCCCGGCTCGGGCGGCTCCCCAAGCGTCAGGACGTCCCACGCGTAGGGCGCGTCGGGTGCCGGGCCCTCTGCGCCGCGCCACACGTGCTTGACGCCCGGCACGCTGGCCTTGCCGGGATCGGCGGTGAGCTTCATGCGGGGCCGCCCGCCCAGCTGCACCAGCTTGTACACGCCGCCCAGCGCGCCACCGCCCTCGCCACCCGCCGTGACGAGCTGGGTGCCCACGCCGTACACGTCGATCCGCGCGCCCTCCGCGATCAGCGCGGTGATCACGTCCTCCGAGAGGTCGTTGCTGGCCACGATCCGCACGTCCTCGAAACCCGCCGCGTCGAGGTCCGCCCGAATCCGCCGCGACAGGTACGCGAGGTCGCCGCTGTCCAATCGCACGCCGCGCAGCTCGTGCCCGGCGGCGCGCAGCTCGCGGGCGACCGTCAGCGCGTTCGGCAGGCCGCTCGCCAGGGTGTCCACCGTGTCGAGCAGCAGGGTCGTGGCGTCCGGGTATGTGCGGGCGTACGCGCGGAACGCGCTCAGTTCGTCGGGAAAGCTCTCCACCCACGCGTGCGCGTGCGTCCCGGTGACCGGCAGCCCCCAGCGCAGGCCGGCCTCCACGTTGCTGGTGCCGACCGCGCCGCCCACCACCGCCGCGCGCGTGGCCGAGAGCGCGCCGTCCGGCCCCTGCGCCCGGCGCGCGCCGAACTCCACGACCGTGCCCCCGTGCGGGCTCGACGCGGCGGCCAGCACGCAGCGCGCGGCCTTCGTGGCGACCAGCGTCTGGAAGTTCAGGGTGTTCAGCAGCATGGTCTCGACGAGCTGCGCTTCCCACAGCGGCGCGGTCACGGTCAGCAACGGTTCGTGCCCGAACACCACGCTGCCCTCGCGGAAGGCGTCCACCCGCCCAGTGAAGCGCCACCCCCGCAGGGCGTCCACAAACGCCGGGCGGAACAGGCCCAGGCCGTCCAGGTACGCCAGCTCGTCCCCCGTAAAGTGCAGGGCCTCCAGCGCGTCCAGCATGGGCTCCAGGCCCGCCCACAGCGCGTACCCGCCCCGGAACGGCCGACGCCGGAAACTCAGGTCGAACACCGCTTCCTGCGTGTGCAGGCCGTGCTCGACGTACCCCTGCATCATGGTGAGCTGATACAGGTCCGTGAACACGGCCGACGGCGCAGGTGGCAGGGGCGCAGGGGTCACGAGCGGAGTGTACGCGCGCTTCCCTCCAGGAACCCTCCGGTCCGCTCCGCCCGCCTTCGTCCTCGACTCACCCGGCACCGGCATGATTCATACTCCGGGTCATGAGTGCGCTCCGCGACCGCATCCGCGCCGAACTGAACGTCCAGCCGGACATTGACCCCACCCACGAGGTCGAGCGGCGCGTCGCGTTCCTCAGCGCCTACCTGGGCGCCACCCCCGCCGCCGGCTTCGTGCTGGGCATCAGCGGCGGACAGGACAGCACCCTGGCGGGCCGGCTGTGCCAGCTCGCCGCCGAACGCGTGCGCGCCGGGGGCGGCGCGGCCAACTTCATCGCCGTGCGCCTCCCCTACGGCGTGCAGGCCGACGAGGCTGACGCGCAGGCGGCGCTGGCTTTCATCCGCCCGGACCACACGGTCACCGTGAACATCTGCCCCAGCGCCGACGCCGCCGCGCGTGCCGCCGCCGACGCCCTGGGCACAGACCTGCGCGACTTCGTGCGCGGCAACGTCAAGGCCCGCGAGCGCATGGTCGCGCAGTACGCCATCGCCGGGCAGCTGAACCTCCTTGTGGTCGGCACGGACCACGCCGCCGAGGCGGTCACCGGCTTTTTCACCAAGTACGGCGACGGCGGCGTGGACCTCACGCCCCTGACCGGCCTGACCAAACGCCAGGGCGCGCAGCTGCTCGCGCACCTCGGCGCGCCCGAGAGCGCGTGGAAGAAGGTGCCCACCGCCGACCTCGAGGACGGCCGCCCCGGCCTGCCCGACGAGGCCGCCCTGGGCGTCACCTACGCCCAGATCGACGCGTACCTGGAAGGCCGCGACATCGAGGCCAGCGCCGCCGAGCGCATTGAGACCATGTTCGTGAACACCCGCCACAAACGCGCACTGCCCGTCACGCCGTTCGACGGCTGGTGGGCAGCTCAGCCCTGATTGCTCACTGCAGGATGTGCGGCACGCGGTCCCACAACACGGGACTAGAGTGCCCACATGAAATTCAGCAGCTCAGCCCTGTTGGCCGCCGCCCTGATCCTGACCGCATGCGATGGAAGTACGACACCCGCCGCGAAGGACACGGCCGCACCGACCGTCAGCCTGAGCCGCAGCATCTCGGACGCCAATGGCATTGTGGTCCTGACGGCTTCTGCCAGCGACAACACCCGCGTCTCAAGGGTGGAGTTCTACCAGGGCAGCACCCTACTCGCCACCGACAAGGCGGCGCCCTTCACCTACGAGACTGACGTCACGGCACCCCGCACCGGCTTCACCGCGCGTGCCTACGACGCGGCGGGCAATGTCGGCACCAGCGCCGCGTTTGACATCGTGACCCCCTACCAGGGCGTGTGGGGCTGGGCCCTGGGCGACGCGTCCGGCACCGTCATCGACAGTGGCGCCGTCATCTTCTTCGACGAGGGCTCCTTCCAGGGGCGCGTGGCCGGCTTCGGCGTGTATCAGAACAGCCCAGCGAATCGCACCGGCGTCTCACTGATGGGTCCCTTGTTCGCAGCCGGAAAGCTGGAAGTCATTTTCAGCGCCGGCCTTGAATCCAGCACCGGCAACTATTTCTATGGCGAGGATGCCGACGACACGCTGGGCACGTACCAGGGCAAGGCAACGGTAGAGGGTGCCGCAGTCATCTACGATTCCACCAATACCGCGGGCGCGACCGTGGCGCTGGCGATGGTACAGGACTCAGCCGTCGTTCCCCAGTCGCTGAGCGGGCAGAACACGGCCCGGCAGAACGCAGGGCAGCGGGCGGTCGCCTACCTTACCTCGCAGCGCGTACCCGTGCGCACCCTGACACTGGATCAGACCACCGTGAAGTCCGTGGCGGCGGGCTTCCTCAACCGCTGAACCCTTCCACAGGGCTAAGAGACGGACATGCGCAGTCCGTCCCTTAGCCTTGGTGCGCCCACGCCACAGGAGACGATGATCCGCTGTTGGGTGCGCCCGCATTTCACCGAAGGGCCAACTTCTGAGCCAGCGAGCGCTTTCCGGTCCGGACTGACGGATGTGAGGCACCGCGCTCCTGCCGTCACCCCTACAGTGGCCGGGTGAAATCTGCCTTCCTGTCGGCCCTCACAGCGGTTCTTCTTCTGACGGCCTGTGATGACGGTCTCGCACCTGCCACGCCAGATACCACGGCTCCGGCAGTCGCTCTGAGCCGCGGTACCAGCGATACCCGTGAACTGGCCCTTATCGCCACTGCCACCGACAACGTGAAGGTGACAAGGGTGGAGTTCTACCAGGGAACCACGCTGCTGGCGACCGATACGACCTCGCCGTTCACGTACACACCCGATCTGACCGCTGCCAGAACAGGCTTTACCGCCAAGGCATACGACGCGGCCGGCAATGTCGGCTCCAGCGCGGCATTTGACATCACAACACGGTATCAGGGGGTGTGGAACTGGGCCGTCAGCACGCCGGACGGCGCCACTTCGCTGGACTCCGGAACAGCCACTGTCTCTTCCGAGTCCGGCCCTGTAGGAAGTGATGGCGCCCCTTCGGGAGTCGGTGGGTTCGAGAACCAGACCGGCACTGTCTCTGGCGACATCATCATGAGCCAGTCCGATCCAGCCGGCACACTGTCAGCGACCCTGTGGAAGGTTGAAAAGACGGCCGGCGCAATTCTGGTCACGACCTATATCTCCGGCACAGATGGGGATAACACCCTGACGACAGTGCAGGGAAAAACGACGTTTGAAGGATCGGGCTGGCTTCATTCAGAAGACGGATCGAACCAGCCTGTCCGGATCACCCTTGTACAGAGCAGCGCCGAGCTGCCGTGACAAAGAGTGGCAGCACCGCCGGCGAGTTGGCCAGGGAGAAGGCCGTCCTAGTCGTGGCGCAGACGCGCACAATCGGTTCGGTATCCAGAACAGGTCCAGAGACAGAACGGAACATCAGCCGCCACCTTCCGGCTCGCTGACCTTCCAAACGAAATGGGGCCGGACTGATCTGTGTCCGGCCCCTCCGCTGTTCCCGCTTCAGTCTGCGGCCTGGGTGTCCTCGGCCGGGTAGACCTCGATGATTCCGGCGGCGCCCATGCCGCCACCGATGCACATGGTGATCAGGGCCTTGCCGCCGCCCCGGCGCCGCAGTTCGTAGATGGCGGTGGTGGTGAGTTTCGCGCCCGAGCAGCCCAGCGGGTGGCCCAGCGCGATGGCGCCGCCGTTCACGTTCAGGATGTCCTCGTTCAGGCCCAGTTCGCGTGTCACAGCCAGGGACTGCGCCGCAAACGCCTCATTCAGCTCGATCAGGTCAATGTCGGCGAGCGTCAGGCCCGTCTGCGCCAGCACCTTCGGCACGGCCTTGACTGGCCCGATGCCCATGAGTTCCGGATCGACCCCGGCCACCGCGAAGCCCAGGAACCTTGCCAGCGGCTTCACGCCCAGTTCCTGCGCCTTCTCGCCGCTCATCATCAGCACGGCCGCCGCGCCGTCGGAAAAGGGGCTGGAGTTCGCGGCGCTGACCGAGCCCGTCGCCTTGAACGCCGGGCGGACCTTCGCCATGTCCTCCAGGTTCGCGTCCCGGCGGATCAGTTCGTCCCGGTCGAAGGCCAGCGTCTCGGACTTGACCTTCGTGCCCTTCACGGTGTCGCGGCGCACCGGCACCGGCACGATCTCGTCGTTGAACTTCCCGGCATCCTGCGCGGCGGCAGCCCGCTGGTGGCTTCTCAGCGCGAAGGCGTCCTGGTCCGCACGGCTCACGCCGTACTTCGCGGCCACGTTCTCGGCCGTCAGGCCCATGCCGATGTACGCGCCGGGGCGCTGATCCACCAGTTCCAGGTTCGGGCTGGGGTTGTGGCCGCTCATGGGCACCATGCTCATGGACTCCACGCCGCCCGCCAGCATCACGTCCGCCTGCCCCGTCTGGATGGCCGCCGCCGCCATGGCGATGGTCTGGAGGCCGCTGGAGCAGAAGCGGTTGACGGTCACGCCGCCCACCGAGTCCGGCATGCCGGCCCGCAGCGCCGCCAGCCGCGCCACGTTCAGGCCCTGTTCCGCCTCGGGAATCGCGCAGCCCAGGTAGACGTCCTCGACCAGACCGGCGTCCACGCCGGCCCGCTTCACGGCCTCGTTCATGACCAGCGCCGCGAGGTCGTCGGGGCGGGTGTTGGCGAGGGTACCCTTGACGCCACGGCCCACGGGGGTACGAACAGCAGAAACGATAACAGCATCGCGCATGGTGGTTACTCCTTTATAGATTCCAGGCATCATAATCGCCGGATAGATATTGTTCGAGGAAGGCCGCAAGCGAGAAGGCGATCTGGATTCGGCTATCATCTTCGTGTCGCCACACGTACACGCTCCGATCAACACAGCGCTTTAAGCGCCTGAAGAAGAATAGGTCGCCGTCGGCATCTTCCCCAAAGAAAAATAGTCCTGCGACAGGCATGTACAGCTCGTCCCAATCCTGAGTGATGGGTCGAGAATTTTTGACGATTGCGTCTTTTGTCGAGAAGACAATGGATGAATACACATCAAGTCCATCCGAATAGCGCAGGAAGTCCTCGTACTTCTGGGGAAGTTGAAGGCCGGCGCATTTGCGGAGATCCTGCAAATCCATATCAGTGACAGATGCTCTCAGAGCCACCTTGTCCGATGTTGTCGTCAGTCTCTGCCAGTCACTCACGCTGCACCCCCGGCACTACCTTCCCGATGAACGCCTCCAGTTGCGCGTCGTAGCCCTTCGGGTCGATGTTCCACGTGCGGATGTGCTTGGCGCCCTCCACGCGGTGGTACTCGACCAGATCGGGGCGGGCGGCGGCCAGCGCTTCAGCCTGATCGATAGGGATGGTGCGGTCGCGGGTGCCGTGCCACAGCAGGATCGGCACGTCGAAGGTGGGCGCGGCCTGAATCTGATCCACGGTGTCGAAGTCCTGCCCGCTGCGCCGCGTGACGACCCACTGCGTGAACGCGCCGACGTGCCGCGCGACGGGTTTTGGGAGGCCGAAGCGCTGGGCGTTCCAGCGGATGGTGGCCCGCCAGTCCAGCGCGGGCGAGTCGAGCAGCACTCCGACCACCGGGATCGGATACGGGCGGAACTGGGCGCGCAGAACGCTCAGGGCGATGTTGCCGCCCATGGAGAAGCCGTACAGCACGGCGCGCCTGTACCCGGCCTCCTGCGCCCAGTGCAGCGCGGCCAGGACGTCCTCGGCCTCCACATCGCCCAGGGTCAGGTAACCCTTGCCGACCTGCGGGGCGCCGAAAGCGTTGCGGAACGTGACATACAGCGAGCCGACGCCGGAGCGCAGGAGCGCTGGCAGCATCCGCAGCGCCTGCGCCCGCTGCCCACCGTGCCCGTGGATCACGATGGCGACGGCGTCCGGCTCGCCGTGCATGGGCGGGATGTGCCATGCGGGCATGTCGCCCACGGGGGTGCGGACGACCTCGTCCGAGTACGCCACGCCGAGTTGCGCGGGCGTGCCGTTGTACAGGTACGTGGACACCCACGCGAGCGCGCCGTTCGGCAGCGTGCCCCGCTGTTGCAGGATCGGCCGCTTCACGACGGTGCCGGCCATCTGGTGCCGGCCCAGCACCGCGTGCCCCCGGTTGGGCCGCAACGGCACCACGCCCAGCGGCCCGCGCGACAGGGTCTCGACGCTGGCCGGCAGGAACACGTCGTTCCCGCGCCGACCGACGGGCACGAACACGCCCTTGACCCAGCGCGTCTTGCTCCGCAGGGTGATCTCCGCGCCGATCAGCGCGCCGGCCAGCACCAGCCCGGCGTAGGCCGCACCCGCCCACGCCAGGGCGCGGCGTTTACGGATGGTGCGGAGGCGATCCAGTGGGGTGGTCATGACGACATCCTGGGGCAGGCCGCTCAGTTGCGCAGCGGTTTGCCGGTCTTGAGCATGTGGTCGATGCGCTGCTGCGTACCCTTCTTGCCCAGCAGGGTCAGGAAGGCCTCGCGTTCGAGGTCGAGGAGGTGCTGCTCCGACACCTTCGCCGTGCGGTTGTTGCCGGTCCCGCCGGACAGCACACGGGCGAGCTGCTCGGAGACGACGAGGTCGTAGTCGGTGACGTAGCCGCCCTGGTGCATGCCGTACAGAGCGCTCTTGATCGCGGCGATGGCGGCGTCTCCCATGACGGGGATGTCCTGGCGCGGCGTGGGCTGCACGTAGCCGGGGGCCAGGGCCAGCACCTGCCGCTTGGCGTCCTGCAGCACGTGGTTCTTGTTCATGGCGACGGTGTCGGTGTCACGCAGGAAGCCCAGGTTCCGCGCCTCCAGCGCACTGGTGCTGACCTTCGCGGTGCCGATGAGTTCAAAGGCGCGCTGCACGGCGGGCAGCAGGGCCGCGCCGAGCTGCTGGCCGGGCTGCTGCTGGTCGGTGAAGCGCAGCAGCATCTCCTTGGTTCCGCCGCCGCCGGGGATCAGGCCCACGCCGACCTCGACGAGGCCCATGTACAGCTCCGCGCTGGCGACCACGTGGTCGGCGTGCAGGGTGAATTCAGCGCCGCCGCCGAGCGTCAGGCCGAACGGCGCGGCGACGGTGGGGTGGGGGCTGAAGCGCAGGCTGGTGGTGACCTGCTGGAACTGCTTGATCATGTCGTCCAGCTCATCCCATTCCTCGGCCTGCGCCTGCGCGAGGATCAGGGGGAGGTTCGCGCCCGCGCTGAAGTTCTCGCCCTGGTTGCCGAGCACCAGGCCCGCGTAGCCCAGGTCCTGCACCAGCTTGTGCGCGTCCTGCACAGCGCGGAGCTGGTCTTCACCCAGGGCGTTCATCTTGGCGTGCCATTCGACCAGCAGCACGCCGTCGCCCAGGTCGAGCACGCTGGCCCCGGCGCGTTTCTTCACGACCGTCGTGGCGTCCTTCTTGAGGTCCGCGAGGATAAAGTACGGCGCGTGGTACGGCGTGGGCTCGCCGGCGGGCGTGACGGTCTCGCCGCCGTGGTAGAAGGCGTCCCGGCCGCTGTCCTTCATGGCCGCCAGCAGCGGGGGCAGGGTCCGCCCCTCCGCTTCCAGATTCCGGATGACACCCTGCACGCCGAGCGTGTCCATCGTCTCGAAGGGGCCCTGCTCCCAGCCGAAGCCCCATTTCAGGGCATTGTCGATGTCCTGGAGACGGTCCGACACGTTCCCGGCCATCTTCGCGGCGTACCAGAAGCCGTCGTTCATCACGCCGCGCAGGAAGTCGCCTTCCGGACCTTCGGCGGCGTACAGGGCCTTGACGCGCTCGGCCAGGGGGCGGCCCTTCACGGCGTCCACGGCGGCGACCTTCACCTTGCCCTGGTCCTCGTACTCGAAGGTCTCCAGGTTCAGGTTGAGAATCTTCGTCTTGCCATCCGCGCCCTTGGTCTTCTTGTAGAAGCCGCTGCCGGTCTTGTCGCCCAGCATCTTCTTCTCCTCTACCAGCGTGCGGAAGGCGGGCGTGAGGGTGAAGTCCTCGTCGTCCGGTGTGGCCCGGCCGAGGTCGTTCGCCACGTGATAGATGATGTCCAGCCCGGACAGGTCGGCGGTGCGGAAGGTCGCGGAGTTCGCGCGGCCCAGCACGGGGCCGGTGAGCTGGTCCACCTGCGCGGGCGTCAGGCCGGCCCTGTCCATGTGCTGCATGGCGCGGACGATCCCGTACACGCCGATGCGGTTGGCGACGAAGCCCGGCACGTCGTTGGCGACCACGACGCCCTTGCCGAGCGTGGTCTGCGCGAACTCGCTGAAGGTCTTCACGATCTCGGGGTCGGTGCTGGGCGTGGGAATGACCTCCAGCAGGTGCAGGTAGCGCGGCGGGTTGAAGAAGTGCGCGCCCACGAAACGCCGCCGGAAGTCCTCGCCGCGGCCCTGGATCTGGAGGTGCATGGGGATACCGCTGGAGTTGCTGGAGATGATCGCGGTCTTCTTGGCGACTGTCTCGACGCGCGCCCACAGATCGCGTTTGGCGTCCAGCTTCTCGATGATCGCCTCGACGATCCAGTCGGCGTCCTTGAGTTTTTTCAGGTCGTCTTCGAGGTTGCCGGGCGTGATCAGGGCGGCGCGGGCCGGGTCCATGAAGGCGGCGGGCCGGGCCTTCAGGGCACGCTGGATGCCACCCTTCGCCAGGAAGTTCCGGTCCTGCTGGTCCGGCAGCACGATGTCGAGGAGGAGCACGGGGATGCCCGCGTTGGCGAGTTGCGCGGCGATGGCGGCGCCCATGACGCCGGCACCGATCACGGCTGCTTTCTGGATCTTCATACGGCCTCCTGCGGGCGGAACCAAAATTGGACTCGGTTCAAGTTTAGGCCCACCGCGGAGGTTTGTCCACCGGCGCGGACGCACGGCACGGCAGCCTCTGCGCCGGCACCGCCGACCCGCCGCGCCTCCTTCCCCAGGCGGTACGAGACCGGCGCACGAGGACTTGCGGCCCCTCGGCCAGGGCCGGCGTCAGGCTGTCAGTCCGGAAGAGCGCGCGATCAGATGAACTGCTTCACCACGACCACCAGCACCAGCCCGGTCAGCGCGATCAGCGCGGCCACGCTCAGGCGGCGGTCCTGCCGCCACCCGGCCACAGCCACCCACAGCGCCGCGAGCACCGGCACGGCCGCGATCCACACCACCCCGATCGCCGCCAGGTTCGGCGCCAGCACCCCCACCGCCAGCAGCCCCACACCCACCCAGAAGCCGGCCGGGTACAGCCAGTGCGGCAGGCCGGCGAGTTCCGGGGTCTCGTCCGGGCCGGCCGGAGCGCGCTGTGGGCTGCTCACGCGTGGCCCCAGTACTTCCACAGCAGTTGCAGCGCCGTGAAGATCAGGAGCAGGCTGAAGAACAGCTTGAGCTGCGCGGCCGGAATGCGGCTCTGCAGGAACGCCCCCGCCCGCGCGCCCACCAGCACGCCCAGCCCGATCCCGGCGGCCAGCCGCACGTCCAGCAGGCCGCCCGCCTGATACACCAGCGCGTTCCCCACCGCCGTCAGGCCCATGATGAAGGTGCTCGTGGCGATCGCCTGCCGGATCGGCACGCCCGCCAGGAGGTTGAGGACCGGCACCTGCACCGTGCCCCCACCGATGCCCAGCAGGCCGCTCATGATGCCCGCAAAGGTCATGGCGGGCGGCACCAGCCGCGACGGCTCGCGCTCGACCTCCACGCGTTTCAGGCCGCGCAGCAGGTTGTACGCCGAGTACAGCAGCAACGCGGCGAATACCGTCGCCACCGCCTGCGCCGGCAGCACCAGCCCCAGGAAACTGCCCACTGCGCCCCCCACGATGGTGTACGGCGACAGCAGGTAGCCCGTGCGCGCCCGCACCAGCCCCTGTTGCAGGTAACTGGCCGCGCCGCTCAGCCCCACCGCCAGCACCCCGATCTGACTGACCGCCACCGCCTGCTGGATGGTGATGTCCCGCCCGAAATGCGGCAGCACGAACTCCAGCGCCGGCACCACCACCACTCCACCCCCCAGCCCCAGGATCGCGCCCAGCACCCCGGCCAGCAGTCCCACGCCGATCACGGCGAGCATCATCGCGGATATCAAGGCCGGATCACGCCAGCGAGGCTAACAGGAAACGGACGGCCCAAGCAGCGGGTCGTCCGTTCAGCGTGGATGGAAGAGGATCAGGGAGTGCAGGCTTTCGGGGCGGTCGCGGTAGTGCGGGGTGCGGGAACGCCCGTGGCGAAGTCCGTGCTGTTCTGGTTGGTGTCGGTGCAGCCACCATTCGCCCGCAGGTCGGCAGTCGAGTTCGAGAGCGTCGGCGCGGGCGCGCTGCCCTCGAATCCATTTGCGGAACCGTAACCGACTAGATCGACCAGCGGGCCGCCGCTCGGATTGGTGCCGCTCAAGGCGACGGTGCTGCTCACGAGCGCCACCTTGCCAGACGTGCCGCTCAGGTTCAGGGTGCCCGTGGCATCTGGCGTGGGCAGGGGGGCATTCGTGACCGTGGTGCCGGCCGCACCCTGAACCAGATAGTACTGACCGGCCGCCAGCGAGACGTTGGTGAGCGGCGTGGTCTGCCACGTCGTACCGGTTGCGGAGGCGTACTGCACAGAGTACCCGCTCAGGTTCACGGGCGCGCTGCCCGCGTTGAAGATCTCGATGAAATCGTTGTTGAAGGTCGCCCCGCTGTTGCCGCCCCCGCCGTACACCTGGCTGATCACCAGTTTGCCGTTCCCCGTCGGCGCAGCGCTGACCGTCACGGCCTTGGTCGCCGTCTGCGTTTCTGCGCCGCGCATGGCGGTCACGGTGATGGTGAAGGGGCCCTGGGCCGTGTAGGTGTGGGTGGCGGGGCTGGCCGTCACAGCGCCGCTGGTGCCGTCGCCCCAGTTCACGGACACGCTGTCGGGCGTGCCGGTGGTGGTGACGGTCAGGCTGTAGGGCTGCCCGGCGGTGGCCGTGTCGCTACCGGTCGCGGCGACGGTCAGGGCCGGCGGGGTGGGATCGGTGGGGCTGTCACTGGCGAGGTTCAGGCCCACGAGCACCGGGTCGTGGTCGCTGGCGCGGAAGGGTGTGGCCGGGTTGTACAGGTCGGCGCCCAGGCATGTGCTGCTGGCGCAGTTCGGGGTGTTTTTGAACTCGACGTTGTAGTCCGCGACAGTGGGTTCGTCCGAGTTGATGTGCCACTCGGTGATGCCCGTCACCTGGGTATCGAGGCTGGTGCTGGCCAGGGCGTGGTCGAGGTAGCCGAACAGCCCGCCGAACTGGTACGAGTAGCGGTCATCGGCGTCGATGCGCAGGTTCTCGCTGACGAAGCCGCCCGCCTGGATGGTCTTGATGGGATCTTCCGCGCCGTAGGCGTTGAAGTCGCCCATCAGCAGGACGTCCTGGTCGTTCACGCGGGACTTGAGGGTGCCGGCGAAGGCCAGGAGCGCCTGGGCCTGCTGGACGCGCAGCTGGTTCCAGCAGCCCTGGCCGGTGTCCTGATTCTCCAGATTGGTGCCGCTGGCGGGGCAGCTGCCCTTGCTCTTGAGATGGTTGGCAACCACGGTCAGGGTGCCGCCCGTGAGTTTCTGGAAGGTCTGCGCCAGGGGTGGGCGCGAGTACACGGCGTTGGGGTCGATCACGTACGAGCCGAAGGGGCGGACGCTTTCGGGCTTGTACAGCATGGCGACCTTGATCGCGTCGGTGCCGATCACGCCCGTCTGGATGGCCTTGTAGACCTCGCGGCCGTAGGCGGCGTTCAGGCCAGACACCAGGTCGTTCAGGGCCGTGTCGCCGTTGTTCTGCACTTCCATCAGCGTGACGATGTCGGCGTCGAGGCCCCTGAGGGCATTCACGACCTTGGTCTTCTGGCGCTGGAACTCGTAGGCGCTGTTCGCGCCGCGGTCGCTCGCGCCGCCGAAGGTGGTGAAGTAGTTCAGGACGTTCGCGCCCGCAACCTTGAGGCTGCCGCCCACGGAGGCGGGAGTGGCGGGCTGCGGGTTGGCGTCCACGAAGGGCACGGTGCCGGTGGGCTCGATCTTGAACGCGCCGTTGGCGTAGGTCAGCGTGCCGGTCAGGCCCGTGACGGTGTCGCCGGTGCGGCGGGTGTTTTCCTGGGTGCTCAGGTACGCCAGCGGGTTAGGGTTCTGGTTGCTGCGGCCGTCGTCCAGCACGATACGGTTGGCGAGCAGATCGGCGGTGCCGGGCATCGTGGGGGTATTGCCGTTGGTGGGGTTGAACTGACGGCCGATGGCGCTCAGGCCCAGTTCACCGTAGCGGCCATACGAGAAGTTATCGGTGACGGTCAGGATGCCGGGGTACGTGACGAGCATGCCCTCGTAGCGTTCCAGGGCGCCAAAGGGCGCGCTGATCACGGCGGGCTTGACGGTCAGGCTGGCGCCGCACTTGGCGAAGGCCGTCAGCGTATCGAGTTCGGTCAGGGTGTTAGGGGCCGTGCCGAATTCCTTGACGGTCGCGCCAAGCTGCACGACGTCGCCCACCTTCACATCGCGCTTGGTGGTGCCGGTGTACACGAACACGCCGTCGCTGGTGGCGTCGTTGCTGTCGCCGGCGTCCTGCAACATGAAGCCGCTCAGGCCGTCCTGGTAGTCGGCGGTGACCACGCCGCGCACCGTCACGGTCTGACCGGCCAGCGGGCTGGTGTCACCGCTGCCCTGCACCGCGCCGATGGCCGTGGTGGGCACAACGGCGCAGGTGGGCTGCGCGGTCAGCTCCACGGGGACGGTCGCGCCGCCCTTGGTGAGGTTGAAGGTCGCGCTGCCGGTCTGGCTGGTCTGGCCGTCGCTGGTCGAGCCCTTCACCGTGACCGTCAGGCCGCGCGCGGTGGGGATGGCCGTGAACGCGGTGGTGGCCACGCCGTCTTTCACGGTCATGGTCTGGGTGGTCTCGCCCAGCGTCGCGGCGTACGCGCTGGTGACGTCCGAGGTGGGCGTGGCGTTCACGGTGACGGTGGCGGTCACGCGAGTCAGGGCCGGGAAGGTGGTGGCGCGCCCGGACTTGAGGCTCAGAGTGGCCGCACCCTCATACAGCGTGACGAGGCGGTCCTGCGCGTCGTAGGCGCTCATGGTCGCGGTGTACTCGGCCGTACCGGCGGTGCTGATCTGGAAGATCGCCGTGCCGTCGGCGGGAGCGGCGCTCAGCTTCTGGGTGGTGCCGCCCTTGACAGGTGTGAGGCTCAGGTCGAGGTACTTGACCTCGGGCGCCACCTTGACGCTCACGACGGCGACCTTGTTCGCCTGGGCGATCATGTCGGGCGTCTGGGCCTTCTGGGCGGTGGCGGCGGGAGTGGTGCCGCACGCGGCGACGAGCAGGGTGCAGGACAGGGCAAGAGCCAGGGATGCGCGCATGAATCTCCTTGGGGGGTTGGGGTGATACCGCCACACCATAGAGAAGCGATTTCATCTGGGCGTCATCCAGGGTACATTCACAGCGGGAACAGGTAGGCACCTCTCGGCGTGCTGGACAGCAAAACGGGACAGTGAGACTCCGCCGGCCCGCCGTGCCACCTCCCGTTCGGGCGCCGCGTCAGATCACATCGGCCAGCCAGTCGAGGTTGAAGAAGACGCGGGCGATCAGGGGCTGGAGGTCGGCCAGCACGCGGCCAGGCCGCATGGCGCCCCAGTCACCGAGCAGCAGCGGCTGGTGGGCTCTGGCCGGCTCCAGGCGCGGGTTGACAAGCACCGACGCGCCGTAGCGGGCGCCGGCGTACGCCTTGAGCGCATCGAGCGCCTGTGGGTCGACGTCGTGGCCGGGTGGCGCGTGCAGCACCAGCAGGGGGGACAGCGGCGTTTCGCTCATAACAGAATATTAGGCTCCGACTTGCGATTTGTCACCCGCGCTCTCCTCTATCGGCCCACCCGCCAACCGCAGGGGGTCTTCACGGTGGCCCAATCCGGCCCGCCGCCACGCCGCCATACCATCAGGCCCGGTCCACACTGCTGCCCGTCCCACCGCCCACGCCCACAGGGGAACTCCATGACCACATACCGCACTGCCCACCGGATCAGCGCCGTCCTCACCGCCCTCGCCGGCATCGGCCTGCTGGGCGGCTGCGGCCCCGGCACCGCCGCGCCCACTCCGCCCACCGCGCCCACCGGCGTGCAGGCCACCCCGAGCTCGCCCCAGAGCATCACCGTGACGTGGACGGCCGCGAGCGGCGCGACCGGGTACACCCTGGAGCGGCGCAGCGGGACCGCGCCGTACGTGCCGGTGGCCTCACCGGACGGCAGCGCCACCACGTACACCGACACCGGCCTGAGCCCCAGCACCGCGTATACCTACCACCTGCGCGTCACCACCGCCGCCGGCACGAGCCCCTACTCGACCGAGGCGAGCGCCACGACGCCCGCGCCCGACCCGGCCGCGCCCACGCTGAACAACGTGACCGTCGTGAACGGCATCTCAGGGACGCCGGAGCGCGTCACCATCAGCGGCACGGCCAGCACGACGAGCGGCACACTGCAGGGCGTCACCGTGGACTGGGGCGAGACCGGCAGCACACCCAGCACAGCGTCCACGGGGAACTTCACCGCCACGCACGACTATCAGGCCAGCGGAACCTACACCGTGAAGGTCACGGCCACGGACAGCAGCGGCCGACGGACCACCGACACGCGAACGCTCAACGTGACCCGCTTCCAGACGGGCTCGCAGGCGCACTTCGTCTTTGACGGGAACACGTTCACCGACCTCAGCGGCAACAAGCGCAGCGGCACCTACGCGGGGAGCGGGTGCCTGACCCCGGTGGCCGACCGGTACACCGTGGCGGACCGGGCCGAGCGCTTCAACGACCCCGGCGCCGCCGCGTGCACGGTCAGCGTGTCCGGCGGGGGCACGACCGCCCCGATTCCGCTGCCGGGCGAGTTCAGCGTGAACGTGTGGGTCCGGCCGGACAGCACGCGGCTCAACCGGGGCGGTTGGCTGACCGGCACGAAGGACGGGGCATTCAGCCTGACCCTGGGCACGGACGGCCGGGTCACGGCGCGCCTTGCTCCCGCCAGCGGCGCGGCGCTGAACGTGACCGACCCCACCGCCATAACGGGCAACGCCTGGACGCAGTACGTGGCGATCCTCAGCGGCAGCCCGTCCATCCTCGGGCTGTACCGCGACGGCGTGCGGGTGGCGCAGGCGTCGGCCAGCAGCGCGTATGTGCTGCCCCAGGGCACCGCGGCGTGGACGGTCGCGGACGCGCAGGGTGGCACGGACAGCGGCGCGGGCAGTTCGCCCTTCTCGGGCAGCGTGGACGACCTGCGGCTGTACAACCGCGCCCTGCAACCGTACGAGGTGAGCGCCCTGTACACGCTCGACCGCTACCCGAAGCCCTGAACGCGGCTGGGCACCATGCCGGGCCGGTCAGGGCGCACGGCCCGGCACGTTTCTGGTGTGAACCCTATAAGCGGGTACGTGTTCCCTCTTGCGGACCCGGAACGCACCGCCCACGACTCATGGGACGGTCGTTCATCGTTCATAAAGGGTGCGTCACCTTGAACATTTTCTTTCCCACCGGTTTGGAGGCAGATGTTACCGTCAGCTCATCCGATGAATGACCTGCTGTGTACCCTGACAGAACGCCTGCCTGACCGTATCTGCGCCGAGCGGCAGGGCAGCGTGAACGTGTACAGCGTGTTCACCGAGGGCGCGTGGATTCCTGTGTACCAGGTCGGGGCCAGCAGCGGGTGGTGGCTGCACGGTGAGCGCCACCTTGAGTACGGTCTGCGCGAGGAGGCCGAGGCGCGCGGCTGGGACTGGCGGCTCGAGTCGGCGTCCAGCCGCGCCAACGCGCGCGTCAGCGCTGCGCAGCGCATGTGCTCCGAGCACGGGCACCAGCCCGTGTACAACCTCGCGTGCGCGGTCATCTCGATGCTCGATCAGACGACCTGACGTCCTGGCCTGCCGCAGCCGCTCGGGGGGGGGTCATGCCCCCGGTTGCCGACGACGGGAATCACACAGCACTGACACCGGCGCGAGCTTTACCATCCCTTCACGTGCGGAACGCCGTGTCAGGGAGGACGACTGTATGGGCAGACACTCGACCACATTAAGTTCTAGCGCCGGCACCGTGGCCCGCGTCAGGCTCAAGGGCGCCGCGCCGCAGGTGTACTCGGGACCCTCTCAGCAGACGCAGTCCTCGTTTCCCCTGTGGTTCTGGGCCGTGCTGCTGACCATCGCCCTTGTGGTCTTCGTCGTCTCGCACGCCTGAACGCCCGGTGGGCGCGCGTTCCCCGGGTTCCCGGGCGTAAGACTCCGGACAGTGCCCCCCTGCTTGACTGAGGCCACAGCCACACAGATGGCCTGGGGGGTGGCGTGGACGACGGGTGGACAGCAGAGCCGGGCATGGTCGTGATGGCCGGCACCGTGTGGGCCGTGACGACGCTGGTCTCGGCGCTGACCGTGGGACTCGCGTACCTGCGGCCGTCGTACCCGGGGTGGCGGAGTTGGGCAGTGGGGCACGCAGCGGTCGTGCTGGGCATGCTGATCGGCGCCCTGCGGACCCCGGAGACCCAGTTGCCCTCTATCCTGCTGGGCAACGGCCTGGTGATGGCCGGGGCGGCCGCGCTCCTGCACGCCTTCGCCCGCTTCGGACGGCAGGCACCCACGCCGTCGGCCCTGCTGCGCCACGCACTGCTGCTCGCGGCCGTGCTGGCGCTGCTGGCATCCCTGACAGTGGGCGCGGACCTCTTCACGGTCCGCTTCGTGCTGGTGTGCGTGTACCTGGGCGCTGTGTGCGTGGCGCTGGTGCGGCTGCTCGTGCGGCAGGCCCGCGCCGAGCCGACGCTGCGCACGGCCTACGCCCTGAACCTCGGGGTGCTGGGACTGGTGACGCTGCTGACCGTCCCGCGCACCGTGATGCTGGGCGCCGGACACGGGCAGGGTGTGGCCTTCGCGCTGAACGTGCCGAACATCCTGCTGTACCTGGGCGTGACGCTGCTCTCGATCGGCGGCACCTTCGCGTTCTGGATCCTGCACGCCGACCGGCAGCGTCAGGAAGTACAGGCGCTTCAGGACACGCTGCGTCGGCAGGCGCTGCACGATCCGCTGACAGCGCTGCTCAACCGCCGCGGCGTGCAGTCGGCGTTCAGCACGTGGGCGGCCGGGCTGGGCAGCCGCGCCGCCACCCTGCTGGTCTGCGACATCAACGAGTTCAAGCGCATCAACGACACGCGCAGGCACGCCGCCGGGGACGAGTGCCTGTGCCGGCTCGGCGCGGCGCTCCACGCCGTGGCCCTGCCGGGGGACGTCGCGGGCCGCTGGGGCGGGGACGAGTTCGTGCTGCTCCTGACCGGAACCGCGGCAGCGGTGGAGGCGCAGGTGGCCGACCTGGACGCGCGGCTGGACGGATCGCTGGGCTGCACGGTCAGCGTGGGCCGCACGCCGGTCCGCGTCGGGGACGTCCTGACCGACGCGGTGACGCGGGCCGACCTGGCCATGTATGCGTCCAAGCTCCGCCGCCCGGCGCCCGCACAGCTCGTGTCTGCGTGACCCCGGGGTGGGCGCTGCCGACCGTGACGCAGCGGACCGCCTGCTCCACGCCGAGCCCCTAGACTGCCGGAATGCGCAGCGGGACGGCCGGGCGGGCAGCGTGGCGCGACACGCTGGCGAATATCATCGACAACGCCGACACCCGGGCCGGGCGAGCGTTCGACGTCCTGCTGATCGCGGCCATCATCCTCAGCGTGCTCGCGGTGATGCTCGACAGCGTCGGGATCTACCGCGCCCGCTTCGGCACCGCCCTGCGCACCCTGGAGTGGCTGCTCACCGCCGTGTTCACGGTGGAGTACGTGCTGCGGCTGATCGCGGCGCCCACGCCACGCCGGTACGCGCTGAGTTTCTTCGGTCTGGTCGACCTGTTCTCGATCCTGCCGGCCTACATCGCGCTGGCGGTGCCGGGCGCGCAGTTCCTGCTGATCCTCCGGGTCCTGCGGCTGCTGCGCATCTTCCGCATCTTCAAGCTCGTGCGTTACCTCTCGGAAGCGAGTGTGCTCACGCTGGCGCTGCGGGCCAGCCTCGCCAAGATCACGGTGTTCCTCGCGGTGGTGCTCACGCTGGTTGTGGTGATCGGCACGCTGATGTACGTCATCGAGGGGCCGCAGTACGGCTTCACGAGCATCCCCACCAGCATCTACTGGGCGGTCGTCACGCTGACCACGGTGGGCTATGGGGACATCGCCCCCAAGACGCCCGTGGGCAAGGCGCTGGCGTCTCTGGCGATGATCCTGGGATACGGCATCATCGCCGTGCCCACCGGCATCGTGACAGTCGGTCTCGCGCAGGCCCAGGCCAACCGCCGCGCCGACCGGCTGTGCCCGCGCTGCGGCCTGGACCGCCACGAGACCGACGCCCGCTACTGCCGCCGCTGCGCGCAGGCGCTGCCCGAGACGGACATCGGCACAGCGGCGCCCGGGGGCGCGCCGTCGTGACGCTGCGGCCCGCTCCAGAGCGCCTCGCCACGGCCGAGGTGCCGACCGGGTAAGCTGCTCCTGCATGCCGCACCACTCGACTGCGGGGCGTTCCGTGACGCTCCCCTCCCTCCACTCCATGAGGACGCTCCTGCTGCGCGGCGGCGCGCTGCTGCTGGGCCTGAGCGCGGTCGCATTGGGGCGCTCGGCGCCGCCGGTGCCGCGGCCGGACCCCACCAGAGTGGCGGGCCCGGTCGCGTGGTCCAGCACGCCCGACGCGACGGTCGCGAGTTTCATCGGGTGGCTGCCGCTGAACGACTGGCTGCCCGGCGCGGACGTCCTGCCGGTGCGGACCTTCCTCCAGGGGCTGGCCTTCGACTTCCAGACGTACAACAACTGCGGGCCGAGCGCCCTGTCGTCGGTGCTGGGCTTCTACAAGGTCAAGCTCGGGCAGGACGTGATCCAGCGGGCCACCCGGCCCGACGGCGGGTACATGCAGGTCAGCGCGATCGCGCCCGAACTCGCCCGCTACAAGCTCAAGACCATGGCAGTCCGGGATGCCCAGGCCTCGCAGGTCAAGCGGCTGCTCGCCCTGGGCATCCCGGTGATCGTGTTGCAGTGGTTCGACCGGCCCGGGCACCTCAACCACTTCCGGGTGGTGCGCGGCTACGACGATCAGGCGCGGGTGTTCTGGGTGAGTGACAGCATGGTGGGCCCGGTCGCCTACCTCAGTTACCACAGCTTCGACGTGCTGTGGAACACGCAGTCCCGGCGGATGTTCCCGGTGTACCCCGAGGGTTACGACTCGGTCGTGCGCGGTCTGCTCGGCAAGAACAGCTGAAGGCCGCGCGGCGTGACCGGCCCTCTAGAGTGGTGGGGATGACCCGACTGTCCGCGCCGCGCCGCTCCCGCCTCTGGACCGGTGCCGTGGTGCTGGCGCTGGCGGCGCTGGCCGCGTGGATCAACCTGCCGCTGGTGAGCCGCGTGTTCGACCGCAGCAGCGCGCGCGTCGCCGCACTGCCGGCCGCCACGCCGTTCCGCGCCGGGCAGCGGGTGTTGATGCTCTCCCCTCACCCCGACGACGAGACGCTGTGCTGCGCAGGCATGATCCAGCAGGCGCAGGCGGCCGGCGCGCAGGTGTCCATCGCGTGGATGACGGCCGGCGACGGCTTCGAGTTCGACGCGGCCCTGACCGAGCGCACCCTGCGCCCCGGCCCGCAGAACATGCGCGCGCTGGGCGACACCCGTGTGGGCGAGGCGCGCCGGGCGGCGGCGGTGCTGGGCGTGCCGGCCCAGCGCACCTACATGCTGGGCTACCCCGACGGCGGCCTGTTCCGGCTGTTCACCACGAACTTCACCGTCCCCTACACCGCGCCCCGCACCCGCGCCGACGCCGTGTACGTGACGGGCGCCCTCACCCCGGACGCGCCGTTCACCGGCCAGGCGCTCGAGGCGGACCTCACGCGGGTGCTAGACCGGGTCCAGCCGGACGTGGTGCTCGCGCCGGCGCCGCAGGATTTCCACACGGACCACCACACGCTGTCGTATATCGCGCTGCAGCTCATGAGCCGCCGCCACCAGGCCGACCGCCTGCGCTACTGGGTGGTGCACGGCGGCCTGGAGTGGCCGGTGCCCAAGGGCCTGCACGAGGCGCTGCCGCTGACCGTGCCGCCCCTGGCGAACCGCCTGCCGTGGACGCGGGTGGACCTGACGCCCGAGCAGCGCGGCCGCAAGCTGGAGGCCGTGCGCGCGTACCGCACCCAGACCGAGATCGAGCCGCGCTTCATGGAGGCCTTCGTGCGCGCCAACGAGCTGCTCAGCCCCGAACCGCTGCCCACGGCCGGACCGGCGGCGGACGCCCCGCCGGAATGACGGGACGGCCGCCGGGGCGCGCACATCTGACCCACGCACTCCCTTCCTAGACTGCCCTCATGACCGTTCAGCAGGGCGAGACCGTTCCCGCATTCACAGCCGTGCAGGCGTCCGGCGCGCCGTACGCGCCGGCGCCCGGCCGGTGGCGCGTGCTGTTCTTCTTCCCGAAAACGACGACCACCCACTGCCAGTTGCAGGCCCGGCGCTACCAGCGCGTGTACGACCAGTTCCAGGCGCTGGGCGTGGACGTTGTCGGAATCAACGGTGACCCCCGGCAGGACCAGCTCGCCTTCCGGGACCTGTGCGTGCTGGGGTACCCGCTGCTGGACGACGGTGAGCAGGTCCTGAGCACGCTGTTCGGGGTGCTGGGCGAGCCGTGGCCCGACGAGACCGTGCGCCGGCCGCGCCGCGACACGTTCCTGCTCGATCCGGACAACGTGGTCGTGCGGCACTGGCGGGACGTCGATCCCGCCCAGGACGCCGACACGGTGCTCGCCGAGGTGCGGCAGCTGCGGACCTGACGGACCACGCCGGGAAGCCCGGCCGCCGGCGCGTCACTCGGTGCGCGGCAGGCTGAACCCGAAGGTCGCTCCATGGCCCAGCCGGCCCTCGGCCCACACGCGTCCCCCGTGGCGCAGGATCACCCGGCGCACGTTCGCCAGGCCCACGCCGGTGCCCTCGAACTCCGAGGCCCGGTGCAGCCGCTGGAACAGGCCGAACAGCCGCCCCGCCTGCTCCGGCGCGAAGCCCACGCCGTTGTCGTGCACCTCCACCCGCCACTCGCCGGGCTGCGTCTGCGCCGTGACGCGGATGACCGCCGGGCGCCGGTCCCGCGCGTACTTCGCGGCGTTCGACAGCAGGTTCGTCACCACCTGCTGAAGCAGCGCGGCGTCGCCCATCACCGTCGGCAGGGGGTCCACCTGCCACTGCACGTCCAGGCCGTCGAGGTCGCGGGCCAGGCGCTCCTGCGCCGCCGTGACCAGCTGCTCAAGGTTCACCGCACGGCGCGTGAGCGGCACCTGCGACGTGCGGGCGAACTCCAGTAGCGCCTCGGTCATGGCGTCCATCTGCGCGGCGGCCTGCTCGATGGTGCCCACCGCCCGCTCCACCTTCGCCGTGTCCCCCTGCACGAGCGCCCGGCGCAGGATCGACGTGTATCCGGCCACGTGACGGATGGGCGTGCGCAGGTCATGCGACACGGACGCCGTGAACGCGTCCAGCGCCTCGTTCGACTCAGTGAGCTGGGCCGTGCGCGCGTTCACCCGCTGCTCCAGGGTGGCGGTCAGCTGGGCCTGCTCGGCCTCGGCCGCCCGGCGCCCCTCCCACAGGTCGTGCAGCGCCGCCGACAGGTGATCGACCTCCGCGTACTGCCGCAGCCTCGGCAGGCCCTGTGTGCTCCCGCCGCGCCCAAGGCCCAGCGCGGCGGTCGTCAACAGGCCCAGCGGCCGGCTGACCGTGCGCGCCGCCGCGTAGGCCACCAGCGCCGAGACCAGCACCCCCAGGATGCCCCACAGCTCGATCTGGCGCCGCAGCCCCTGCGCCTGCGCGCGCACCACGGCCGCGTCCTGCCGCACCAGCACCCGCCAGCTCACGCCGGGGTACACCGCCCCGGCGCCCGTGACGGCGTACCCCACCAGGTACGACGTGCCCTGCCACGTGACCGTCGCGTCCCCACGGGCGCCCGGGCGCGCGCGCCGCACGTCCGGCGGCCCGGACAGCGCCTGGCCCAGCAGCTCGTCCGGGCCGTGGATCACCACACCCTGCCGGTTGAGGATCAGCACCTCGACCTGCTGGGCGCTGCCGGCCAGGGCCAGCGCGTCCTGCTCTACAGCCTGCGCCCACGCCCAGCTGAGGTGCGCGCCGATCACGCCCCGCACGCGGCCTGCCGCGTCAATCACCGGCGCGCTGATGTCCACGAAGCGCAGCGGTTCTCCGCTGGCCGGCCTGGGCAGCACAGCCGACAGCAGCAGGGCTGGGTGGACGTCCTGCACCGCCGGCCCACGGCGACCCGCCCGGAACCACGGCCGCCGCGAGACGCTGACGCCCTCCAGCAGGCCGCCCGTGGCCGCGCGGACCGTGCCCGCCGGATCGGTGACGCCCACCCACGCCAGTTCCGGACTGCCCTGACGCAACTGCTCCAGGACCTGCCGCTGCTGTGCGGGCGTGCCCCCTCGCAGCTCGGTCAGCGAGCGCGTCAGGAGCACGTCCCGGTAGCGTTCCGCCATGGTGCGGTCCAGCGACTGCGCCGCCACCACCGCCACCTGTGTCAGCAGCCGCCGCTGCTGCGCTTCGAGCTGGGCAGTCCCGGCCGGCAGGATCACGCCCAGCAGGATCAGCGCGCCCAGCGCGGACAGCCCCGCGAAGGTCAGGGCGAGCCGGTGCGCCAACGTCGGCACGGCCCGTTCCAGACGACCCATACGGCGATGCATGCACCTCAGCGTACCGGCCCGGCTTCACGTCCGGATCATGAAAACTTCACAGCCGAGGCGCGGGCCGCGACCCGAGAGAGGGATGAATAGAAAAACCGCGCACCAGGCGCGGTTCTCATTGGTGGAGGCTTGGGGATTCGAACCCCAGACCCTCCGCTTGCAAAGCGGATGCTCTCCCGCTGAGCTAAGCCCCCTCAGCGCCGCGCACTGTAGCAGGTATGGGGGGTGGGCAGCAAGGCTTAAGCCACGGTGCGCAGCGTGGGCGCACCCCACGCGGCTAGCATGGACAGATGTTCCGCCGCCGCCCTCCCCTGCCGCCGTTTCCGCCCGGCGGCGTGCTGGTGGGCGGCGCGGCCCGCGACTGGCTGCGCGGCGTGCCGGCACGGGATTTCGACTGGGCGGTACCGGAACCGGCGGGCGCGGCCAGAGCCGTAGCCGGGGCGGTGGGCGGCGTGGCCTTCGTGGTGGATGAGGAGCGGGACTACTGGCGGGTGCACGCGCCCGGCGGTGTGCAGCACGATTTCGTGCCGCTGCCCGTGGACGTGACGGCCGACCTGACGCGGCGGGATTTCACCGTGAACGCCGTGGCCCTGACGGCTGGAGGACAGGTCCTCGACCCGGCAGGTGGGCGGCGTGACCTGCGGGCCCGGCGGCTGCGGATGGTCTCGGAGGCAAACCTGCGGGCCGATCCGCTGCGCGTGTGGCGGGCGGCGCGCTTCGAGGTGACGCTGGCGTTCCGGCTGGAGCCCGGTACGGAGGTGGCGGTGCGGCGGGTGGTGGCGGACCTCGCGTCGGGGACGCTGCCGCTTCCGGCGTGGGAGCGCGTGCGGGACGAGGTGCACGCCCTGCTGCTCCACCGGGACGCGGCGCGCGGCGTGCTGCGGCTGGAGGAGCTGGGCCTGCTCGCCCTGACCGTGCCGGAACTGCGCGAGGGCATTGGGCTCGTTCAGGGCGGCTTTCACCACCTGGACGTGTTCCATCACGGGGTCGAGGCGCTGCACCAGTTGCTGGCTCGGCGGCCGGACGCTCCGCTGCCGCTGCGCTGGGGAGCGCTGCTGCACGACGTGGGCAAGCCGCGCACGCTGGCCCGCGATCCGGATTCGGGGCGGATCTCGTTCCACGGGCACGACAAGGTCGGCGCGGCCGTGACCACGCAGGTGCTGCGCCGCCTGAAGCTGCCGGCAGACGATGTGGCGCACGCCGCCGCGCTGGTGGGGGCGCACATGGTGCCCCTGCCGGCCGGGGAGCGCGAGGCGCGGCGCTTCGTGCACCGGCGCCGGGCGCTGCTGCCGGACCTGCTGAGCGTGATGCTGGCCGACCGCGAGGCGGCGCGTGGCCCGAGCAGTTCGCCCGCGTCCCGGCTGGCGTATGCCCGCGCCATGGACCGCGTGCTGACGGCGCTGGAGGAGCAGCCGGCCCCACCCCGCCCGCTGCTGGACGGCCGGGAGGTGATGGCGCTGCTGGACCTCGCGCCCGGGCCGAGGGTGGGCGAGGCCGTGCGCGCCGTGGCGGAGGCGGCGGCCCTGGGCGAGGTGGGCACGGCCGATGAAGCGAGGGCGTTCCTGCGGGACTGGGCCGACCGCTCCGCGGCTGAACAGTCAGACGGCTGAAAGCGCGTTCGGGCTATGCTGACGGCGTCATGTCCCCCACGCCCGCCCCGCTTCAGGACGCCCGCCCGATCACGCCTGCCTGGGTGCAGGACGCGGTCTTCTACCAGATCTTCCCGGACCGCTTCGCGCGCAGCGGCCGCGTCACGGGGCTGAACCTCCAGCCGTGGGGGGACACGCCGCACTTCCACCGGTACATGGGCGGCGACCTGTGGGGCGTCGTGGACAGGCTCGACCACATCGCCAGCCTGGGTGTGAACGCCATCTACTTCTGCCCGGTGTTCCAGTCGGCCAGCAACCACCGCTACCACACGCACGACTACTACCAGGTGGACCCCATGCTGGGCGGCAACGAGGCCCTGCGCGCCCTGATCGACGCGGCCCACGCGCGCGGCCTGAAGGTCGTGCTGGACGGGGTGTTCAACCACGCCAGCCGCGGCTTTTTCCAGTTCAACGACCTGCTGGAGCAGGGCGAGGCGAGCGCGTACCGCGAGTGGTTCCATGTGGACGGCTGGCCGCTGCACGCCTACGACGACGCGCAGCCCGCGCACTACGCCGCGTGGTGGGGCAACCGCGCGCTGCCGAAGTTCAACACCAACCACCCGGCGGTGCGCGCGTTCCTGTGGGACGTGGCCGAGTACTGGGCGCGCCAGGGCATCGACGGCTGGCGGCTGGACGTGCCCAACGAGATCGACGACGACTCGTTCTGGCAGGAGTTCCGGCGCCGGGTCAAGGCCATCAACCCCGAGGCGTACATCGTCGGCGAGATCTGGGGCGACGCGCACCGCTGGCTGGCCGGCGACCAGTTCGACGCGGTCATGAACTACCACTTCACGCGGCCGTGTCTGGCGTTCTTCGGCGCGCACACGCTGGACCACCCCATGAACGAGCGCAGCGGCACCGGGCACGTGGACGCCATGGACGCCGCCGCGTTCGGCCGCCGCATGACCGAGGTCAAGAACCTGTACCACCCGGACATCGTGCGCGCGCAGCTGAACCTGCTCGACTCACACGACACCGCGCGCTACCTGACAGCGGTGGGCGGCGACGCCAGCGCCTACCGCCTGGCCCTGACCTTCCTGATGACCTACGTGGGCGCCCCGTGCATCTACTACGGCGACGAGATCGGCCTGCCGGGCGGCCCGGACCCCGACTGCCGCCGCGCCTTCCCGTGGGACGAGGGCGCGTGGGACCACACCACCCTGGCCCTGACGCGCGCCCTGATCGCCGCCCGGCACGCCACGCCGGCGCTCCGCGGTGGGGACTTCCGGGTGCTGCACGCCCACGGCGACGCGCTGGTGTACCTGCGCGAGCACGCGGCCGGGCACGCCATGGTCGCGATGAACACGGGCCGGTCCAGCGCCGACCTGCCCCTGACCGACGTCCCGAAGGCCCGGTACCGCGACGCGCTCACCGGCGAGACCTTCGAGCTGTGCCCGTGCAAGACCGTGCCGGTGCCCGCCCGCGGCGCCCGCGTGCTCCTCCCCATATGAGCGCCAGAGGATGACGCCCGACTTCTCCCGTGTCCCGGACAACCGGCCAGTGCGCGCCGTGCTGGTCGGCTGCGGCGGCATGAGCGCCGCGTGGCTGAAGGTGGCGGCCACCATGGACGGACTGGAGGTCGTGGGGCTGGTCGACCTGCATGGGGAGGCCGCGCAGGCCCGGCAGGCCGAGTTCGGCCTCCTGCACGCCCAGACCGGGACGGATCTGGACGCCATGCTCGCGGCCACGCGGCCAGATGTGGTCTTCGACTGCACCGTCCCGGAAGCGCACCACGCGACCGCGCTGACGGCCTTCGCGCGCGGCGTGGGCGTGCTGGGCGAGAAGCCGCTGGCCGACACGCTGGAGCGCGCCCAGGAGATGGTGCAGGCGGGGCAGGACGCCGGGGTGTACCACGCGGTCGTGCAGAACCGGCGCTACGACCCGAACATCCGGCGCGTGCGGCAGTTCGTGGAGAGCGGGCGCCTGGGCGACCTGACGGCCCTGCACGCGGACTTCTTCATCGGCGCGCACTTCGGTGGGTTCCGCGACGCGATGCAGCACGTGCTGCTGCTCGACATGGCGATCCACACCTTCGACGCCGCCCGCCTGATCTGTGGGCAGGACCCGGTGCGCGTGCACTGCCACGAGTGGAATCCGGCCGGGTCGTGGTACGCGCACGGCGCGAACGCCGTGGCGGTGTTCGAGATGACCGGCGGGGTCGTCTTCACGTACCGCGGCTCGTGGTGCGCCGAGGGCTTCCCCACCACCTGGGAGTCCGAGTGGCGCGTGATCGGCACGCAGGGCACCGTGCGCTGGGACGGCGGCGACCACCCACGGGCCGCGCTGGTCACGGGCACCGGCGGCTTCCACTCGACCTTCGAGGAGCTGGAGCTACCTGCGGCCGCGCCGGACGCCCGCACCGGCGGCCACGAGGGCCTGATCCGCGACGCCGTGCGGGCACTGCGCACCGGGAACGCGCCGGAGACGATCGCGAGCGACAACATCAAAAGCCTCGCTATGGTGCTGGCCGCGATCCGCAGCGCCGAGACCGGACAGGCCGTCGACGTGACGTGGTAGGACCGGCACATAAACCGGGCGGGATGAAGGGTGTGCCCCTCCATCCCGCCCGCGCTTCTGGGGTTCAGTCCTCGGAGTAGGTCTTCTCGATGGGCATGCCCACCGCGTTGCCCCATTCGGTCCACGAGCCGTCGTAGTTGCGCACCTTGGGGTAACCCAGCAGTTCGCGCAGCACGAACCACGTGTGCGAGCTGCGTTCCGCGATGCGGCAGTACGCGATGACGTCCTTGTCGGGCGTGACGCCTTCGCCGCCGTACAGGGCGCTCAGCTCGTCAGCGGACTTGAAGGTGCCGTCCTCGTTGGTGGCCTTGGCCCACGGAATGGAGCGCGCGCCGGGGATGTGGCCGCCGCGCAGCACACCTTCTTGCGGGTACGTGGGCATGTGCGTGACCTTGCCGCTGAACTCGTCGGGGCTGCGGACGTCCACCAGGGCGCCCTGCCCGCCCGCAACGGACTGCAGGTGGGCCTTGACCTCGTCGCGGTACGCGCGCAGCGAGTCGTCGCGCTGAAGCTGGGGGTACTGGGTGGCGGCGTGTTCGGGCGCGTCGGTGGTGGTGGGGCGGCCCTCGGCGATCCACTTCTGGCGGCCGCCGTTCATCAGCTTCAGGGGGTTCTTGACGCCGCTGTAGCTCAGGAACCAGTACGCGTAGGCGGCCCACCAGTTGCTCTTGTCGCCGTACAGCACCAGCGTGTCGCCGTCCTTGATGCCGAGCTTGCCGAGCAGCGCGCTGACTCCGTCCGGGCCGATGAAGTCGCGCTCGACCGGGTGCCAGAAGTCGCGCTGCCAGTCGACCTTGACGGCGCCGGGGGCGTGGCCGGTGTCGTACAGCAGGATGTCCTCGTCCACCTCGATCAGGCGGATGCCGGGCGTGTTCAGGTTCTGCTCGACCCAGTCGGTGTTCACGAGCACGTCTTTCGCGTAGTCCATGGTCTTGATCCTCCTCAGGAATGGTGCCGGTGGGGATGAGCTGCCGTCCCGGATTCTACCCGCACTCTCCAGAAATTGACAAAAGTGCTCAACTGGACAGGTGGCACGTTCCGGGCCGGGCGCGGCGCGTACAGTGGCGCCATGACCGACCCCGCCACGCCGAGTGCCCTGCCGGAGAAGCTCCAGAACATCGTGACGCTGTTCAAGAGCGCGCCCAAGCCCCTGCGGCTCCAGGCGCTGCTGGAATACAGCAAGAAGCTGCCGGGCCTGCCCGAGAAGTACGTCGAGCACCCGGAATTCATGCAGCCGGTGCCCGAGTGCACCAGCCCCTTCTTCCTGGTCACGGAGGCGCAGGGCGGCGGCGTGAAGCTGCACTTCAAGGTGCCCGAGGAAGCGCCCACCGTGCGCGGGTACGCCGGCATCCTGCACGAGGCGCTGGACGGCGAGTCCCCCGAGACGATCCTGAACGTCCCGGACGACTTCTACCTGAACATGGGCCTGACCGAACTGATCACCCCGATGCGCCTGCGCGGCATGGGCGCGATCCTCAAGCGCCTGAAGAACGACGTGCGCGAGCACGCCCAGAGCGGCGACACGCCGACCGCCTGAGACGGTGACGAAGTGAGCCCCGCTGACGGAACGTATCGGCGGGGCTCACCCGTTCATGGGGTCTCGACCGGACCGCAGCTCACTCCAGCGCCGAACCCTGACGCGCGGGCGGCCCACCGCGGTGCGCGGCCATCAGGGCAGCGAGCGCCCGGCCGCGGTGGCTGACGGCGCGCTTCTCGGCCACCGTCATCTCGGCCAGCGTGCGCGTGTCGCCGTCCGGCACGAACAGCGGGTCGTAGCCGAAGCCGTTCTCGCCGCGCGGCCCTTCCAGCAGCGTGCCGTGCAGCTCGCCCCGGTATGTCTCCAGGTGGCCGTCCGGATAGGCCAGGATGACCACCGACACGAACTTGGCTCGGCGGTTGTCGGCCCGCTTCAGGCGGTCGAGGAGCAGCACGTTGCGTTCTAGGTCGCTGCCGACATTGCCGAAGCGCGCGGAGTACACGCCGGGCTCGCCGCCGAGCGCCTCGACCTCCAGGCCGCTGTCGTCGGCCAGGGCGGGCAGGTGCGTGGCGACGGCCGCCGCGCAGGCCTTCAGCGCGGCGTTCTCCTCGTAGGTCGTGCCGGTCTCCGGGGGCAGCGGCACCGGCCCCAGTGCCTGGAGCATCCAGTTCAGGCTGCCCAGCGCTTCCTCGATCTCCCGCACCTTGCCGGGATTCCCGGTCGCCACGACCACGGCCATGCCCGCTCCTGCACCTGCTTCGCTCGTCACGCGCCCAGTGTAGGGCCTGGACGGGCGGTCAGTGCGTGGCGGCCAGCGCGCGCACGAGGTCGTCCTGCACGGCCCGCAGCGTCAGGATCGGGGTGTCCTCGGGGCCGTTCATGATCACCGCGAAGGCCAGGACGTGCCCGCTGCGCGCGGTGACGTAGCCGGCCAGGGCACTCACGCCGGGCAGCGTGCCGGTCTTGGCACGGACGTCCAGGCCGCTGCCGACCAGCCGCCCGGCCAGGGTGCCGCCGCGGCCGTCGTGCGCGGGCACACTCTCGCCGGTGCCGGCCTGCGGCAGCAGTTCCGCGAAGGCGGTGTGCCGCGCCGCGTACAGGGCCGGGGGCAATCCGGCGGTGCCCGGCACGGGGTAGGGCACGTCGTACTGGGCACGCAGCAGGCCGACCAGCGCGCGGGGCGTGAGGCGGTTGCGGCGGTCCAGGCCGCTGCCGTCGTGCAGCACCACGCCGCTGAGGTCCACGTGCGCACGGCGCAGTGCGGCGCGTTCACGCGACAGGGCGTCCTCGCTGCGGCCGGGGGCGGCGGGGCGGCGGGCGAGGGTCGCGAGGAGTTCCTCGGCGCGCAGGTTGTCGCTGGGCCGCAGGGTGGCCGCGAGCACCACCGCCGGCGACGCCGAGCGCACGCTGGCGATCCCCTGTTCGGGCCGGCGGGCGACCGGAATCAGCACGTCCGGCGGCAGGGGCGTGCCCGCGTCGTCCGTCCGGGGCGGCGCGGCGGGAGGAGGCGTCACCGGGACCGAGCCCACGTCCTCCGAGGCGACCTTCACCCCGGCCCGGCGCAGTTCCGAGATCAGGACTGCGCCCAGTGCCCGGTGGGCCTGGGCGGCGGTGGCCGGCGGCCGGTCGTGCCAGCCGGCGAGGCGCAGGCCGGTCATGGGCACGTCGATGGGCTCGCCCGCCCACGCCCCGGCCTCCAGGACCTGATCCGCGACGCGCACGCGCTGCACCTGCCGCAGGCCCCGCGCGTACGCCTGGGCGGCCAGGGCGCGCACGCTGTAGGGACCCCGCGTCGCCTCCAGGGTGGGGTCACCGCTGCCGCGCAGGGTCACGCTGTCCACGCGGGCGCGGCCCACCTGCGCGGCCGGCACCGTCAGCTCGGTGCTCCACCACCCGCCCGCTCCGCCCCGGTCCGCCAGGACGCCTGCGGCCGTCACGAGTTTCGTCACGCTGGCCGGAATCAGGGGCGTGTCGGGGGCCAGGGTGTCGAGCGGCCCGCCGGACGTCAGGTCCACCACCAGCAGCCCAGTGCGGACGCCGGCCGGGAGGCCGCGCAGGGCGGCGCTCACGCCGGGGCCCACGGCGGGCGCGCGGTGCAGGGTCAGGGCCGGCGCCGGGGCCTCCACGCTCACGCCGCCGCCCAGCCCCAGCACGCCGGTCAGAACAGCCACGCCGGCGGCGCAGCGCGTAAGGGCCGGGCGAGGAGCGCCCCGGCGTGGCGACGCGCCCCGCGTCACATCACCGAGTCGCTTTCCCGCAGCAGGATGGGCGCGCGGAACGCGGCGGGCAGCCACTCGCGCTGCTCGTGGATGGCCTGCGGCGGGCACGAGCGCAGGCAGCCCATGCAGCCCGTGCACGCCGAGAGGTTCAGCAGCAGGTTCACGCCGCCGTCCGGGCGCAGGTCGCGCGTGATCGCCTCGGTCGGGCAGACGTTCGCACACACCGGGCAGTCGATACAGGTCTCGTCCACCAGCGGCGCGGGCCACGGCACGGCGGCCGTCTCTGGGGGCGCGGGCCGCAGCGCCAGCCGGCGCCATGTCCACTCCTGCGGCGTGCGGTCTTCCGGCACGCTCCAGTCGAGGAACGGCAGCGGCGACTCGGGCAGCGTCCGCGCCAGGCCCTGCTTGCCGCCCCTCAGCAGCGCACTGAAGGCCCCGCGCCGCGATACGCGCACGGCCCGGTCGGCGTCCGCTTCGGTGGCGGGCCGCACCGTGACCCGGGCGGGCTGCCCGGTCGGAGCACGCAGCGCCTGGGCCTGCTCGACCACCGACCGCAGCCGCTCCGGCACGTCCGGCGACCCCACCGGGCAGCCGGCGCACTCGCCGTGGATGAGGTCCAGCGGCGTGTCCCACGCGCCCGCCGCGGCGACCAGCGCAGGCGTCACGCGGCCCAGGCACGGCACGCTGGGGCCGCCCGCACCGCTCTGCGGGCACGTCAGGCTGGCGCCGTCGCCCGCGCCGTGCTGGTCGCGCACGCTCTGGAGCGGCGCGTCCAGGCCGTACTCGAGCGCGCCGCTGGGGCAGACCTGCACGCACAGGCCGCAGCCGGTGCAGCGCTGGGGATCGATGGTCACCGAATCGCCCAGCGGCCCGAGTTGCACGGCCTCGTGGGGGCACACGTCGTGGCACGCGCCGCAGCCGCCCACCGCCTGCCGTTCCAGCAGGCAGCGCGGCGCTGTGAAGCGCGGCAAAGGATTCCCGGTGTCATCCAGGTAGGAGAAAACGCCCTGCAACATGCGGAGATTCTATCGGTCGCGCGGGCCGGGCGGCGGGCCGTCGGGACGGGGGTCGAGGGTCACGCGGTCGAGCCGCAGCACGGCGACCACCACGCCGCCCGACAGCAGCGGCACGCGGTAATCGGCCGGCGTGACCTGCACCGCCCCCGAGACCGTCAGGGACGCGACCACGGCCTTCAGGCGGGCGGCCTCGGCCGCGGCCAGCGTCACGGGCCGCCCGCCGGGCCGGGCCGGGCCGCCGGGGAGCGCGGCGAGCGTGCCGTCCGGCCGCAGCGCCACGCGCGCCACGGCCTGACCGTCCGCGCTCAGGATCACCGTGCGCGGCCCGGCCGGGCCGGGACCGGGGTCAGTCAGCACCGGGCCCGCTTCCAGGGCCGCCGTGATCCGGCGCGCGGCGTTCAGGACGCGCTGCACCTGCGCGAAGCCGACCGTCTCGGGTTTCGGGGGCTGCGGCAGCGGACGCGGGGGCTGCGCGCCCGCCACGCCCGCGAGCAGCGCGGCTCCCAGGAGCACGCGGCGCAGGGCTGGGCAAACCGTCATGCGTCCACCATACGGCCCGGCGCTGATGGCCCGCTGAAGCCGGCCGCCTATGGCGCGGCGGGCGCCGCCACGTCGCGGGTCAGGGGGGTGGGGGCCGCCGCGTGCGTGTGCGCGTCGTGAATGCGGCCCGCGTGCCCGCTGAGGAACGAGCCGTCGTAGCCGCGGCGCCACGCCATGAGTTCCGCGAGGATGCTCATGGCGACCTCCTCCGGGGCCTCCGCGCCCAAGCGCAGACCGATCGGCGAGCGCAGGCGGGACAGCTGCGCCGGCGTGAAGGTCTGTCCCTCGTCGGCCAGGGCCGCCAGCAGGTCCTGCGCGCGGCTGCGCGGCCCCAGCACGCCCACGTACGGCGCGCCCGAGCGCAGCGCGTGCGCGAGGCACACCCGGTCGCGGTCGAGGTGGTGATTCATGATCACCAGATGCGCGCGGTCCGACGGCGTGAACGCGTCCAGCTCGTCCGGCGCCAGGGCGTGCAGGGTCGCGCCGGGGAAACGGCCGGGCGTGAGGTAGGCCTCGCGTGGGTCGATCACGTGCACGTCGTAGCCCAGCGCGTGCGCCTGCGCGGCGAGGGGCATCGCGTCGTGCCCGGCCCCGTACAGCACGAGCTGCGGCGGGGGCGTGCTCACGTCGATGAACACCGGCGTGCCGTCGGGCGCGCTCACGGTGACCGCGCGCGGCTCGAGCTGCGCGAGGCGCTCCTGCGCCGCCTGCTGCGCGAAGGCCCGCAGACTGGGCGGCAGCTCGCCAATTACGCGGCCGCCGGGCTCGACGTACAGCTGACCGCGCCCCCCCAGCGGCACGACCAGCGCGGCCGGGGTGCCCCGGTCCAGAGCGGCCAGCCACGCGGCGGTCACCGGGTCTCCCGGCTGGACGCGCTCGACCCGCACGTCCACGCTGCCACCGCAGCCGATGCCCAGGCCCCACGTGGCGTCCTCCGACAGGTCGTAGTGCGTCAGGGCCGGCACGCCGCTGCGGATGACCTCCAGCGCGACCTCGACCACCTCGGCCTCCAGGCAGCCGCCGGAGAGCATGCATACCTGCGCGCCGTCGTCCAGCACCAGCATGCGGGTGCCCTCGCGGCGGTACGCGCTGCCGTGCACGCCGACCACCGTGGCGATCGCGGCGGCCTGTCCGCGGGCCAGGGCGGCGTTCAGGGCGTGCAGCAGCGCGCGGGTCTCGGCAGCGTTCATGGTGGAGCCACTGTACCGCCGGCCCGGTTGGAGGAAGGTCGCGCCCGTCACGGCGCGCGGCCCACCGCCCGCCCTTTCCTAAACGCCCCCTCACCCGGCCCACGGGGACGGCGCGCACACTGGGGGCATGCTGGACAGCATCCTGAACACGGTCAGACGCGGCGCACAGCGCGTGCAGCGCCGGGGTGAGGAAGTCGCGCACGTGGCCCGGCTGCGCGTCGAGGTCTTTCAACTGGGCCGCGAACTCGACGGCCTGTACGCCCGCCTGGGCCGCTCGTTCCACGCGGGCGCCGAGGTCAGCGTGCTGCAGGGCGTGCGCGACGACATCAAGCGCGTCGAGGACGAGATCCGTGCCCGCGAGCGGCTGATCGAGGAACTCGGCGATCCCCCGGAAGACGAGGCGACCGCCGAGGCCAGCGCCGCCCCCACGGCCGCCCCGGTCCGGCCCGCCACCCCCTACGTTCCCCCGGAGGTCTCCCCCATGACGCGCACCGACGTTCCCACCACGCCCGACCCCACCGTGCAGCACAGCGACGAGCTGCCCGAGCTCGGCAAGGACACCGCCAGCATGGGCAACGAGGCCGCGCGCGAGCCGCAGCGCCGTGACAACGCCCTCGACCAGGCCGAGAACATGAAGGGCCACAGCGATCCGCTGGACAAGTAGACGTCAGCCCGCCACAGAACGTCGCCGCCCCGATGGATGGAGCGGCGACGTCCGTTTCCAGGTCAGCGGGGCCGGCGGAAGTCCGGGGCGCGCTTCTCCTTGAAGGCGGCGACGCCCTCGGCGTGCTCCGGGTGGTCGCCGGCGAGCTGTTGCAGAGCCGCTTCCTGGTCCAGCGCGGCGTCCAGGGTGCTGGTCAGCGCGAAGTTCAGCGCCCGCTTGGTCAGCGCCAGCGCGTTCGCGGGCCGCGCCGCGAGGCGCTCGGCGTAGGCCTGCACGTCGGCCAGGAAGGTCTCGTCCGGGTAGACCCGCTCGCACAGGCCCGCCCGCAGGCCCTCCTCGGCCAGCACCGGCTCGGCCAGGGCCATCAGCTCGAAGGCGCGGTGGTAGCCGACCAGGCGCGGCAGGAACCACGTGCTGCCCGAGTCCGGGATCAGCGCGATGGTGCTGAACACCTCGATCAGCCGCGCGCTCTGCGCCCACAGCCGGATGTCGCCCGCGAGCGCGAGGCTGGCGCCGGCCCCGGCCGCCACACCGTTCACGGCCGTGATCACCGGCTTGTCCAGCATGCGGATGGTGCGGATCAGCGGGTTGTAGGTGGCGTTCAGGTGCTCGGTGAAGCTCATGTTGCGCCCGGACACGCCGCCCAGATCCTGCCCGGCGCAGAAGCCGCGGCCGGCCCCGGTGATCACGACCACGCGCACGTCAGTATCCGCGCCGGCGGCCTCCAGCGCGTCGGTCAGGGCGTACAGCAGCTCGTCGTTCGCGGCGTTCAGGCGATCCGGGCGGTTCAGGGTCAGGGTGCGGACACCGCTTGCGGTCTCCACCAGCACGACGTCGGCGTGGGTCATGCCGACAGCGTAGCGTCCGCCGCACGCTGCTACACTCCGCGCGTGACGACGTCCCCCTCCCCCGCCCCGGTCCTGGCGCTGGACGTCAGCAAGTCCCGCATCGGCTTCGCGGTCAGCGCGGGCACGCTGGCGTTCGGGCGCGGCAGCGTGGACCGGCGGCGGCTGCCGCTGGACCTCAAGGCCATCCGGCTGAAGGTCCGGGAGACGGGCGCGGGCACCCTGCTGCTGGGGCTGCCGCTGCGAACGGACGGCGCGCCCAGCCCGGCCGCCGACCGCGCGCGGGCCTTCGGCCGTATCCTGCAGGAGCAGGGCTACGCGGTCGAGTACCAGGACGAGCGCTTCACCACCCAGCGCGCCCGCACCCTGGGCGCCGCCGACCTGGACGAGGCGGCGGCCGTGCAGATCCTGGAACTGTACCTCCAGCGCGTCGCCGTGCAGGAACAGCGCGCGGCGGACGGAACCTGACACCTCCGCTTGCATCCGGCGCGGGGAACGCGCACGCTGGTGCATGCTCCGTGAACTGAAGGGCTGGCTGCGGCGCCGCGCCGACCGCGGCGCCGAACCCTCGCCGCGCCGGGACGGACGGGATGACCGCGAGGGCGGCGCGGGCGTCCCGGTGCCGGCCGGGCCACGGCCCCGGCGGGACGGTGTGCAGGCCCGGCCGCCGGAGCCCGTGACCCGCTGACCGACCGTGCCGCGGGTGACTGCCCGGACTGCGGCTCGGAAACTTGACGCGAGTCCAAAAAGGCGCCCGTCACCTATACTGGCCGCACAGACAGAGACGAGCGCGTCCGGCCCGGCACGGGGTCGTGGGGCCGTGTCCGCCCGCGGAGGTCAAGGTATGCAAGGCAACATGATGGATGTCCAGCTCACGGTGCCGTTCATTCTGGAACGCGCCCGCACCCTCTACCGGCACCGGGAGATCGTGAGCCTGCTGGTCGCCGGTCGCGATGAGAAGGGCAGTCCCATCCCCCGCAAGCACCGCACCACCTACGGCGAGGTCGCCGACCGCGCCCTGAAACTCGGCGGCGGCCTGAAGGGCCTGGGCCTCACGCGCGGCGACCGCGTGGCGACGCTGGCCGTGAACTCGTACCGGCACCTGGAAGCGTACCTGGGCGTGCCGAGTGCCGGGCTGGTGCTGCATACCGTGAACATCCGCCTGCACCCCGAGCAGGTCGCGTGGATCCTCAACCACGCCGAGGACCGCGTGCTGATCGTCGAGAACGTCTTCGCCGCGATGATTCCCGCGCTGCGCGCCGCGTGCCCCGCGCTGGAGCACGTCATCGTGATGGGACCGCTCCCGCAGGCGATCCCGGGCGTGCTCGACTATGACGCCTTCGTGGAGTCCAGCACGCCGCTGGAAGCGCTGCCGGACCTGCAGGAGAACGAGGCGGCCGCCATGTGCTACACCAGCGGCACGACCGGCAACCCGAAGGGCGTGGTGTACTCGCACCGCTCCACCGTGCTGCATTCGCTGGCGAGCGCGCCCAAGGACTGCCTGAACGTGGGCGAGGCCGACACCGTGCTGCCCATCGTGCCGATGTTCCACGTGAACGCGTGGGGCCTGCCGTACACCTGCGCGATGTATGGCGCGCAGCAGGTGTACGCCGGCGTGTTCAGCGACGGCCCCAGCCTCGCCGGGCTGCTCCAGGACGAGCGCGTGACCATCACGGCGGGCGTACCCACCATCTGGATGGGGCTGCTGGGCGAACTCGACCGCGCCCGGAGCGCCGGCACGCCGTACGACCTGAGCGCCCTGCAGAGCCTGATCGTGGGCGGCAGCGCCGCACCCGAGGCGCTGATCCGCGCCTTCGAGGACCGCCACGGCCTGAGCCTCCTGCACGCGTGGGGCATGACCGAGACGCACCCGCTGGGCACCGCCAGTTCCATTCCGGCCGGCGTCGACCCGGTCAGCGACGAGGGCTACGCGCTGCGCGCCAAGCAGGGCCGCACCGTGCCGCTGATCGAGCTGGAACTCATCGACGATGACGGCCACAAGCTGCCGCACGACGGCAAGACCATGGGCCGCCTGATCACGCGCGGGCCGTGGGTGGCGGACAGCTACTTCAAGGGCGAGGGCCAGGCGAACTTCTTCAGCATGGACGGCAAGCTGTGGTTCGACACCGGCGACATCGCCACGCTGGACGCGCGCGGCTACATGCACATCCAGGACCGCAGCAAGGACCTGATCAAGTCCGGGGGCGAGTGGATCGGCTCGGTAGACCTGGAAAACGCCATCATGGCGCACCCGGCGGTCGCGCAGTGCGCGGTGATCGCCATGGACGATCCGCGCTGGGACGAGCGGCCCCTGGCCGTGGTGGTGCCCCGGCCCGGCCAGACCGTCACACACGAGGAACTGATCGCGTTCATCGCGCCGAAGTTCGCCAAGTGGTGGCTGCCGGACGCGACGGTGCTGACCGACCACATCCCGATCGGCGCGACCGGCAAGTTCCTCAAGCGTGAACTGCGCGAGGAGTACCGGGGCTACGGCGGGCAGCGCACCCGGCAGGAAGGTTCGGTGTAAGCACCGCCGCACCGTAAGCGGGCCGCCGCTGACCTGAACCCGGTCCTGGGGAACCTGCACTCCGTACGGAGAGGTCTGACCTGCAGCCCCAGATCCGGGCCGTTGACCTCCTGCGCTGGCCGGCAGGAGTGGAGCATGCTCTAGCTCGGAGAGCAGCGGAGCGGACCTCCGCGGTCCGTGCCCGCTGACGCCGCCGGAGCCCAGCCAGCCCCTACACTCCTGCGTATGGCCGTTTCCGTGTCCGGACAGCGCGTGACCTTCACTCCCCCACCGGGCGCAGTGGGCCTGATCGGAGATATGACCGACTGGCGAAAGCGCGACCCGCTGCCGGTGGTGGCGGGCACGCCGATCGAGCTGACGCTGCCGCGCGGCGCGTGGGTGGAGTACGCGTGGGTGGACGCGGCGGGAGAGGCCTTCGCTGACCCCGACAACGACCGGCGGTCCCTGAACCCGTGGTGGCCGTACCCGCGCGCCGCAGAGGTCGGCGTGTATGCGCGCCATCCCCTGTGGCTGGGCGAGGACGCCGCCCGCAGGGGCACCGCCCACCGTCTGAGCTGGCCCGGCGGGGTGTTTTCCGGCACGCGCCGCGCCATCGTGTACACCCCGCACGGCCACGATCCGGCCACGCCGACCCCGGTGTACTACGTGCAGGACGGCGTGGCCTTCTACCGCACCGGTCGCCTGGGCGAGGTGATGGACCGCGCGGTCGAGCGCGGGCAGGCCAGCGGCGCGGTCCTGGTGTTCGTGGAACCGGGCGACCGAAACGAGGAGTATTACGTCAATGACCGGTACCTCGACTTCCTGACCGGCGAGGTCTTCCCGCGGGTCGAGGGGGTGCACGTCACGCCCTCGGTGCGGGGCCTGTGGGGCGCGAGCCTGGGCGGCCTGACCAGCCTGTACCTGGGCAGCGCGCACCCGAACCTGTTCGCGAGGGTGGCGAGCCACAGCGGGGCCTTCATCGCCCGGCCCGGCGCGGCGGGTGCGGACGGCGTGATCGACACGACCACGGCGGGGGAGTGGCTGCGCGAGCGCCTGAGCAGCGCGCCGCCCTCGCACCTGAAGACCAGCCTGGACACCGGCACGCTGGAGTGGCTGACCGGCCCGAACCGCCGCATGGCTGCGCTGTTCGCGGACCACGGCTTGGAGCACCAGTACCGTGAGTACCCCAGCGGGCACAACTGGGTCACGTGGCGCGAGGCGCTGCCCGAGGCGCTGCTGTACCTGCAGGGCCGTTGACCGCAGCGCCCTCACCCGCGCCGGCCGTCTGGACGGCATAGTGACCGCATTCATGCGAGGAACGCTGCTTGCCTTGCCGCTGGCGCTGGCCCTGACGGGCGGCGCGGGAGCCCTGACCATGACGTACCCGAACGGCACGACCATCCTTCACGAGCGGGCCGCCGACTGGGCCGGCGCAGCCCTCGTCGGCGTCCGGGCACACGCCGAGGCGCTGACCCTTCCGGCGGGTACCGCGACCGGCACCGTGACCTCGGCGCCGCTGACCGTGCCCGCGTTCGACGAACTGATTCCGTCGTGGAACGCCGTGACCCCGGTGGGCGGCAGCGTCACCGTCGAGGTGCGCGCGCAGGTGGGCGGTGCATGGTCGCGCTGGTTCAGTTTCGGGACGTGGAGCAGCGGCGGCGACCGGGCCAGCGTGAACGGCCAGAAGGACGCCGCCGGACAGGTGCTCACCGACACCCTGCGCCTGAACCGCTCCGCGACGGCGTACCAGTACCGAGTGACGCTGCGCGGCGCGGGCACGACCGTCCGCCTGCTGGCCGTCAACACCACGGACCGGGCGAAACGCACCGCCGGCCTGGGGCAGCCGGGCAACCGCGCTATGTGGGGCAAGGTCGTGGACGTGCCCCGGCGCTCGCAGATGATCTACCCGGACGGCGGCGAGGTGTGGTGCAGCCCCACCAGCGTGTCCATGATCCTAGCCCGCTACGGCGTGGACGTGACCGTGCCGCAGGCGGCCAGGGGGACCTTCGACCGGGTCTACGACGGCACCGGCAACTGGCCGTTCAACACGGCGTACGCGGGTTCATTGGGCCTGCGCGCGTACGTCACGCGCCTGCCGAACCTCGCCGCTGCCGAGACCTTCACGGCGGCCGGGCGGCCCCTGGCGGTCAGCCTGGGCTGGAAGAAGGGTGAGTTGCCGGGCGCAGCCATCGAGAGCAGCAGCGGCCACCTGATGGTGCTGGTCGGCTTCGATGCCGCTGGCAACCCGGTCCTCAACGATCCAGCGGCGCCCGACAACGCCACCGTCCGCCGCACCTACCCGCGAGCTGCCTTTGAATCGCTGTGGCTCACCCACTCGGGCGGCCTGAGTTACGTTCTGTTACCGCAGTAGCGAGCGTAATCTATCAGGGCGCGTCTTATGACGGGTCCATGAGAACTTCCTTATGGCACCCTTTAGGCATGGGTATGTACGGACGGTCACTTCGTGGGCAGACAGAGGGCTTCGCACTTGTGCTGTCCCTGCTGTTCACCGGCATTGTGCTGCTGATCGTCGTTTCTACTGCTGCGTCTCTGGTGACTGGCACCCGGCAGGGCGGTGCCAATGAGCGCGTAGGGTACCAGGCGCTGCTGGTGGCCGAGAGCGGCCTGAACTCGCTGCCCCGCAGGTCGGCTGAGTACGTCCGCACCACACCCTACATCGGTGCGTCCCAGACCGAGTTGCAGTCGTGGTTGACGGGATCGTCGAGCCCCACAAATGCGGGCGGCCTGCGGGCGGCCCTGAACGATTCCACCAAGAACCCCGCCACAGGCGACACCATCGTCTCGTTGACTGCCCAGAGCGCCACGACCTTTACGGCGGTATCGACAGGGACGAGCAGCACGGGCACCAAGACGATCTTGCAGGATTATGCAGTCACTGACCGGACGCTGCCGCCCGGCTTGCGGCCACGCTCAGGACTTATCTCTCGCCCACCCATCAATACAAACGGCAATGCTACGGTGCAGGCTCAGAACGTCAACAACACGGTCACGACGGTCAGCGGTGCGGCGGTAAACATTCCAGCACTGACGACGAGCGCGACCGTACCGGTTGTCAGCTCGGCGGGCCTAACCACCGGGGACTACGTAAAAATTAGTGGCTCAACCTTCAAAATCAGCGCAATCTCCGGAAATGTTCTCACCGTCATTCGTGTCCCAGGGGCCTCGAGCACGGCGCAAACGCTTTCGGGCAATGTCGACGTTGTGCTTAACGCTGTCTCCCAGTCGTATACCGGAGTCACATCGTCCACTGCAATCAAGGTATCGAACATCGCGGACTATGCAGTGGGGGAAATCATCAACATCGGTAGTGTAAAGGCAAAAATTGCCACCATCGATTACAGTTCGAAGACGGTCACACTCACCTGGACGGGCTCTCCCCCATCCTCCATAGATGAGGGAACGCCGGTCACCCGTGACGTGACCGCGTTGAGCAGCGGAAGCGACATCACGCTTGTCAACGGCAAGGTCAACAACTTCAAAGGAATATCGGGCGGGGCACTGACGAACGACTGCGCAGACGTCAACGGTACCATCCAATGTGCAGGAGCCAAAGATACGGTTCTTGCAAATGCAGGTGCGACACAGACCAGCACGAGCCTCTCTTTCACACAACTGCTGTTCGGGATGACCGATGAGGAGTTGAGCGATCTTGTACCGCTCACGACGTCGAACTTCCCCACGCTCTCTGGCGGCATCATGCGGATCAGGGGATCCGACCTTGCTAGTGCCATAAAAGGCAAGAACTCTACAGGGGTGCTCATAGTCGACGGCGACGTGGATCAAAACATAAATGCAAGTACAACCTTTAATGGGCTGATCTATATCCGTGGGAACCTGATCGGGTTCGGTAACGGCAACTTTACTGTCAATGGAAGCGTCGCTGTCCGCGGATCGAACACCATGACGACAAGTACTATTCTGGGCAGTCTCGCCATCAACTACAATGCTGTCACCCTCCGAACCGTGCTCCAGTCGGCAACGGGCAGTAAAAAACTGAATGTCATTTCAGGCACGTGGCGCCAGCAGTGAGCACGGGCCGCGTCGGGGGCTTCACCTTGCTGGAGGTCTTGATCGTGCTCGCCGTCCTGAGCACACTGCTCGCCCTGGGCATCGGCAGTTATCTGCGGTGGCGGGCCACTTCGACGGCACTTCAGGGAGCGCAGGAGTTTTCCCAAGCTGTCCTGAACACCCGCACCGGCGCCAAGCGGGCCAATGCGTGCTGGCAGCTCTCGCTGGTGGCCTACACCGCCACCAATACCCAGTACCAGATCAAGGAGTACGGCACCGCGACCTGCCCAACTGGGGCTACCCCTGCTCCCTTACGCACGCGGGTCTACACCATGCCCGCCGGTACGCAGTTGGTCCGCGTGAGCAGTACGGGTACGGTCTCTACTACCACGTCAACCATCAACTTCACGCCGCCCTACGGCACCTCGGATGCGTCGCCAGATAGCTACCAGTCGCGCTGGACAGCGGATACGACCATCAAACGAGACATCCGGGTGACAGGTGTGTTCGGCAAGGTGATCATCAAGTGAACGGAAGGCTGACCGCTGGACTGACGCTGGTCGAGGTTTTGGTCTCCATCGCAATCTTCACGGTGCTGTCGGTAGCTGTACTCGGCTCCCTGCCTGGCATCCTCAAAGTCAACGGCCAGACGCGGGATGAGCAGGGAGTCACGGTGCCGGCCAAAGCCTATCTGGAACAGGTGCGGGCCGCCTTCAACGATCCGATGACGACCGTCGATCCGACCACCGGAAAAAGCACGTCCACCGGACAGACCAATTTCGACAACAAAACTGTCCCTGCTCCGCCGAGCGGCACCCAGATGAACGGCTACAGCTGTGCCAACGCCTTCACTGACCAGGTCATCACGCCAGCGGAAACAGGCTCCGTCGTGACCGTCAGACGACTGACCCTCTCCTGCACCCAGACAGGCAAGCCCATACGGACGTTCGTGGTGGACTACGCGAGACCGCTGTGAAGGTTCAGGACGGACTCACACTGGTGGAGATTCTCGTTGCCATGGCGATCCTGGGCATCGTGCTGGCGCTGATCATCAACTGGCAGACGCAGACGCTCCAGCTGACGACCCGCACCAGCGCCCAGGCGCAGCAGCTGGCCGACCTGAACGACATGACCGGCTACATCGGTGACCGTGTCCGTTCGGCGGTACGGGTCCGGGTTGCCACCAGTGGGCTGAGCGTCAACTCCGGCAGCGGTAATGCCTGCACGACAAGCACGCCATGCCTGGTGGCAGTCATGCCCGAATACACGTCGGCAGGCACGCAGAAATTTGTGCTGTATGTCTACCGGATGCAGGACCGCTCCGCCGTTTCAACTGACGACAAGACGGATGATTCCTGGGCTGAAAATAACGTGCAGGTATTACGCGAATACCGCAGTACCGACACGTCCTCGACGCCGATCAGCTGTCTACTCGGGACTGGCGAGACCTTCGAGACTGCAGCTGCCACGCCGTGTGCGGCTATGCGTAACCTCAGTACCCTGAGCTCGGTGAGCGGTCTGCAGCCCTACCTTGTCTCGGACTACCTGACGCCGTCAAACACCTTGCCCAGTGGAGCATCTCCCTTCGTCTACACGGCCAACACGCGCTCGACCACTATCACGGTGCAGTCACGCAAGCAGGTGAGCGGTGTGATCAAAACCGTTCCAGCAACGGGCGCCTACACCCTGACCGTCCAAGCCCGCAACGTGCCTTGAATCCGCAGCCCGCAGCCGCCAGACACTACACTCCGCCCCATGGACTTCCCGACGGTCTGCCCGACGTGTGCCCGGGAGAACCGGGCCGAGTTCGCGGACAGCAGCATCTATGACCTGACGTGTGACCGCTGCGGCGCCCACTACTGCGTGCTGGTCCGCAAGCAGAAGTTCGAGGTGCTGTTCGACCTGGGCACACGCGCCCTGATGGACGGGTACGCGCGGGAGGCGGTGGCGAGTTTCGCGGCGGCGCTGGAGCGGTTCATGGAGTTCTACGTGCGGGCCGTGGCGCTGGAACGCGCAGCGGGCACCGACACCGACTTCGGGACGGCGCTGGCGGCGCTGGACGGCACGTGGCGGCATGTGGCGAGCCAGTCCGAGCGGCAGCTGGGGATGTTCACGCTGGCGTATCTGCTGCGCGAGGGCCGCGAGCCGGAGTTCCTGACGCCAAAGGGGCTGGGCACGGACTTCCGCAACCGCGTGATCCACCGGGGGTCGCTGCCGACGCGCGCCGAGGTGGAGGCGTACGCGGCGTTGATATTCGCCCTGATCGACCGCCTGCTCAGCGAGCTGGGAACGGGCGCAGCACACGCGGAGCTGGCGCAGGAGCAGGCGTTCGCCGCGCATCTGGCCGCGTTGCCGGACGGCGTGACGGTGGTATTCGAGGAGCATCCGGGCATGTTCCGCGCGCGGCGCTTCGGGACGCTCACGCCGCTGCCCAAACCCGCGAAACCGGCGGGCGGGGCGGGGGCGCGGGTGAACGACGCGCGGGCCTTCCAGGAAGCGCTGTTCCGGCGGGCGCTGGCCGAGCGGGGGCCGCAGCTCGCGCACTTCAAGCGTGGGCCAGTCGGGCCCTAGACTGCGCCATGGTCGGAGCGCGGAGCGGGGACGGAGGGGATCGTCGGCGGCTGGTGCGCGTGGCGCGTGGCGTGGAGGACGGCGACGTGCTGGTGCGGGGCGCGCAGGTGGTGCAGCCGGCCACGCGAGAAGTCTTCGAGGCGGACGTGCTGATCGCAGACGGCCGGGTGGCGGCGCTGGGGTCTGGGTTCCGTGCCGCGCACGTGATCGAGGCTCGCGGGGCGTACCTCGCGCCGGGGTTCATCGACGGGCACGTGCACATCGAGTCGAGCCTGCTGACCCCGGCGGGCTTCGCGCGGGCGGTGCTGCCGCGCGGGACGACCGGCGTGGTGGCCGAGCCGCACGAGGTGGTGAACGTGCTGGGCGTCGGCGGCCTGGAGTGGATGCTGCGGGCGGGGGCGTCGTCGGGCCTGCGGGTATGGGCGTCGGCGCCGTCGTGCGTGCCTGCAAGCGCCTTTGAACTGGGCGGCGCGCGGGTGGGCGCGGCGGAGGTGCAGGCCATGCTGCGCGTGCCGGGCGTGCTGGGGCTCGCGGAGATGATGAACTACCCCGGCGTGCTCGGCGGCGACGCGGACGTGTGGGCGGTGCTGGAGGCCGGACGGGCGTCGGGTCGGCGGCTGGACGGGCACGCGTCCGGGGTGACGGGCCGCGACCTGATGGCCTACGCGGCAGCGGGGCTGCACTCGGACCACGAGGCGACCACGCCCGAGGAGGCGCGCGAGCGCCTGCGCGCCGGCCTGTGGCTGATGGTGCGCGAGGGCTCGGCGGCGCGGAATCTGGACGCGCTGCTGCCGGTGCTGCGTGACCGGCCACGCCGAACGATGCTGGTCAGCGACGACGTGAGCGTGGACGAACTGCTGGAACTCGGGCACCTCGACCGGCTGCTGCGCCGCTGCGTGGCGGGCGGCCTGCATCCGGCCGACGCGGTGGCGCTGGTGACGTGCAACCCGGCCGAGTACTGGGGCCTGCACGACGTCGGGCTGGTCGCGCCGGGTCACTACGCGGATGTCGTGCTGCTGCGCGATCTGAAGGACTTCGAGGTGCTGGAGACCTTCGTGGGGGGCGTGCCGGCGGCCCCGGCGGGACACACGCCCGCGCTGGCCGGCGGCGGGGTGACGCTGGGCGCGTCGTGGGCGGAGGCGGTCTTCGCAGCGCCCCAGGGCTGGCCGGTGATTGAGGTGCGCGGCGACCAGATCACGACCGGGGTGGGCGCGCCGGGCAGCGGGGACGCGCGGCTGGTGGTGGCCGACCGTTTCGGGCGGGAGCAGTGGGCGACGTGCTGGACGTCCGGCAGCGGCCTGCGGGGCGGCACGCTGGGGATCAGCGTGCTGCACGACGCGCACCACGCGGCCTTCCTGGGCGGCACGGACGACGACATCCGCGCCGCGGGCCGCGCGCTGGAGACCATGGGGGGCGGCGTGGTGCTGGTCGCGGACGGCGTGGTGAAGGCCTCGCTGCCGCTGCCCTTCGCGGGCCTGATGACGGACCTGCCGCCGGCCGTCGCGGCGGCGCAGCTGGGCGAGGTGACGGCGGCGGCGCGCACGCTGGGCTGCACCCTGCCCTACCCGGTCACGACCCTGAGTTTCCTGGGCCTGACGGTGATTCCGGCGCTGAAGCTGACGCCTGACGGCCTGGTGGATGTGACGAACTGGACGCGGCTCCCCCCGAACAGTGATGATCACGTGAGAATGGGATAAGGCCGAGAACATCTTTGGGAGGAAGCCGGCGACTACACTGACGCGAGGTTGCCCACCCAGACATGATTCACGCCCCCAAGTCGTCCACCGTGCCCGGCTCGCTGACCCCAGCGCAGGCGACCCGCGCCACCTTCTGGGCGCGGCTGCTGATGCTGCTGGCCGTGCTGGTCACGCAGATGCTGACGGTGGCCGTGGTCGTGTGGAACGACCGGCAGAACGCCGAGCGGGTGGTGCAGGCCGAGGCCGAAACGACCCTGGGCCGCCTGGCGCAGGTCGCGGCCGAGAACATCCGCGCGTCCCTGCAGTCGCCCACGCAGCTGGTGGACATCACCACGGAACTGATCCGCACCGGGCAGCTGGACACCGCCGACGCCACGCGGCTGAGCGTGACCTTCCAGACCATGCTGAACGCCGTACCGCAGCTGAACGGTGTCCTGATCGGCCACGACGACGGCCGCTTCACCTCTACGCGCCGGGGCGGCTCCAGCGACGCCGGCCGGTCGCTGAGCACCATCGAGACCCGCCCCACCCGGCGCGCGACCGTGACCGTCCTCGACGAACGCGGGCGGATCGTGTCGCGCCGGGTGGACACGGGCAACTACGATCCGCGCACCCGCCCGTGGTACACGCTGGCCGTGGCCACGCCCGGGATCACGGTGTGGACGCCCCCCTACACCTTCGCGTCGAGCGGCCAGCCGGGGGTGACGGTCGCCCGCGCGGTCGACGCTGGCGCGGACGGCACGGTGGTCGTGGGCGCGGATGTGCAGCTGCGGCAGGTGGCGTCGTTCCTGCAGGGCGTGCAGATCGGCGGGCACGGCCGCGCCTTCGTGACCGACGCGCAGGGCCACGTGATCGCCACGTCTCCCACGTGGCCCGGAAACGTCACGGGCCGCGTGCCCAGCCTGTCGGAGGTGGCGGACCCGGCGCTGCGGGCGCTGATCGGTCCGGACGGGCAGGTGCGGCCGGGAACGCGCGAGTTCACGGTGGACCGCCAGGCGTACTCGGCCGTGGTGCAGCCCATCGCGCTTGCGCCGGGCGTGCAGTGGCGGGTGGGCGTCTACGCGCCGGTCGACGACTTCATGCTGGGCCTGCAACGCACCTCGCACATCCGGCTGGCAAGCATCGTGCTGGCGTGCGTGCTCGGCGGCCTGCTGGCGTGGCCGCTGCTCGAGCGCGCGGTGCGGCCCATCCGCACGCTGCATCGCCAGGCCACCACCGACCCGCTGACCGGCCTGCAAAACCGCGGCGGCTTCCTGGCACAGCTCGATGAAGCGCTGGAACGCGCGCAGACGGCCACCCAGAGCGGGCGCTGTCTGGGCGTGGCGATCTTCGACCTGGACGGTTTCAAGGCCATCAACGACACCTACGGCCACCCGGCCGGCGACAGCGTGCTGCTCGCGGTGGGCGCGCGGCTGCTGACGTCCGCCCGGCCCGGCGACCTGCTGGGCCGCCTGGGCGGAGACGAGTTCGCCGTGCTGGTCGACGGCGCCAGCCGCGAGGAGGTGCGGCTGCGCGTCGAGGGCATGATCGCCGCGCTGGCCCGCCGCCCCGTGACGGTCGACGGCGTGGACCACGCGGTGCGGTCCACCGCTGGTCTGGCGTTCTACGACCCGCACGATCCCCAGACCACGCCGCTGCTCCGCACGGCCGTGATGGCCCGTGCCGACACCGCCCTGATCCGCGGCAAGCGCCGCGTGAAGGGCCGCGTGTGGGTGGACGGCGAGAGCGGCATGCCCGACAGCCTGCTGTAGGCGGCGACCGGGCACGGTGGTCGCCGCCGTGGCATGCTGGGCGCATGACCGCTCAGACGACCGGCGAGGGCTTCAGCGTGCAGGTGGAGGGCTTCGGCCCGGTGGGCGCCCAGGACGGCCAGCGGCTGGTGCTGGCGCTGGAGGGCGGCGGGACCGGCATCCTGCACCGCTGCGGCGGCCACGCGCGCTGCACGACGTGCCGGGTGGAATTCCTGGAGGGCGAGCCGGACAGCATGACGGCCGCCGAGTTCGACAAGCTGAGCGAGAAGGCGCTGCTGGGCGAAGCGCGGCTGTCGTGCCAGATCGAGTGCGCGCCGGGGATGCGCGTGCGCGTGCTCCAGACCACGGCGTCCACCGGCCTGGAGGCCGGCAAGGCCCCGGCCCCGCAGATCGAGCCGGACCCGGTGTGGACGACCCGGCCCGGCGCGTCGACCGAGGGCTGAGCGCTCCTACCGGCTCGACGCCGCGGGACTGCCCCCCTGCGGCGCGCTGCCCGGTGCGTGGTCCCCCTCGTCCGCCGGCGCGCCGGCCTCCGCGAAGGGATCGGTGGTCGCGGGCGTGTAGGTCTCGCCGCCGCACGGGCACGCCGGCAGCGGGCCACCGATCTGCCGCACCTGACCGCACGTCAGGCACGCGACCGGGCCACTCACGGCCTGCCCCACGGGCAGTGCGGGCGGCGGTTCCAGGTCCCACGGCGGCACGATCGGCAGGCCCGGCGGCGCGCCGTGCGCGTGCCGGAACACCGAGAGATTGCCGTCCTGCTCGAAGTATGCCCGCTGGATCTCGCCCAGCTGCCGGACCCCCTGGGCACGCAGGCGCTCGAACAGGTCCTCGCGGCTGAGGTCGGCGGCCTGAAGGGCGGGCGGGCTCAGGACACCGCCGCGCACGAGTTCCACCGGCTCGCCCTCGATGAACGCCTCGACGCGGTCCGAGCGGATCACCAGCAGCGACAGCCCGCGTTGCAGGCCCACGACCAGCGCAATGACCAGCATGGCGTGCACGAGCGGGACTTCCGGGTAGAACATCGGATCGCCCGCCGCGGACCCCAGCGCGATCACGATGGCGAGTTCCAGAGGGCTCAGCTGCGCCAGACCGCGCTTGCCGGTGATCCGCAGCAAGAAGGCCAGCCACAGGAACACCACGACCGTCCGCACGCCGATTTCCAGCAGGAACACGGGCGGCGTGTCGCCCAGCAGCATGCGCTGCCAGTCAAAGGGCTGCACTTCCGCGCTCACGACGGCTCCGGGGCGGGCGCGGCGTCGGGCCCGGTCAGGCCCAGGCCCGCCAGCACGCGCGCCCGGGGCCAGCCCGTCAGCTCGCTCAGCTCACGGGCGGCGTCCTCGAAGGCGGGGCTGCCGGGCACCTCGGTGCGCAGCCGCTGCCACAGCGCGTTGCGGCGCCGCAGGTCAAGGTGCCTGGACATGCCCGCAGTGTAGTGCGCCCGTGCCGGACGGAGGGCGGCTCAGCGGTGCCGGGCCACGTCGCGCAGGTGGGCGGCGTAATCGTGGTTCACGTAGATCTTGCCGTCCAGGCCGTGCAGGAAGTACAGCGCCGTGCGGCCGTCCTGCATGGTGAGGACCGGGCGCAGCACGCTCTGGAGGGCCGCGTTCCCCGGCGAGTTGATCGGCCCGGCGGGCAGGCCCTGGCGGGTGTATGTGGAGTACGGCGTGTCCTTCGTGAAGTCCCCGGCGCTGCGGTCGAGTTCCGGGAGGTCCTTGCCCAGCCCGTAAGCGACCGTGGGATCGCTGCCCAGCGCGATGCCCTCCTTCAGGCGGTTCACGAACACGCCCGCCACCACCGGCATCTCCCGGTCGTTGGCGGCCTCGGCCTGCACCATGCTGGCCAGGATCACCCAGCCGCGCACGTCCAGCCCCTGTTTCTTCGCCAGGGCGACGTTCGCCGGCGTGAATTCCTCGCTCATGCGCGCGAGCATCGTCCGCACGATGGTGCGCGCCGACTCCTGGGGGCGGAACGCGTAGGTGTCCGGGAACACGAAGCCCTCTAGGTCCGGCTGCCGGCCCTTGGCGTAGGGGCTCAGGTTCTCGTCCTTGAGTAGCGTCTGGATGGCGGCGGCGTCAAATCCTGCCTTTTTGAAGATGGCGGGCATGTCCCGGATGCGCCGGCCCTCGGGAATGGTGACGTTCACCGTGGGCACGCGCGCCGGGCCAGCGAGCGTCGCGGCGACCTGATCGACCGTCTGGGTACCCGTGAGGTCGTACAGACCCTCCTTGAGCTTGCCGGCCGTGCCGTCACGGTCCATCACGTAGCGCAGCACGCGCGCGTTCTTCACGATGTGCCGGCGCTCCAGCGTGCGCGCCACCGCGCTCAGCGAGTCGCCCGGCTTGACCTCCAGCGTGTACGGCGCGCCGCCCGCCGGGCCGAACAGCCCACGGATATACACGTACACGGCCAGCACCGCCGCCGCGATCAGCACCACCACGACCAGCAGCGCCCACACCCACCACGGCGTGCGGCGCCCACTCAGGCGGGTCATGCCGGCTCCTGCACGGCGCCCACACGGACCAGCCGGGCCCGCAGGTCATCGTCCGCCGGCGCGCGCGCCCCGAAGCGCGACACCACCCAGCCGCCCACCTGCACCGCCAGTTCCGCCGCCCGCCGCGCGTCCCCGTGCCGCAGCCAGCCGGCCAGGAACGCCCCGCCGAACGCGTCCCCGGCGCCGGTCGCGTCGATCAGGGGATCGCGGGTGGCCGGCACCTGGACGCGCGCGCAGTCCGGCCCCTCGATCATCACGCCGTCCTCGTCCATCTTCAGCACGACCAGCGCGTGCGGATACCGGGCGCGGAACCAGTCCAGCGCCGCGTCCGGGTGACGCTCGCCGCTCATGGCGCGCGCCTCGTCGTCGTTCGGGAAGATCACGTCGAAGGGCACGCCGTCCACGATCCGCAAAAAAGGATCGCGGCCCAGCTGCTGGATCATCTGGAACGACCCGGGATCGAGGCTCAGGGTGGCCCCGGCCGCCTTGGCCACCCTCGCGGCCTCCAGCGCCGCGGCGCGCGGCGGATGACGGAACAGGCTCCACGCGGTCAGGTGCAGGTGCCCCGCGCGGCGCAGCACGTCCAGCGGCAGTTCGCCCGGCAACAGCTCCCAGTCGGCCCCCTGACCGGTCAGCATGGCCCGCTGCCCCCGCCGGTCGATCAGCGCCAGGATCACGCCCGTCGGGTGCTCGTCACTCAGCGTCAGGGCCGTCCGCACGCCCTCGGCCCGGAGTTCCGCCGTGGCCAGCTCCCCGAAGCGGTCGCGGCCGATCTTCCCGACGAACGTGGCCGGGAACGCGCAGCGCTGCGCCCACACGGCCAGGTTCGCGGCGCTGCCTCCACCCGACAGCTCCATGCGCCCGGTGGTGTCCCCGCCCGGCAACAGCATGGTGTCGGGTTTCGCCAGAACGTCCCAGGCCAGGTCTCCCAGCGAAACGAGCGGTGTGCGTTCAGTCATGGTCGGCGCAGCATACCGCCCTCCACCCGGCCGGGGGTCACCGCACCCCAGCTGCCCCCTAAGCGCTACGCTGGACACACGCTGATGCCGACCTCCACCCACCCCTCCCTGTCCGCCGAGGCGCTGCTGGCACTGCGCGAACGCACCCGCGACCAGCCGGCAGACGTGGTACGCGAGGCCGAGGCGCTGCTACCCGCAGCCCGGGCGACCGGAGACAGGCGCACCCTCGCCTCCCTGCTGACCGCGCTCGGCGCCGGGCTGTCGGAAACGGGAAACAACGACAGAGCGCAACTCATTCTGGATGAAGCTCTGGAGCACACAGACGGTGATGCCGAGAGCGAGGCGGGCGTCCGCGCACAACGGCTCTCGATGTTCATCTCTCTTGGAGAGAGCAGCACGGTAGATGAGGATATTGAGCGGCTCACCGCCATTCTGGACGGTCTGAAGCGCCCCCGCGAGACAACAGCTGCTATGAACGCTCTGGCTGGTGCCGCCTTCCGCCAGGGACGGCTGGAAGACGCGGGTCTCTGGCTGGAACGGGCGAGCCGCGCGGCGCTGGACAGCGGCGATCGTCGCGGAGCAACGATCGCGGCGACCAACGCCGTGATCGTCAGTATCGAACTCGAGCGTTATGCCGTGGCGCTGACGCAGCTCCGGAACGCACTCGCCCACACGGACTCGTCCCAGGTCACCGTATTCGTGCACGCCCAGCACGCCCTCCTCTACTCGCGGCTCGAGCTGCACCAGCAGGCCCTGGATGTGATCGACAGCTATCTGGACGGACGTCCACTGAACCCACCGGCCGAGTCGGACAAGGTGATGTTAATCAACAAGGCGGAGGCGCTGACCTCACTGAACCGTCTGGATGAAGCTGCCGATATCATTGAACGCCATGCCCTGCACCTCGAAGGTGGGCTGCGTATCGCCGGCGAAGCCAGCGACACCCTTGGGCGGATCTACGGCCTGCTGGGCCGCACGGAGGAGGCACGCGCCCTGTTGACCACGGGTCTGGAGCTGCTTGAGCGCGGCGGCCTCACGCACGCCGCCGCCCGTACCCTCCTGAACCGTGCCGAGCTGGAGTTGCCCCACGATCCGCAGTTCACCCTGAACTGCACCCGGCATACCCTGGAGCGCCTGGAGACCGGGGCGCCGGGCCGGCTCCATGCGCGGGCGTTCCGGCTGCAGGCGCAGGCCCACGCGGCGCTGGGCGAATACCGGCTTGCGTACGAGCTGGGCGAGCGGCACCGTCACCTGCAGGACGACCTGGACCGCCGGCTGGAGCGGCAACGGCTGGATGTCGCACTGGCGGAACTGGAATACGAGCGCGCTCAGGTGACGGCCCGCATCCAGCGGGAGGCGCTGCGCGAGGCGCGGCAGGAGGTCGCGGAGCTGCACGCGCACCTGGAGGCGCGGGTGGAGCGGCGCACGCAGGAGCTGCACGCGGCGAACGAGGAGCTGCGGGCCTTCGCGCACTCCGTGAGCCACTACCTGCGCACGCCGATGCAGGTGATCCTCGGGCACGCCACACTGCTGGATCAGGTGTCCGGCGCGCAGCGGACGCGGTCGGCGGACGCCATCACGGGCGCGACCGAGCGCATGGCCGAGGTGCTGGACGGCCTGCTCGCGTACGCGGCGCGTGGAGCGGTGCCGCAGGCGTCCGGCACCGTGGATCTGGACGCGGTGGTGCGCGCGGCGTGGGCGGATCAGGCGGACCCGCAGCGGGCGGTGGCGGTGGAGATCGGACCGATACCACCCGTTCGGGGCGACGCGGCCGCCCTGCGGGTGGTGTTCGGGAACCTGCTGCACAACGCGCTGAAGTACACCGGCGAGCAGGCACAGCCGCACGTGCAGGTGTCGGCCAGCGTGGTGCCGGACGGGGTGCTGGTGGAGGTGCGGGACAACGGCGTGGGCTTCGATCCGGCCGACGCCACGCGGCTGTTCGGGGCGTTCACGCGCCTGCCCACCACCACCCGCTTCGAGGGCCTGGGCCTGGGTCTGGCGGACGTGTGGCGGATCGTGATCGCGCACGGAGGGCACGTGCGGGCTGAAGGGCGTCCCGGCGAGGGCGCATCGTTCTTCGTGACGCTCCCGGCCGCCGAGGAGTGGCGCAGCGAGGGCTGAGGACAGACCCCGGCAGGGGGAGCGGAAGCCCTGTATCCGGCCGCCAGCTTCCGTTGAGGGAACGCCGAGCCACTGTGAATGTCTACAGGGCGATGGAGAATGTTCGGGCCACTGATCAGCACTGCCGCCCCAGGCCCAGATACCCGGCGTCCCGGTCCCAGATGACGCAGGGCGACCTGTGCGCCCGGCGCGGCGTGCGGCATGCTGAGGTATGTCCCTCGTTCCTGTGTCGATTGGCCGACTGCTGCCGGCGGTGGCGATCCTGCTGACCGGCCCGGCCCTCGCCGCCGCCCCGGACGGGGCCGCGCACGCCGGCCCGCCGGAATTCCTGCTGCAACTGACGCTGCTGCTGGCGGTGTCAGCGCTGGCGGCGTACTCGTCGTTCCGGCTGCGCCTGATCCCAATCATCGGGTTTCTGGTGGCGGGGGTGCTGGCCGGGCCGGGCGCGCTGGGCCTGATCCGCGATCCGGCGCTGATCTCGTCGGCGTCCGAGGTGGGGGTGATGCTGCTGCTGTTCACCATCGGGATCGAGTTCAGCCTGGAGCGGCTGTCGCGGATCGCGCGGCTGATCTTCCTGGGCGGCGGCCTGCAGGTGGGCCTGACGATCGTGGCGGTGACGGGCGCCCTGCTGGCATTCGGGGTCGGCGCCCAGAGCGCCGTGTTCACCGGATGCCTGATCGCCCTGTCAAGCACCGCGATCGTGATGCGCGTGCTGGGCGAGCGCGGCGAGACCAACGCCCGCACCGGTCAGGTGAGCCTGGGCATCCTGATCTTCCAGGACCTCGCGGTGGTGCTGATGGTGCTGCTGATTCCCATGCTGGCCGGGCAGGGCGGCGGCGCGGGCGGAGTGCTCCTCGCCCTGGCGAAGGCGGGGGGCATCATCGCGTTCGTGCTGGTCGCCGCGCGGCGCATCGTGCCGCCGGTGATGGAGGTGGTGGCCAGGACCTGCAGCAGCGAGATCTTCCTGCTGACGGTGGTGGCGCTGTGTTTCGGCACGGCCGCCCTGACCGCCCTGGCCGGGGTCAGCCTCGCGCTGGGCGCGTTCCTGGCGGGCCTGCTGGTCAGCGAGAGCCGCTACGGCGCGCAGGCGCTGGGTGAGATCCTGCCGCTGCAGATCCTGTTCAGCGCGGCGTTTTTCCTGTCGGTCGGCGTGCAGCTCGACCTGGGGTTCCTGGTGCGCAACCTGGGGCTGGTGCTGGGCGCGGCCGCGCTGATCGCGCTGCTGAAGGCGGCCGTGGCCTTCGTCAGCGTGCGGCTGCTGGGCGAGCCCACGCGCACGGCCCTGCCGGTGGCGCTGGGGCTCGCGCAGGTCGGGGAATTCTCGTTCGTGCTGGCCACGACGGGCGCGGCGCTGGGCCTGAGCTTCGCGGGCATGGGCGAGCGCGGCAGCGGGGTGTTTATCGCGGCGACGGTACTGCTGATGGCGTTCACGCCCGCGCTGAGCGCCCTGGCGGGCGTCCTGACGGCCCGCCTGACCGCCCCTGCGCTATCCGGCGGACCTGGGGACAACGGTTCGCCCGGAGCGTCGGGTGAAGGGGGAGCCCACGGCCTGCCGGTGCGCGACCGGGTGATCTTCGCCGGGTACGGCCCGTACGCCCGCATCGCGGCGCGGGCGCTGAGCCGGGCGGGCAAGCCGTATTCGGTGATCACGCGCAGTCCGGACGGTGCCAGCGAACTCCAGGGCCGCGGCGCTCCGGTGCTGATCGCGGACTACACCCGTGCGGGGCTGCTGCGCGAGCTGGACATCGCCTCGGCCAGTGCCCTGGTGATCGCGGACGACGACCCGGAGATGACCGAGCGCGCCGTGAGCGTGGCGCGTACGGTCGCGCCGGACCTCACGATCATCACGCAGGCGACGACCAGCGAGGGCTTCCACGGCCTCCAGGCGCTCGGCGCGCAGCACATCATCAGCCCCCGGAAGGAAGTGGTGGCGGGCATCCTGGACCTGATCACCCCGCCGGAGGTCACGCGCGCCCACATCCTGCGCCACCTCGCGGAGCACCCGCCGATCACGCTGAGCGCCACGCAGCGCGCGCAGTGCGAGCACGCCGAGCACAATGCCGGGCCGGTCACGCCGGAGGCTGACGTGTGCCTGGAATGCGTGGCGCTGGGCGACACGTGGGTGCACCTGCGCGTGTGCATGACCTGCGGGCACGTGGGCTGCTGCGATTCCAGCAAGAACCGGCACGCCACCCGACACGCGCACGCGCAGCGCCACCCCATCATCCGGTCCGCCGAGCCGGGCGAGGACTGGGCGTACTGCTACGAGCACGGCTGGACGAAGTAGCGCTACGGCGCCATCGGGGGCGGCACGGCCTTCAGGGCCAGCAGCATGGCGGCTGTGTCGAGCAGCGCGTGCGTGCCGTACACGATCATGGCGGCCACGTCCGGGGTGTCGCTGCCGGGCAGCCCGGCGATAGGCACCACATTCACCACGCCCAGCGCGAGGCTCAGGGCGGCGGCGGCGTTCAGCCACTGGCCCAGGCGCACGCGGCCCAGCGCCTCGTTCGGGGTGGGCGCCCAGCGGGCCAGCGTGCCGAACACGGCGTTCTTCGCAAAGATGAACGCCCCGCTGATCGTGACCAGCGCCGTGACCGCGACCGGGCTGGCCGTCTCGGCGACGCCGCCGGCCAGCGAGAGCAGCAGCAGCAGCCACATGGCGATCCGCAGCGAGGTCAGCCACGGCAGCAGCGCGCGCACGGAGCGCAGCACCCCGTCGGTGTCCGGCACCGCCTCGGCCGCGACATAGCGCGTGAAGACCTGTGTCCACCACAGCAGCACCAGGGCCGCCAGCACGGAGCGCAGGGCCTCGAGCACCGCGACCACATCCAGCACCGGCGAGCGCCACAGGGTGAACGCGGCCAGCCCGAAGGTCGCCACGACCAGCGCCCACAGCGCGCCCAGCGCCGCGGAGCGCCACGCCGCCGGGGTCACAGCCCGAGCTTGTGCGTCAGGCGTTCGCGCACGACTTCCGGCTTGGCCTGACCGCCCAGGGCCTTCATGACCGGGCCGAACAGGGCGTTCATGGCCTTGGCGTTGCCGCCGCGCACCTTCTCGACCGTGGCGGGGTCGGCGACCATGGCAGCGTCGATGGCGGCGTCGATGGCGCCGGTGTCGGTGACCACGCTCAGGCCACGTTCGCGCACCAGCGCGGCGGGATCATGGCCCGCCATCACGTCCGGCAGCAGGTCCTTGGCGACCCGCCCGCTGATGGTGCCGGCATCGATCAGGCCGACCAGCGCGGCCAGGTGCGCGGGCTGCACGGCCGCGTCCGCGAGGGCCTGCTCGCGCGCGGCCAGCCATCCGGACACGTCGCCCAGCAGCCAGTTGGCGAGCTTTTGGGCATCGACCGGCCGGGCGTCCGGACCCGCGCGCAGGGCGTCGTCGTAGAAGCGCGACAGCGGCACGCTGAGGCTCAGCGCCCGCGCGTCCGAGTCGCGCACGCCTGCCGCGACGTAGCGCCCGCGCTTCTGGACCGGCAGTTCCGGCATGCGCGCCTGCACGCGCGCGATCCACTCGGGCGTGATGTCCAGCGGCGGCAGGTCGGGTTCGGGGAAGTAGCGGTAGTCGGCCTCGCCCTCCTTGGTGCGCATCAGGAAGGTCTTCTGGCCGCCCTCGTCCCAGCCCAGCGTGTCCTGCGTGATGCGCCCGCCCGCGTCCAGCACGCGCGACTGCCGCGCCGTCTCGAACTCGATGGCGCGCGCCACCGAGCGGAAGGAGTTGAGGTTCTTGACCTCGCACTTGGTGCCCCACGGCTCGCCGGGGCGGTGCACGCTGAGGTTCACGTCGCAGCGCATCTTGCCTTCCTCGGGCGTGGCGTCCGACACGCCGAGCGCCTGCGCGATGGCCTGCACGCTCTCCAGAAACGCGCGGGCCTGCTCGGCCGTGCGCAGGTCGGCCTCCGTGACCATCTCCAGCAGGGACGAGCCCGCCCGGTTCAGGTCGAGCAGCGAGTACGGCGCGTACGCGGGATGCGTCAGCTTGCCCGCGTCGTCCTCCAGGTGGGCGCGCTTGATGCGGATGCGGTGCACGTCCCCGCCCTCCAGGGTCACGTCCAGGTGGCCGTCGCGCGCGATGGGCCGGTCGTACTGCGACAGCTGGAAATTCTTGGGGGCGTCGGGGTAGAAGTAGTTCTTGCGGTGGAACTGCGTGAAGCCCGACACGTCGCAGTTCAGGCCCAGGCCGAACATCATGGCGAGTTCGACCGCCTCGCGGTTGAGGGTGGGAAGCGTTCCAGGCAGGCCCAGCGTGAAGGGGTCCGTGAAGGTGTTCGGCTCCGCGCCGTGGTACTCCTGCGGGCACGCGCTGAAGATCTTGCTGCGCGTCTTCAGTTGCAGGTGGACTTCGAGCCCGATGACGGCCTGGTACGACATGGGGGGCAGGATAGCGCCGCCGGTGAACCGGAGGAGGTGCGAGAGCTAGGGCTGCGGCCCGGCACTGCCGTCCGGCACGACGAAGCGCGGCGTGACCGGAGCGTCTGGGAGCGCCCGGTCCCACCCGCCCTGCGGCGCGGGGGCCGTTCCGCCTCACCAGGGCCTGACCCGGCGGCGCCCATGATGGGTGCAGGAGGAAGGCCGGACGGACGGGAAGGCGGCCGCTCCGCCGGGTCCGGGGCAGGGCCCAGGTGCGAGCCGACCTCCGAGGAGTCGCCATGAATTCCATTCGTACAGTCCTGTGTTCCTTCGCCCTGGCCGCCGCGCCGGTGGCCGCCGCGCAGTCCTACTCGCTGGTCGTGAACGGCCAGGCCTCCCCCACCCCGGCTGTCACCGTGAACGGGCAGACCTACGTGCCGCTGTCTGCCCTGACGACCCTGGGCATTCCGAGCAGCGTGAGCGGCCGCACCGTCACGCTGGGCAGCGCCACGCCCGGCGGCGCGAACCAGCGCGCGTCGCTGGAGGGCTGCGTGGGCGAGACCCTGTTCAACGGCGTGTGGCGCCTGACCGTCCGCAGCGTCAAGCCGGCCCAGCGCTACGGTGGGCAGCAGAGGGGCTACGCCGTGACCCTGGAGTGGAAAAACGGCAGCGCGGTCACCACCGACGGGCAGAACACCGGCGTCAAGGGCCTCCAGCTGATCCTCCAGGACGGCAGTGCACTGGAGAGCGAGACCGTGCAGGACCTCCAGTTCCGCAAGCTCGCGCAGGGGGCCGGCAGCACCTTCACGCTGGCGTTCTACGCCGACTCGGCAGCGTCCGCGAACCTGACCCCGGCGGACAAGCTCCTCGTGGAGATCGACCCAGCCGTGTTGCGCGCCACCGGCGTGAAGGCGGCGTACAGCACGCCCACGCCCAGCTTCCGCGTGCGCCTGGGCTGCCAGAAGTAATCCAGTCCCCTCTGCGTGCCCGGCCCGCGGTTCTGCCGCTGCGGCCGGGCGCCCACGTTGCGCCCTGGCGTTCACAGTGGATTCACACTCCCTCCCCCCGCCCTTCACGGGGCCGGACGTAGGGTTCGTGCAGGCAGGGACGGCCCCTGCACGAACCCAGAAGGTCCGAGGAGACAGTGAACATGGACGTCATCATCAACAACCCGCCCGCCGCCACGTACCAGACCCCGCTGCCCGCCCAGGGCTACGCGCCCCTCCAGGCCACGCCGTACGGCTACGGCCCCGCAGCGTACGGTCCGTACCCGCATCCCCACGGCCCCGGTTTCCTGTTGCCGCTGCTGCTGATCGGCGCGTTCGTGCTGTTCCGGCGCCGCCGCTTCATGGCCCGGCGCTTCATGGCGGGCGACGCGGGCGCCATGACCGCCAACGCGGACATGGCCGCCGAGATGCGCGACAAGTGGCGGCGTCACCGCGACCGCTTCGTGAACGACTCCGCGCTGCACATCGCCCGCGAGCGCTACGCGAAGGGCGAGATCAACGCGGACGAATACGAGGCCCTGCGCCGCACCCTGAGCGGCGAACTCCGCCCGGACCGGCCCAGCGCAGACCAGCCCGCCGGCCGCGACGGTGGCCTGAAGCTCTGAACGTCCAGGGGCGGTGGGCGTCAGATCCCACCGCCCCACAGCGTGGAGAATGGAATCCGATGAGCACCATCCTGATCGTGGAAGACGAACCCCGGCTGGCGGACATCCTGGAGGTGTACCTGCGCCGGGAGGGCTTCCACACCGAGCGGGCCGGCGACGGGCGGCGCGCGCTGGAACTGTGGCGCGCGGCCCGGCCGGCCCTGATCCTGCTCGACCTGATGCTGCCGGAACTGGACGGCCTGGAGGTCGCGCGGCGGGTGCGGGCCGAGTCGGGTGTACCGATCATCATGCTGACCGCGCGCGACGAGGAGATCGACCGCCTGCTGGGTCTGGGCATCGGTGCGGACGATTACGTGGTCAAGCCGTACAGCCCGCGCGAGGTGGTGGCGCGCGTGAAGGCGGTGCTGCGCCGGGCGGGCGGCGGGCCGGAGATCGTGGGCGCGCTGCACGCCGGGCCGCTGGTGGTGGACCCGGCGGCCTTCACGGTCACGTTGCGCGGCGCGGCGCTGGACGTGACGGTGGCCGAGGTGCGGCTGCTGGCCCTGCTGGCGCGCGACCCGGGCGTGGTGCGCACCCGCGCGGAGCTGCTGGCGGCCCTGGGCGGCCTGGAGCGCGGCACGGACGAGCGGACGGTGGACGCGCACGTGAAGAACCTGCGCCGCAAGTTCGGTGAGGACGCCGCGCTGCTGGACACCGTGCGCGGCGTGGGCTACCGCCTGCGGGTGGGCGCGGCGTGACGGAGCCGCGCGGGCACCTCCAGGACCGGCGCCGGGAGCAGCTCCGGCACCTGAAACGCTGGCCGGGCCGTCCGCACGGCCGGCGCCGCTGGGGGCTGCGCTCGCGGCTGGGACGCGCGTTCATGCTCACGGCGCTGCTGGCCGTGATCCTGACCACCGGGATGACGGTGGGCACGACCATGCAGGTGCTCGCGCAGTTCCGGCCTGAGACCAGCGTGACGCTGTCGGCGGCCGACTGGGACGCGCTGGTGCGGCAGGCGGGGCGCACGATCATGGGGGGCGCAGTCCGCGCGGCCGTGATCAACACGCTGCTCTCGACGGTGGTGGCGGCGCTGATCACGCGGCAGCTCACGTTGCCGCTGCTGCGGCTGGCCGACGGCGCGGGCCGGTTGCAATCCGGCGAGCGCGGCGTGACCCTGCCGGTGCCGCCCCGCCACGACGAGCTGCGTGCCCTGACCCTCGCGTTCAACGACCTCACGGCCAGCCTGGCGCGGCAGGAGGCGTGGCGGCGCGGGCTGGTCGCGGACATTGCGCACGATCTGCGCACGCCGCTGTCGGTGCTGCGCTCCGAGATCGAGGCGATGCAGGACGGCGTTCAGCCCGCCGATGACGCCGCGCTGTCACGGCTGCACGGCGAGGTGCTGCTGCTGGCGCGGCTGGTCACGGACCTGCGCCTGCTGTCGCTCGCGGAGGGCGGCGCCCTGAGCCTGACCCTGCAACCCGTGGACGCCGGGGCGCTGCTGGGCGCGCTCGCGGACACCTACGCGCGCCGGGCCGGCGAGGCGGGCGTCACCCTGACGCTGCACACCGAGCCGGGCGTGGCCGTGCAGGCGGACCCCGACCGGCTGCGGCAGACCCTCCAGAACGTGCTGGACAACGCCCTGCGCTACGCTGCGCCCGGCGCCGTGGAACTGAGCGCCCGCGCCGCCGGCCCGGTGGTGCAGCTGACGGTGCGCGACCACGGGCCGGGCTTCGCGCCGGACGCGCTGTCGCGGGCCTTCGAGCGCTTCTACCGCGCGGACGCCAGCCGCACCCGCGATCCACAGGGCCGGGCGAGTTCGGGACTGGGCCTGGCGATCGCGCGGGCGCTGACCGAGGCGCAGGGCGGCACCCTGGAGGCCCGAAACCACCCGGAGGGCGGCGCGGAATTCACGGTCACGCTGCCCGTGCCGGATCAGACCAGGGCGTTCGCCTCGGCGTGAGCGATGAGCTTGCGCAGCAGCGCCTCCAGCGCCGCGGTCTCGTCCGGCGTCAGCGCAGCCAGGAGCTGACGCTCGAACGCGAGGTGCTCGGGCAGGTGCGTGCGGACGAGGTCGCGGCCGGCGTCCGTGAGGGCGATGCGCCACGACCGCCGGTCGTCCGGGTCGAGGGTGCGGGTGAGCAGGCCGCGCTCCTCCAGCGTGTCGGCGCACCCCGTGATGGTGGCGGGCGACACGGCCAGCAGCGCGGCGAGTTCGCCCGGCGGCAGGCCCTGGGGCGGCTCGGAGCGGTACAGCGTGAACAGCACGTCGCGGGTGCCGGAGGTAAGCCCCGCCCGGGCCGCAGTCGAGCGCACCGCTGTGCCCAGCAGCGACTGCGCGCGGCTCAGGGTGATGAAGGTCAGCATGGGCGCGGTGTCCAGCTCCGGCTCCCGCGCGTGCCAGTCGTGCCGAATACGGTCGAGCAGGGCCACGGTGGTCATGCGCGGAGTGTAGCGGGCGGGGTGCTTGCTTTCCAAATATTTTAGTACTAAAGTTTTTAGAGATGAAGCTCTTCTCGCCCCTGACCATGGCAGCCCTGGCCCCGCTCAGCTGGGGCACGAGCTACCTCGTGCTGGACGAGCTGCGTCCGCTGGGGCCGCTCACGGTCGCCGCCCTGCGCGCGCTGCTGGCCGGCGTGCTGCTCCTGCTGGTGGTGCGCGAGTTGCCGCGCGGCATGTGGTGGGGCAGGAGCCTGCTGCTCGGCGCGCTGAACTTCGGGCTGTTCTTCGGGACGCTGTTCATCAGTGCCAGCCGCCTCAGCGGGGGCGTGGCGGCCACACTCGGCGCCCTCGGGCCGCTGCTGATCATCGCCTTCAATCTGGTGGCGTGGCGCCAGGCGCCCACGCGGCACACGCTGGGCGCGGCGCTGCTCGGGCTGGTGGGTGTGGCGCTGCTGGTGCTGGGGCCGGGCGCGCGGCTGGACCCCTGGGGTGTCGTGGCCGGCGTGGTCAGCGTGGTCGCCGCGTCCGGCGGCTACCTGCTGAGCAGCGCGTGGGGCACGCCGCCGGGCACCGCCATGCTGTCGGTCACGGCGTGGCAGCTCACGTGGGGCGGCGTGCTGCTGGTGCCGCTCGCGCTGCTGCTGGAGGGCGTTCCGGCGCTGCCCACGGCCGGGCAGTGGCCGTGGCTGGCGTACATGGTCGTGGTGACCACCGCGCTGGCGTACGCGCTGTGGTTCCGGGGCATCCAGCACTCCTCGGCCGTACAGGTCTCGCTGCTAACCCGGCTGAGCCCGGCGACGGCGCTGCTGATCGACCTGCTGCGGGGCCATACCCTCAGCGGCGGGCAGTGGGCGGGCCTGGCGCTGATCGCCCTGAGTTTCGTCCCCGAGCGGCCGGCGCCCGCAGCCCGGGCACAGCGCCTCAGCTGAGCCGGCTGCGGCCCGGGTGGCGGCGGCTGGCCTCGTCGCGGGGGTTATGCAGCGCGCAGGTCTCCAGCGACAGGCACCCGCACGCGATACAGCCGCTCAGGTCGTCGCGCAGCCGGATCAGCGCCGCGATGCGCCCATCGAGCTGCGTCCGCCAGCGCGCGGACAGGGCCGCCCAGTCCGCGCGGGTGGGCGTGCGGCCCTCCGGCAGGGTGTTCAGCGCGGCGCGGATCTCCGCCAGCGGCACCCCGACCCGCACGGCCGCGCGGATGAACGCAAGGCGGCGCAGCGTCTCGCGGGCGTAGCGGCGCTGGTTGCCGGTGGTGCGGGCGCTGCGGATCAGGCCCTCGCGTTCGTAGTGGTGCAGCGTGGGCACGCTCAGGCCGGAGCGCTCGGCCACCTGGGCGGGCGTCAGGACAAAGGAGGGCTCGGGCGGCACTTGACCTCAAGTGTACGTGAGGTTTCACGATAGGGACATGACCGCGCCGCCGTTTCTCCGCGCCCTCACCGTCCGCCCGTGACCACCGGCCCCTCTCCCCCACTGGAGCGCCCATGCACCTCGACCACCTGACCCTGCACGCCCGCGACCTCGGTGCCCAGCGCGACTTCTACGCCGGCACCCTCGGCCTGAACCTCCTGGAGGACACGCCGCAGCATGTGACCGTGCAGGTCGGTGCCAGCCGCGTGACCTTCGTGCATGACCCGGCCCACGCGGCGTTCTCGCACTTCGCCCTCGACATTCCCCGCACGCTGGTGGACGGCGCGCAGGCGTGGCTGGGAGCGCGCGTGCTCCTGCTGGCCGACGCGGACGGCCGCACCTGTTTCGGGCCGAACGCCCGCTGGAACACCACCAACGTGTACTTCGACGACCCGGCCGGGAACATCGTGGAATTCATCGCCCGGCATGACCGGCCGCACGACCATGCGGGCTTCTTCGGGCCGCAGCATGTCCTGCACCTCAGCGAGTACGGCGTGGTGGTGCGGGACGTCCCCGCCGCCGTGCGCCGGCTGGGCGAGGAGCGCGGCATCTTCCCCTTCAACGGCCAGAGCGACACCTTCACCGCCGTGGGCAGCCACGACGGCATGCTGATCGTGGTGCCCGCCGGACGCGGGTGGATGCCGGATGGACGGCCCGCCGTGCCCGCACCCTTCACGCTCGCGTGGGACGGGGGCCGCACCCTCACGGCGGAGGACACGGTGGTCGCCGGAGCCCCCGGATGACGCCGCCCACCGTCACGGCCGCCACGCCCATCCGCATCGCGCGGCCGAGTGCGGATCTGCGCGCCGCCGAGGCGTTCTACGTGGACGGCGTGGGCCTGAGCGTGCTGTGGCGCAGCGATGCCGACGACTTCGCCGAGTTGCTGATGCTGGGCGTGCCGGGCGCGCTCTGGCACCTGGAACTCACGCGGGCGCGGCACCACGACGTCCGGCCGACGCCCACGCCGGAGGACCTGCTGGTGCTGTATCTGGACGCGCCGGTGCCGCCCGCGCTGGTCGAGCGGATGGTGGCGCACGGCGGGCGGCGGGTCACGGCGCTGAATCCGTACTGGGAGCGCTGGGGCGTGACCGTGGCCGACCCGGACGGCTACCGGCTGGTGCTGTGCCAGCGATCCTGGACGACGTGAACGCGGGCCGGTGCACGCTGCACTAGCCTGCCGTATGTCCCGCGTGAAGTCCGCTGCCCTGGCCGCCGCGCCGCTGCTGTTCGTGGTGCTGTGGAGCACGGGCTTCATCGGCACGAAGGGTGCGGCGCGCAACGCCGATCCTTTTGCATTCCTGGCGCTGCGCTTCACCATCGCCGCCGGGCTGATGGGGCTGCTGACCGCGCTGCTGCGCGCTCCGTGGCCCACGCGCGGGCAGGCGGGCCGCGCCGCCGTGACGGGCCTGCTGCTGCACGCCGGGTACCTGGGCGGCGTGACCACCGCGATCTGGCTGGGCCTGCCCGCCGGCATCACCAGCGTGCTGGTGGGCGTGCAGCCGCTGCTGACCGCGGGGTTGTCGTGGCCGGTGCTGGGCGAGCGGGTCACGTCGCGGCAGTGGGCGGGGCTGGCCCTGGGCTTCGTGGGCGTGCTGCTGGTCGTGGAGGGCCGGGTGGGCGCCGGGGGCAGCGTGGGCACCGGGGCCGTCGTGGCGGCGCTGGTCGCGCTGGCGTGCACCACGGCGGGCACGCTGTACCAGCGCCGGGTGGGGGCCGACATGCCGCTGCTGGGCGGCACCACCGCGCAGTACGTGGCGAGCGCCGCCGCGCTGGGCCTCGTGACGCTGGCGCGCGGCGGCGGCGAGGTCCACTGGACCACGGAGTTCGTGGTGTCGCTGACGTGGCTGGTGCTGGTGCTGTCGGTCGGGGCGATCCTGCTGCTGATGACGCTGCTCCGCGACCTGCCGGCCGCGCGGGTGGGCAGCCTGTTCTACCTGGTGCCGCCGCTGGCCGTGCTGGAGACGTGGCTGCTGTACGGCGAGCGCCTGAGCGCGGCCTCGCTGGCGGGCCTGGCGCTGTGCGTGGCTGGCGTGGCGCTGGCGGCCGCGCCGCAACCATCGCCGGCTCTGGCGCGTACCTCGTGACATGGCGAACCTGAACGGACGCATTGGCGGAATCACCCAGGGCTACGACGTGCACGCGGACTGGAACGGCGAGCGCCTGTCGGGCCGCATCGGCGGGCGCTTCGAGGGCAAGGACATCCACCTGACGCTGCGCGCCGGCGACGTGGACGGCCGCGTCGGCGGCACCTTCGCGGGCTTCGACGCGGACGGCGACGTGACGCCGGAGCGGGTGGACGTGCGCCTGGGTGGGCGTATCGACGGCGACGACGTGCACCTGGGCCTCCACGGGAACCGCATCGAGGGGCGCTACTCGGGCCGCATCGACGGCAAGGACGTGCGCCTGACGGTCGATGGCGGGCACCTGCACGGCCGGATCGGCGGCGTGGTGGACGGCAAGGACGTGCAGCTGGAGCTGGGGGGCGTGCCGCCTTTGCTGGGCGCCCTGGCCGCGGTGTGCGCGTACAAGGCGCTGGAGGACGAGCAGGCGTCGGACGCGGCGGCGGCGTCACACAGCCCGAGTTGAGTCCGGAGACCACACCGGCTCCGGCATTCCGCCACCACCCGCACATTCCCCTGCACAGGTGCGTGGTAGCGTCCGCGCAAGATGACAGTGACTGCAAGGGCCAGAACGCTCGGTGACCTCCTTTCGACGCCCGGATACGCTGGGCGCACTCCCTTCGACGGCAAGATCCGGCTGGTGCAGGACGAGGTACGCGAGAACCTGACGCGCAAGCTCCGCAGCGGCGAGGAGCTGTTCCCCGGCGTGGTCGGCTACGACGACACCGTGATCCCGCAACTCGTGAACGCGCTGCTGGCGCGCCAGAACTTCATCCTGCTGGGCCTGCGCGGGCAGGCGAAAAGCCGCATCCTGCGCGCGATCACGGGGCTCCTCGACGAGGAGGTGCCGGTGATCGACGGCGTGGACATGCCGGACGATCCCCTCAACCCGGTGGGCGCCGAGGGTCGGCACCTGCTCGAGGCGCACGGCCTGGAGCTGCCGATCCGCTGGCTGCCGCGCGCCGAGCGCTACGTGGAGAAACTCGCCACGCCCGACGTGACGGTGGCCGACCTGATCGGGGACGTTGATCCCATCAAGGCCGCGCGGCTGGGTACCAGCCTGGGCGACACGCGCTCCATGCACTTCGGGCTGCTGCCGCGCGCCAACCGCGGCATCTTCGCCGTGAACGAGCTGGCCGACCTGGCGCCCAAGGTGCAGGTGGCGCTGTTCAACATCCTTCAGGAGGGGGACGTGCAGATCAAGGGCTACCCCATCCGCCTGGAACTGGACGTCATGCTGGTCTTCAGCGCCAACCCCGAGGACTACACGGCGCGCGGCAAGATCGTCACGCCGCTCAAAGACCGCATCGGCTCCGAAATCCGCACGCACTACCCGACCGACGTGAAGCTCGGCATGGACATCACCGCGCAGGAGTCCGTGCGGGCCGAGCACGTGGTCGTGCCGCCATTCATCGCGGAGCTGATCGAGGAGATCGCCTTCCAGGCGCGCGAGGACGGCCGGGTGGACAAGATGAGCGGCGTGTCGCAGCGCCTGCCGATCTCGCTGCTGGAGGTCGCCGCCGCCAACGCCGAGCGCCGCGCCCTGATCGGTGACGGCGAGGCCGTGGTGCGCGTGAGCGACGTGTACGCCGGCCTGCCCGCGATCACCGGCAAGATGGAACTGGAGTACGAGGGCGAACTCAAGGGTGCCGACAGCGTCGCCAAGGACGTGATCCGCAAGGCAGCCGGCGCAGTGTACGCCCGTCTGCTGGGCAGCGCGGACACGCGCGAGCTGGAGAAGTGGTTCGAGAACGGCAACGTCTTCCGCTTCCCGCAGTCGGGCAACGCGGCGGCGGCCGTGAAGGCCACGCGCGAGGTGCCGGGCCTGACGGACCTCGCCGCCGAGGTCGCCGCGTCGGGCAGCGACGACGTGCGCGTGTCGGCCGCCGAGTTCATCCTGGAAGGCCTGTACGGCCGCAAGAAGCTGTCGCGTGCCGAGGAACTGTACGCCGCCCCCGAGCCCGAGACCCGGCAGCAGCGCGGCGGCCGCTGGAACTGAGCCCGGCCCGTCCTCTCACCCCCGGTTCCGTTTTCCTGAAGGAACCGGGGGTAGTGCGTGTCCTGTCGAGCCGCGTCCTCACGCCGTGGGCGGGCAAAACCGCTACGCTGCCCGGGATGAGGCGAGTGGCGGTCCTGCTGGCGATGATGATGGTGTCGATGGCAGGCGCGGCGACTTCTCCTGCTCCTTCACCCTTCACACTGAACAGCCGCTGGACCCTGGACTTCCGCGAGGCCGGGACCGGCCTGAGCGTCAACCGCGCCACCTTCACGGTCGTGAGCGTGGAGCAGTCGGCGGGCACCATGACCAGCTTCGGCCTGGTGGGCGACGACAAGGCCTTCAGCATGGTCGCCGTGATGAACGGCCGGGACGGCACGCTGACCGTCACGGCGCTCACGCCGCTGACCGGCACGCCCAGGCGGGTGCGCCTGTGCGCGTTCGGAACGGGCCGGCCGCCCCTGCACAGCGGCCTGACCCTGACCGTGCCCACCGCCGACCTGGGCACAGCCCTGAACCGTCTGGGCAGGCAGTGGCAGGCGACGCTGGCGGCCCGGCCGAAACTGTCGCCGCTGGCGCTGCTGCGCGTGGCGGCCGGCGACGCCACGGACGGCGCGATCTGCACCGTGCGCCGCGCCCTGTAGGCCCCGGCGTGCTCGCGCCCGAACTGGCCGACGTTGTCGCGTACCACACGCCCCTGTCGGTGATTCAGCGCGAGCAGGGCGGCGCCGTGACGCTGCTCACCCCCGGCGTGAACGTGCTGGCGCTGAACGCGACGTTCCTGCCGGACGACCCCTCCGGCGTGGATCTGGACGCCGTCCGCGAGTGGCACGAAGGCCAGGGCGTGCCCGTGCTGGTCGCGTCCACGCGCGCGGTGCCTGGAGCCCGGGAGGTGGCCCGCGTGCAGGTCGGCCGCTTCACCGGCGGCGTGCCGGAGACCGGGGTGGCCGTCGAGCAGGTGTCGCGCCTGCACCTGGCGGCGTGGGCGGACGTGCTCGCGCGGGCGTACGGCACGCCGGGCTGGGCCGACGCCCTCGCGCGGCACCTCGCGCCGCGGCTGGAGGGCGACCGGGACGCGGCGCTGCTGCTCGCCTACCGCGCCGGCACGCCGGTCGGAGCGCTGCTGTGGCGGGCCTCGGCGCCGGGCGGCGCGGCCCACCTGTGGGGCACGCTGGACGCCGGGGCTGCCGGCCCGCTGCTGGACGCGGCGGCCGGCCTGGGCGGCCCCCTGCGCACGACCGTGACAGATGGGCACGTGCCGCTGGACGGTGCCCAGACCGTCATCTACTCGCTGCTGGAGTGACGGCGGCCTGCCCGAGCAGGTCCAGCAGCCGCACGTACGCCTGCGCGGTCACCTGCACGTCTCCGAAGGAGCGGTGGCGGCCGCCCGGCGCGAAACTCAGGCCCAGCCGCTCGGCCAGCACCGTCAGGTTGTGCGCCCGCTCCTTCGGGAAGGCGCGGCGCGAGAGCTGCACGGTGCAGTGCTCGGCCGCCGGGCGCCACGACAGGCCCAGGCGCGCGGCGTTGGCGCGCATGAACCCGCCGTCGAACCCGATGTTGTGCGCCACGACGCCCGAGGCACCCACGAAGTCGAGGAACTCGGGCAGCACCTCGGCAATGGTGGGCGCGCGGCTCACCATGTCGTTGCTGATGCCGTGCACCCGCTGGGCGTGCCACGGAATCAGCATCGTCTCGCCCGTGGCGGTGGTGGGGCGCACCAGCGTCTCGAAGCGCTGCGACTCGTCAATCCGGCCGTCCACCACGCGCAGCGCGCCGATCTCGACGATGCCGTCACGCTCGGGCGACAGGCCCGTGGTCTCCAGATCGAACACGACGACATCCACGCGCTCCAGGGTAGCGCGCCGGGCGGCGTCCGGCGTGGTACAAGGAGCGCCGTGACCGTGCCCTCTCTGGCCCTGCTGATCGGCGCCGCGCTGGTGTTCAGCGCCGGCGGGTACTTCATGAAGCTCTCGCAGGGCCTGACGGTGCTGGGGCCGTCTGCGGCAGTGTTCGCGTGCTTCGTGCTGGGCGCGGCGCTCCAGGCACTCGCCATGCGCGGCGCGTCCATGAGCAGCACGTACATCATCGTGCTGGGGCTGGAGGCGGTCACGGCCTACGCGCTGGGCGTGCTGGCGCTGGGCGAGCCGCAGTCGTGGCTCAAGCTCGTGGGCGCGATGGTGGTGGTGCTGGGCGTGCTGCTGCTGCGGCTGGCCGACGGCTAGGCCCCGGTCACGCCGGGGGGCCGGCCATCAGCGCGGCGATCGCCTCCTCCTTGCCCTTGGCCTCCACCTCGATCCACGGCACGTCCGCGTAGGCGCTGGGCACCGCCGAGATCAGGTGGCTGTGGCGGCGGTCCTGCGGGCCGTCGATGCCGGTGCTCAGGTGCACGACCTGCCACTGCGGCGGCGACCACGTGGCGCGGGCCGCCAGCACCCACTGCCGCACGCTGGGGTGCTCCTGGTCAGGCAGGCGGTCGTGGACGACGTGGTGGTGCGCGTCGAACACCAAGGGCACGCCGGTCGCCTCGCACACGGGCAGCAGCTCGGCCGGGCTGTACGCGCGCTCGTCGTTTTCCAGCGCAAGGCGGAGTCTCACGCCGTCCGGCAGGTCCGGGATCACGGCCTGGAGTTCGGCTGCCCGGCCGCCCTTGCCGCCGTGCAGCAGCAGCAGGTTCCACACGCTGCGCTCCAGGCCCAGGCCGTCCATCACGCGGGCGTGGGCGCCGATGGCCTGCACGCTGCGGGCCCGCACGTCGGGGCTGTCGGAGTTCAGGACGATGAACTGGTCCGGGTGCATCAGCACGCGGATGTCGGCGTCCAGGAAGGCCTGCCCGGCCGCGCGCAGTTCCGGCGCCAGGCTGTCCAGCACGGCCGCGCCGGTGTCGTCGCCGCCAAGGTCGAGCATCGGGAACAGGGCAGAACTCAGGCGGTACATGCCGATGCCGCGCGCGGCGCAGAACGCCGCCGCCGAGCCGGTGCGCGCGATGTTGTGCGCATAGATGTCCCGCAGCGCCGCCTCGCGCCCGGCCGGGTCCAGCTGTTCGTAGCGCGTGCGGGTGATGGTGCGGAAGCGCAGTTCCGGGCCGACCGTCATGCACACCAGCCCCCACGAGGGCGTGGTCATGCGTCGCCCTTCTTGGACGCGGCCCGGCAGCGGTCGGAGCAGTACTTCACGTGCTCCCAGTCGCGCTCCCACTTCTTGCGCCACGTGAAGGGTCGCCCGCACACCACGCAGACCTTGCTGTCGCGCTGCGACGGTGGGCGGCCCTGGCCGGGCGGCGATGGGTGGTGAGCCATGCCCCACCATGGCGCAGGCCCCGCCGGCAGACCGTAGGCGGGGCCAGGGTTGGGCCGTGCCAGTCCGTGCCGGGTCGCTCAGCTCCGCACGGGTTCGCGCGACAGGGCGGCGTGCGCCTCGAACAGCAGCGCCTCGGTCTCGTCCCAGCCCACGCAGGCGTCGGTGACGCTCACACCGGGCACCAGCCGCGACAGGTCGGCGGGAATGGCCTGCTTGCCGCCCACGAGGTTGCTCTCGATCATCAGGCCCCGGATCGCGCGTTGCCCGGCGGCGCGCTGGTGCAGCACGTCGCGCCACACCAGGCCCTGGCGGGTGTGGTCGCTGCCGCTGTTGGCGTGCGAGCAGTCCACCATCACGGCGGGACTCACGGCAGCGGCGGTCATCAGGTCCGCGGCCTCCTTCACGAACTGCGGCGCGTAGTTGGGACCGCTGCGGCCACCGCGCAGGATCACGTGGCCGTCGGGGTTGCCCAGCGTGTGGACGATACAGGCCTGGCCGTCGTCGTCCACGGTGAAGAAGGCGTGCGGCGCGCGCGAGGCCACGATGGCGTCCACCGCGAGCTTGATGCCGCCGCCGGTGCCGTTCTTGAAGCCCATCGGCGCGCTGACGGCGCTGGCCATCACGCGGTGCGTCTGCGACTCGGTGGTGCGGGCGCCCAGGCACGCCCACGCCACGGCGTCGAACAGGTACTGCGGCGCGAAGGGGTCAAGCAGTTCAGTGGCGACCGGCAGGCCCAGCTCGCTCACCTCGATCATCAGCCTGCGCGTCAGTTCCAGGCCCTTGTTGATGTCGTTGGCGCCGGTCATGTCCGGGTCGAGCAGGTAGCCGCGCCAGCCGACCGTGGTGCGCGGCTTGTCCACGTACACCCGCATCTGCACCTCCAGCCGGTCGTTCACGCGCTCACGCAGGTCGGCCAGCTTCCGGGCGTACTCGACCGCCTGCGCGTGGTCGTGGATCGAGCACGGTCCCACCACGACCAGCAGCCGGTCGTCGCGGCCGTGCAGGATGTCCTGCGCCGCGCGGCGTCCGGCCAGCACGGTGCGCTCAGCGCCGGCGGTCAGCGGGTGACGGGCCTTGAGCGCGCGCGGCGTGATCAGCGGCGTGAACCCCGACACGTTGAGGTTCTCGGTGCGGCCAGCTTGGACGTTCGGATCGGGGTGCGTCATGCGGGGAGGGTCCTTTGCCGGAAACGGCGGAAAGAGACGCGCCCGGTGGCCTTGCGGGGCTCACCGGGCGGTGGGGTCGTGATCAGCGCGAAAGCTAGGCCCGGCGGAACAGGGGCCAATAAAAAAACGCGCTGGAAGACGGCATGACCGGAGTGTAGGCGCGCGCCGCACCTGTGCGCAGGGGTGGTCTAGGACAGCCGGGGCAGATGCAACTCTGGACGTGCCGAACACGTACTGGAAGGTGATGAAGCGTTCCCTGACCGTCCTCCTGACCGGCCTGGCCCTGCTGGGAGGCATGACCGACGCCGCGCGGCGCAGCGGCGGCAGTTTCGGCGGCAGCCGCAGCGTGCCGCGCGTGACCGTTCCACGCGTGAACACCGCGCCCCGTCCGGTGCCCAGCGTACCCAGCCGCTCGCCGGCCACCAGCCAGAGGTCCGCGGCGCTGCCCAGCGCGGCGGCTGTGCGCTCCAGCCCCGCCAACCGGGCGGCCGCCTCGACCGTCACGCCCACGCAGCTCAGCGCGTGGCGAAGTGCGCCGCTGCCTGCCGGAGTGCCGCGCACGGCCCTGACGTACTCGGCCACCCGCAGCAGCGCGTACCCCTACCAGTTGCAGAGCGGCCGGTATTACCCGTACCCACAGGACTACTACCGGCGCCGCGGCATCGGGGCCGACCTGTTCCGGTACGCGGTGATCTTCCTCGCGGTGGACGCCATCGCGGACGCGGCCACGCCGAACCGGGTCATCCCCAGCGGCACGGGCGACCTGAGCGACGTGCCGGCGACGACCGGGAGCGCGGTGGCCCAGGCTCCGTCCGGCCCAAATGTGTGGGCCTACGCCGGGACCGGGCTGCTCGCGGCGGGCGCGGCGTGGTTCGTCTTCGGACGGCGCAGAGGAAGCGCCCGCCGGTAGGAACCAGCGGGCGCTCTCCCCTCTATGTGAGCCCTACGGCGTCTTGAGGGCGTACCCGATGCCGCGCACGGTGCGGATGATGCCGTAGCCGTCCAGGTCACGCAGCTTGGCGCGCATGTTCGCCATATGCACGTCCACCACGTTGCTGTTGCTGGGCAGTTCGCCGTTCCAGACCTCGCGCTCGATCTCCTGGCGGGAGTACACGCGGCCCGGCTGGCGGGCCAGGAAGGTCAGCAGGTCGAACTCCTTGGGCGACAGCCGCACCTCGTGGCCGTTGTAGTGGCACAGCCGCTTCTGCGGATGGATTTCCAGCGCCCCGATCGAGATCACCTCGCCGTGCTGCTGGTGGCGGAGCTGCACCTTCACGCGGGCGACGAGCTCCTCCGGATGGAAGGGTTTGGTCATGTAGTCGTCGGCGCCGGCTTCCAGCAGGTTCACCTTGCGGTCCACGGCGTCCATGGCCGTCAGGATGATGATGGGGACGCTGCTGGTCTTGCGCAGCCGGCGGGCGATCTCGGCGCCGTCCAGGTCCGGCAGTCCCAGGTCGAGGATGACCAGATCCGGCGTGCTCTCGCGCGCGGCAGTCAGGCCGGTCACGCCGTCAGCGGCGCTCAGGACGGCGTAGCCCGCCTGTTCCAGTTCGTACTGGACGACGCGGGTGATGTCCGGGTTGTCCTCGATCAGTAGGATTCGCTGCTCCATATGTGCCCGTGGTCTCCTTTGGGGCCGGGCTGAGGCTTTCCGGCGGCCTGGGACTGGTGACGTCCCGACGCGCTCCCTCCACCCCGCAACGCAACATCAGTTTCGCCAATGGTAGGGGCCGCGCCACGGACGCAGCCGTGGACGCGATTTAGGCTCCCTTAACAGCCGATGCCGATGGTGCCGACATCGAGCAGCAGGCCGGAGCCCATGCGCGTGTGCTGGACAGCGAAACGCCATCTCAGCGGCGATTGAGCGCGACCAGGCCGATATTGCCCAGCTCTGGAACTCGCCTGAAAGTCAGGTGAGAGTCACTCCGGTCTCAGGCCGGCGCCGAGGATGACGGAGGCAACTCAGACCCTCCCAGTCGGCGTCGGTGATGGTGCCCGGAAGACTCAGACGTCGCCATGCGCCTCCGTTCACCCACACGGCACGCTGCCGTCAACAGCCCGGAATGTGGACACTGGCATGAGGTCTGCCGGTCAGCGGCCAGCCGTCAACCTGTGCCAGCGGTCCGGGGCGAAGCGGTTGGCCCACCACCGGGGGTCGAGATGGATCACGACCAGCCCGGCTCCCTCAACCGCTCGGCGCCTCGCCGGGGTCGCCGGGCACGCGGATGGAGTCCACCTGCACGCCGTGCCGCAGCAGGACGGTCTTCAGGCGCTGCATGGCGGCCACGGCGGCCATCCGGTGCTCGGGCAGGAACACCAGGGTCAGGCGGGCGGGTTGCCCGGCGCGCGGTTCCTGTGCCTGCACCTGCAGGGGGCGGCCGAACGCGGCGTCGTGCATCACGTCGTTCAGGATGCGCGCGAAGCCCAGCTCGTCCACGCCGTCGAGCGTGAACGCGATGCCCTGGGGCGCGTCGGGAGCGGAACTGGACATGGCGGCAGGGTAGCGCGTGCCCAGCGAGGCGGACCGCGAGCAGGCTCCTAGAATGGCGCCATGACTCCGGACACCGACCAGCCCCTGCCCCCGTTCGACCCGGACTCGCCGCTGGATTCCGAGTGGCCGGACACGCAGGTGCAGTTCGAGCGGCTGAACGGCGCCGACCTGTATTTCGAGGTGACGGGCGAGGACGACGGCGCGGCCCCGGTCGTGTTCCTGCACGGCGGCCCCGGGTACAACGCGTACTCCTTCCAGGCGATGTTCGGCGAGCGCATGCCGCGCCGCACGGTGTACCTCGACCAGCGCGGCTCGGGGCGCAGCGGCCCGCTGGAGGACACCGAGCAGGGCGCGGACACCCTGGACCTCGATACCCTGGTCGGAGACGTGGAGGCGCTGCGCGAGTTCCTGGGCGCCGAGCGCATCGTGCCGCTGGGCCACGGCTTCGGCGCGCTGGTGGCGCTGGAGTACGCGCGGCGCCTCCCGACACGCACCGAGCGCGTGATCGTGGTCAATCCGTGGGTGCACTTCCCGGCGCTGGCGCTCACGCTGCTGGCCGAGGCGAGCGCGCGCCGCGGCGTGGCGCTGGACGACCCGGCCGCGCAGGTCCGCGCGGGCACGCCCGAGGGCCAGCACCCGGCGGTGGGGGCTGCGCGGATCGAGCAGGCGTTCTCCCTGCTGAACGCCCGCGACCTGCTCAACGCCCTACACTTCCGGGACGCGTCCAGCCGCCTGCGCCTGGAATTCCTGGACGCCGAGGGCCAGCTGGTGGGCGGCGGCGAGGTGCAGCAGGCGCTGGTGAACCAGGGCCTGTGGGAGTTCGAGTACGCGCCCTTCCTGGCCGAGCTGCGCCGCCCGGTGTACGTGATCGCCGGCGTGCACGACCGCAGTTCCTACCCCGAGCAGGTGGAGTACGTCGCGGACCTGGCGGACGGCGACGTGACGGTGCTGGACGCCGGGCACTACCCGTGGCTGGACGCCGAGGACGACTTCGCGGAAGCCCTGGAGGACGCCCTGCGCCGCTGAGGGCCTCTCCGCCCGCGGTCAGTCCTCCGGCCCGCCCGGCCACCTGACCCGCACAGTGCTCATGCGCGGCCGGTATAGTGCAACCGATTTCATGAATGGGCTCATTCTCGCCGCCGGACGTGGCAGCCGCCTGCTGCCAGTCAGCGCCACGCGTCCCAAACACGCGGTGCCGGTGGCCGGTGTGCCAATCATCGCCCGCGCCGTGGACGCGCTGCGCCGCGCGGGCGTGGACCGCATCGGCGTGGTCGTCAGCCCCGCCAGCGAGCAGGACCTGCGCGACGCCACGCAGCACCTCGGACCGCTGCACTTCATCCGGCAGCGCGAGGCGCTGGGCACCGGGCACGCCGTGCTGGCCGCGCGCGACTTCCTGCAGGACGACGCCACGCTGCTGTACCTGGGCGACAACCTCTTCCAGGATGCCCTGACGCCCCTGCGCGCCGCGCTGGAAGGCGGCGCAGACGCGGTGATCGGCGTCAAGCGCGTGCCGAACCCGCAGGCCTACGGCGTGGCGGTCGTCGAGGGCGGCCGGCTGATCCGGCTGGTCGAGAAGCCGGTGCAGCCGGAGAGCGACCTGGCCGCATGCGGCGTCTTCGCGTTCCGCCCGGCGCTGCTCGACGACGTGGCCGCGCTGCTGCCCAGCGAACGCGGCGAGCTGGAATTTCCGCAGGCGATCACGGCCCTGATCGCGCGCGGCGGCCTCGTGCGCGCCGTAGAATTCCAGGGCTTCTGGAGCGACGCCGGCACCCCCGCCGACCTGCTGGTGGCGAACACGCACTTTCTGACCCAGCAGACCGGCCGGGTGGGTGGCCGCGTGCTGAGCAGCGAGCTGCGCGGCCTGATCGTGATCGAGCCGGGCGCCAGCGTGCAGGACAGCGAGCTGACCGGGCCGCTGTGGATCGGGCCGCACGCCAGTATCCGCGGCTCCCTCCTCGGCCCGAACGTCAGCGTGGGCGCTCATGCCCGCATCCACGGCGCGGCCGTGCAGGACAGCCTGGTGGACGAGTTCGCGCGCATCCTGCACCCGGAACGGCCCCTCACGCGGGCGATCATCGGGCGGCACGCGACGGTTACGGCGCCCGGCGTGGGCGAGCTGCACCTCGTGATCGGGGACCGCAGCGTCGCGCAGCAGTAGCCGGAAGAGCGAGCAGGCGGCGCGTATGCTGGGCGGCATGACACCTCCAGAACGGACTCCGGCGCAGCGGATCGAAGGCGTCCCCGAGCGGGAGGGCGAGGTGCTGATCAGCGGGCTGGACACCGGGCCGAGCAACGCCGAGCGCGGCACCCCCACGCCGACCGAGTTGGAGGAGCGGCTGCTGCCCACGCATCCCCTCGACGAACCCACCGACGAGGACGGCTGAAGCCGGCCGGCGGCCCAGGACAGGAGCAGCACGCTAGAATGCCCGCCGTCACGCGCCGCCCCGCAGGGGGCCAGGCGCGATCATCCTGCAAGGAGTGTTCTGAACATGGCCGGTCACAGCAAGTGGGCGCAGATCAAGCGCAAGAAGGGCGCGAACGACAAGAAACGCAGCGCGATGTATTCCAAGCACATCCGGGCCATCCAGGCCGCCGTCCGCTCGGGCGGCAGCGGCGATCCGGCCGGGAACCTGAGCCTGAAAAACGCCATCGCGGCGGCCAAGACCGACACGGTGCCCGCGGACAACATCGAGAACGCCATCAAACGCGCCGTGGGCGCCGCCGAGGGCGCAGCCGAGTACAAGGAAGTCACGTACGAGGGTTACGGCCCGGGCGGCACGGCCATCTTCATCGAGACGCTGACCGACAACGTGAACCGCACGGTGGCCGACATCCGCGCGGTGTTCAACAAGCGCGGCGGCAGTCTGGGCAACAGCGGCAGCGTGGCGTGGCAGTTCGAGAAGAAGGGCGTGCTGCTGGTGCGTGACACCAGCGAGCGGGCGCAGGAGACGGCCATCGAGCACGGCGCCGAGGACATCCAGGAGTCCGAGGACGGCCTGGAGATCAGCACCGCCCCGAACGACCTGTATGCCGTGCAGGACGCCCTGGCCGGCGCGGGCTTCGAGGTCGAGAGCGCGCAGGTCACCATGATCGCCACGAACACCGTGGCAGTGGGCGGCGACGACGTCCGCAAGCTGCTGACCGTGATCGACGCGCTGGAAGAACTCGACGACGTGCAGAACGTCTACTCAAACGCCGACCTGCCCGACGACAGCGACGACTGACCGGCCCCGGACGCGCCGCCGACCCGCTGAAAGACCGCGGTCAGGCGGTGTCCGTCATGCTGGCCCCTGACGGCCCCCTGACCCGTACAGGGCAGGCTGGCCGTGGAGGAGGTGCCCGTATGCTCGGACTGATCGTGCTGCTCACCATTCTCGGCACTCTCGCCGACCTTGCCCGCCGCCAGGAGCACCGGCTGCGCGACATGGCCGCGTCCAGCCCGGACACCCCCCACGGCGCGCCGCCAGCCTGAAGGCTTCCGGAAGGCCGCCAGGACCGGCGATTTCACGCCGGAGTGATGTCGGGAGCGGACCCTTCATACATGCAGCGCCTCGCCCGCTTGTGGTTCCGAGTCACCCACTGCGCCGCCCTCACCCGCCGCAGTGTCCATACCCTCGCAGACGCCGAGGGCATCGAGTAACGCGCACTAGTGGGCCAGCGCTGGCCGGACCGCTCAGGGTTCGGTGACGCGGTCGTCGCCCCCGCGGCCGGGATACAGCACCGGGGCGAGGACGAGCGGCAGGGCGATGGCGGCCAGGGCGAGCAGCAGGGTCATGTCCGCAGTGTGCCGGCCGGGCCATGATCGCAGGATGATCGCGCGTTGGTCCGGCGCAGAGCGGGGCTTGAGTCAGCGCCCAGCGTCCGGGGGTGGGGGGGGTGCCACCCGGACGCCGCCCGCCTCCTCGCTGGTCCTCAGAGATGCGCGGCCCAGAAGGCGTCCAGCGCCGAGCGCACCTCCGGCTGCTTCTCGAAGTGCGGCAGGCCGTCGGTGTCCGGGATACGCACGGCCTGCACGCCGGGCTGCGCGGCGAACTGGGGCAGGCGGTCGAAGGACACGAAGGCGTCTTTGTCGTAGAGCACCAGCGCGGGCACCTGCAGCTTGCTGTACAGCTCGGCGTAGGCGTCCGGCGTGAACAGCTGGCCGCTGATGAAGTACACCGGGGCGTACTTCGCACCCGGCTGACGGGTCGTGTCCACGCTGTAGTCCACCAGGCCCTGATCGACCGGCCCGTGGAACGAGCGGTCGAGGAACGACTCGATCACCGGCCGCAGCCGCAGCAGCCCGTACAGCGGCGTGCTGACGGCGTTCAGGATGCGGTAGAGCCGCTGGCCGCCGTCGTCCGCACTCGCCTGCTGGGTGCCGGGACGCGGCTGGCCCAGACCGCTGGGACTGATCAGCGCCACGGTGCAGATGTGGGCGTCCGAGAGTGCCGCGCGCGCCGCGAATTCGCTGCCCAGCGACAGCGCCACGACGTCCACGTCCGTGCCGAGCTGCGCCACCAGCGCGCTCAGGGCAGACGTCATCAGCGCCGGGGTGTAGCGGATGTCGGGCCGGTCACTGCTGCCGAAGCCCGGCCACTCCAGCGCGTACACGGGACGGGACCCGGCGTACGCGTCCCACAGCGGTTTCATCTCGTAGGCGCTGGCCGCCGCGTTCACAGACGGCGTGAGGATCAGCGGGCGGCCTGTGCCGCGCGTGTCGGCGTAGTACGCGACGCGACCGAAGCCCGGCAGGGTCAGGTACTGCCGCTCGCCACTCACCGCCGGGCGCAGGGTCTGCCCGTCCGGACCGGGGCTCAGGGCCGGAGCGCAGGCGACCAGGACGGCCAGCACCCCGGCGGCCAGCAGCGCGAGTTTCAGCGGGCGTTTCATGCCCTGATCGTGTGGGGCGGGCGCGCGGGCGTCTGTCCGCCCGGGTACCATCCGTCGCCGGGAGTGGCAGGCGCTATTGAAGCCACCGTCCAGCAGTGGGCCGGACTGACTGCGAGCGTCGGCGTTCGTGGCATGTGCGAAGGTGAAGGTGGGCGCCTGCAACGGGCTTCCCCAGCCTCCAGCCCCCGACCCGAGACTCGAAGCGCTGCGCAGCAGCGGGTCAGGGGGAGCGGCGCTGCGCTCGGCAGGTGGTCGCCATATCCTTCAGGCTCGCTTCACACGGAGTCTCGTCAGCGTGGGGCCGCGTCCTTGCCTCGCGCGTGCACGCCGTCAGCGCCCGCGCGCTTCGCGCCCATGAGCGAGTGAGCCTGCGTCACCTGAACACGAGGAGCGAGGGGCCGCCCCCGAGCGGATGGGGCCACGTGTGATGGCGTTCGGTCAGGTGCTCGGTGGGACGCTTGGGCTTTTCAGGGCGTGCTGGATGTCATATCGGCCTGGGTACGGAGGCGAAACATCCGCCGCTGTCCAGAACGAAATACGTCTCAGCCGCTAGACTGCCGCTCGATGAGGGACGAACTGCTGTCGCGCGTGCTGTCGCTGCTGCCTACCGGCGGGGATCGTCCGGAACTGCGGGCCTACGCGGACATGCTGCGCGACTACCCCACGCGCGGCGGTAAAGGCATCCGCTCGGAGCTGCTGCTCGCCAGCGCGCGGGTGCACGGCGCGCAGCCGGGCACGCCCGCGTACGAGGGCGCGCTGTGGCTGGCGGCGGCGCTGGAACTGTTCCAGAACTGGGTGCTGATCCACGACGACATCGAGGACGACTCGGAGGAACGCCGGGGCCGGCCGGCCCTGCACCGCCTGCACGGCGTGCCCCTGGCGATCAACGCCGGCGACGCGCTGCACGTGTCCATGTGGGAGGCCGTGCTGCGTGCGGGCGTGCCGGGCGCCATGGAGGAGTTCCTGTTCATGATCCACCGCACGGCCGAGGGCCAGCACCTCGACCTGTCGTGGGTGGAGCATGGCGAGTGGACCCTGCACGCCGCGGACTACGTGCAGATGGTCGAGCTGAAGACCGCGCACTACACCGTGATCTCGCCGCTGCGGCTCGGCGCGCTGGCAGCGGGCACCGCACCGGAGATGGCCTTTACGGAGGCAGGGCTGGCGCTGGGCACCGCCTTCCAGATCCGGGACGACGTGCTGAACCTCGCGGGCGATCCGGCGCAGTATGGCAAGGAGATCGGCGGCGACCTGCTGGAGGGCAAGCGCACCATGATCGTGCTGCGCTGGCTGGAGGACGCCCCGGAGGAGCAGCGCCGCGTCTTCCTGGAACAGATGCGCCGTGACCGGCCCGCCAAGGACGCGGCCGTGATCGCGGAGATCCGCACGTGGCTGCTGGACTCGGGAAGCGTGGCGGACGCGCAGGACTACGCGCACGCACAGGCGGCGCGGGGCCTGACCCTGCTGGAGACCGCCTTCCAGGACGCCGCCGATCCGCAGGCCGCGCGGGAGCTGCTGGCGGTGCTGCGCGACCTCGCCACGCGCGACGCGTAGGTCAGGCCAGCAGGGCCAGGGCCGCCTCCGTGAAAACGGCGAAGGCGGCGTTCAGGGCGCGGATCGCGTCGTCCACCGGCTCTCCCCCGTCGCCCAGGTACAGGCCGGCGTTCAGCTCGATGCCGAAGGCGGGCACGCCGCTGCGCCGCGAGTGGGCCACGCTCAGGGTGTCGCTCTGCCACGGTTCCCCGATGGTCACGCGCTCGTAGGGGCTGGCGGCGATCACGTCCGCGAAGGCGGCCTCGCACGCGGCCTTCAGGGCAGGCCAGAGGTCGCGGGGGAAGGAGGGGGCGTCGTCCTCACCGGGCATCAGGCAGATGGCGGGGCGCGGCGTGCCCGTGTCGTGGCCCAGAGCCGGGCCGTGCGTTCCCATGCAGTGGCCCACGATCATCAGCGCCGCGCCGGGCAGTTCGGCACTCACCTGCCGGTCGAACGAGTCCCAGATCAGCCGCAGCCGCGCCTCTCGGGCGTCCTCGCTCAGCACAAAGCCGTCCGGGTACAGGGGCGTGCGCGTGAAGTCCACGAGCTTGACCACGCCGTTGTCCACCCGGTCGTCGCGGTCGCGGTTCAGGTCGACCACGAAGCGGCTCCACGCGGCGTTCACGTGCCGCGCTCCGGGCAGGGCGTAGATCAGGTCGGTGTACGGGTCGCCGTCCAGAAACAGGCGGCGCAGAAAGGCCGTGCGCGTGGACTTGTCCAGCGCGGCGTCGCCCAGCATGTCGCGCAGCACGTCGGCGGGCACCTGACCGGAGGAATGCGGCGTGACGATCAGCAGCGGGGAGCGGGACATGCGCGCAGGATAGTGGAGCGCCGGCCCCGCCCCCGGTCACGCGGCGGGGGTCAGCGGGTCACCTCGATCACCAGTGCCCGCATGCGGCCCTCGACGGGGCCATCCCCGTACTGCCGGGCCACGGCGGCGGCGACCACGTCGGTCGCGGCGGACAGGTCGCCGGGGTGCAGCGCCTCGATCTCGTCGCGCAGCGGGGTGCCGTGGCACAGGCCCTGAGCGACCGCGTGGGCGCTGGCCGCACGGCTGGGCAACTCCATGACCGTGACCGTGGGCGTGGCCGTGAAACCCGCGGCCGCGAGGTGACCGGCGATCACGGCCGGGTCGTGGTAGGCGTAGGGCACGCGGGCGAAGAAGCTGGGCGCGTCCACTCCATAATGTGCGGCCAGGGCGTCGTGCGCCGCCTGCGTGAACCCGTTGCCGGCCAGGGCGTCCCAGACGTTGAACAGCAGGTGCCCGCCCGGCCGCAGCACCCGGTGCGCCTCGGCCAGGGCGGCCGGCTTGTCCGGAAAGAACATCACCCCGAACTGGCACACGACCACGTCGCGGCCCGCGTCCGCCGCCGGCAGGTGCGCCGCGTCGGCCGGCTGCCACGTCACGCCGCGGGGGGTGCCGGCGCGGGCGGCCTGCTCCAGCATGGGCGGATTGAGGTCGGTGGCGAGCACCTCGGCGGTATCCGGGAGCACGGCGGCCAGCGCGCGGGTCAGGGCTCCGGTGCCGGCGGCGAGTTCCAGCACCCGGCCGGGCCGGTGCCGGGCCACGCGCCCGGCGAGGTCCGCCGCGTAGGGCGCGAACAGCAGGGGCACCAGCACGTCCTCGTACACGCGCGGCACACGTCCGACGAACGACTGATCCTGGCTGGATATGGTCACTCGACCTCCCGGAGCGCGCCGGGGCACCGGTGGGCGGCGGGGGCAACGTCCCCGGGCGACGCCTTCATCGTACAGCCACTCCGGCCGGCCCCACGGTCTGGGCGGGCGCGCCCCACTAGAATGCGCGGGTGCGCCTGGACTCGCTCTCGACCCTGAACTACCGGAACCTGGCGCCGTGCACGCTGCGGTTCCCGGCGGGCGTGACGGGCGTGTACGGCGAGAACGGGGCCGGCAAGACGAACCTGCTGGAGGCAGCCTTCCTGGCCCTGACCGGCCTGACCGACGTGACGCGCCTGGAACAGCTCGTGCAGCAGGGCGAGAAGGAAGCGTACGTGCGCGCCGACCTGGAGTCCGCCGGAGCGCTCAGCATCCAGGAGGTCGGGCTGGGGCGTGGGCGGCGGCAGCTCAAGGTGGACGGCGTGCGCGTGCGCAGCGGCGACCTGCCACGCGGCAGCGCCGTGTGGATCCGCCCGGAGGACTCGGAGCTGGTGTTCGGCGCTCCGGCGGGCCGGCGGGCGTTCCTGGACTCGCTGCTGTCGCGCCTGAGTGCGCGCTACGCCCAGCAGCTCGCGCGCTACGAGCGCACGGTCTCGCAGCGCAACGCGGCCCTGCGCAGCGGCGAGAGCTGGGCCATGCACGTGTGGGACGACGCGCTGGTGAAGCTGGGCCCGGAGATCATGCTGCTGCGCCGCCGCGCCCTGACCCGTCTGAGCGAGCTGGCCGCCAGCGCGAACACCGGGCTGGGCAGCCACAAGACCCTGACGCTGGACCTGGTGGAATCGACCACGCCCGAGACCTTCGCCGCCGATCTGGCCGCCCGGCAGGCCGAGGAGCTGGCGCGAGGCTCGACCGTGACGGGGCCGCACCGCGACGACCTGCTGCTCACGCTGGGCGGCTTTCCGGCCACCGAGTACGCCAGCCGCGGCGAGGGCCGCACCATCGCGCTGGCGCTGCGCCGCGCCGAACTGGAACTGCTGGCCGAACGCTTCGGCGAGCGGCCGGTGCTGCTCATCGACGACTTCACGGCCGAACTCGACCCGGCGCGCCGGGCCTTCCTGCTCGACCTGGCGGCCAGCGTGCCGCAGGCGGTCGTGACCGGCACCGAGCGTGCGCCCGGCGCGGCCCTGACGCTGCGCGCACACGCCGGACGCTTCACGCCCGAGGGCGAGCCGTGGGAGCTGCCGGACGCGCTGGACCTGACGCCGGACGCGCTGGTGGAGCGCGACGCGTGAGCGGTCCCTTCCGCAAGCCCGGCGGGCGCCGCCTGGGTGGACCGCGCGGCCTGGGCGAACTGATGGGCGCGACGCTGGGCACTGCGAAGCTCGCGCGCGGCGTGGGCCGGGCGCGGGCGATCCTGGCGTGGCCGCAGGCGGTCGGCCCGGAGATCGCGCGCCTGACCCGGCCGCGCACCCAGCAGGGCAGCGTGCTGTTCATCGAGGTGCGGGACTCCGCGACCGCGCACCACCTGACCATGCAGCGCCACCACTTCCTGAAAGCCCTGCGGGCGCTGCTGGGCGACGATTCTGTGACGGAACTGCGCTTCAGCGTCGGGGCGGTGCGCGAGGCGGTGACCGCGCCGCCCCCACCGGCCCTGCCCGCCCCGGACAAGGCGCGTGCCCGGCGTCTGGTGAGTGAGGTGCAGGACGACCTGCGCCCGGCAGCGCTGCGGGCGGCCGAGGCGATCACGCGCGCGCGCAAGTGGCGCGAGGCGCAGGGCTGGCGGCCGTGCCCGGTGTGCGAGGAACCCAGCGCGGAGCAGCCGTGCCGCGCGTGCACCCTGACCCTGGCCGACCCGAACGTGAGGCGCACGGCCCGCGCCCTGCTGCGCGACCCCGAGCGGTTGCCGGCCGTGGCCGAGGTGATCGGTGACAGCGGCTCGAACGCCGCGCGCCACCTCGCGCTGCGGCTGCTGGAAGGCCAGCTGGATCTGCTGGCGCTGGAATGCGTGCGCAGCGGCCAGGAGGACGGCTACCGCGAGTTCCTGGCGCAGCAGGCGGACGTCTACCTGTCGCTGATCCTGCGCCGGCCGCGTTCGGCGCTGCAACGCCGCGACCGCGTGAACCTGCCGGAGAACGCCCGCAACGTCCTGAACGCCGGGCGCGGGTAGGTGGCCGCGCTGGACCCCTGATAGGGGGCCGTGTCGTGGCGGGCGTTCCGGGCCGCGGAGTATGGTGACGCATGGCCGATGTCCCGCTCTTCCCTGCTGTCCCGGTTCCCGGTCCTGACGCCCGGACGGGTGAGTCCGCGCAGAGTCACCGTGACGCGGCGCCCCACTCGGCGCGGGTGGCCCTCGTCACCATCAGCGACACGCGCACCCCGGAGACGGACACCAGCGGGCAGTACCTGATGACCGAGCTGCGCGCCGCCGGCCACGAACTGGTCGGCTACCGCATCGTGAAGGACGACGCGGTGGAGATCCGCGCGGCGCTGGTGCAGTTCTCGCGCGAGGCGCAGATCGTGCTGTCGTCGGGCGGCACCGGCATCACCGGGCGGGACGTGACGGTGCCGGTGGTGGAGTCCATCCTGACCAAGCCCATTCCGGGCTTCGGGGAGCTGTTCCGCATGCTCAGTTACCAGCAGGTGGGCGGGGCGGCCATGCTGTCGCGAGCGGTGGGCGGCCTGTGCCGGGGCGCCGCGGTGTTCGCCATGCCGGGCAGCCTGAACGCCGTGAAGACCGCGTGGGAGGGCATCCTGCGCGACGAGCTGCCGCATCTGGTGTTCGAGCTGGAACGCCACGGCCAGCCGGGCGTGATGCCCACCGGCACCGAGGCGCTGCCGGCCGAGGCGGCGCCCACGCTGCCGGGTCGCGTGACCCTGGAGCGCCTGCCGCTCGCGCCGCTGCCGGGCGGCTTTCCGGCCGCGGGCACCGGGGGCGGCGCGGCCGCCGGCCTGGGACGCCACAAGAAGGGAGAGGGCCTGCCGTGAGTGCGCTGCTGCTGCCGCTGGAGCCGCTCGGACCGGTCAGCGGCGCCCTGGCGCTGTGCACAGCCCTGATCGCCGGGTACTGGCTGGGCCGCGTGGGGCGCGAGGCCCGGGCCCGCTTCCGGCCGGCCGTGGCGTGGTGGAGCGTGCCGGGCGTGGCGGCGCTGCTGGCGGCGGCCATCGTGGACGTTCCCGCGCTGTTCGGGGTGGGCGCGGCGGCGCTGCTGCTCTCGGAGTTCTGGCCGCACGCGTACCGCCCGTCGCGTGGGCGTCCGGCCTTCGCGTGGCCGGCGGTGGGCGCGGTGACGGGCGGCGCGCTGGCCGTGAGCGTGCTGGGGCAGCCGCCGCAGCCGCTGCTGCTGGTGCTCGCGCTCGCACTGCTGCTGGCGGGCGTGGCGGGGCTGGTGGCGTCGGCGCTGTACCCGCGCGCCGAGCGCCGCCCGGCGCTGGACTTCCAGACCCGCTGGAACACCACCGTGGTTCCTGAATGGCCGGAACTGGACGTCACGCTGACCGAGCGGGGCGCCCACCTGAAGAACGTGTCGCGCGGCAAGGTGCTGCTGGCGGGCTGGTCGCCGGCCGGCGTGAACGCGTGGTACCGCGTGCGCGGCGAGGACGGCCGGGTGCTCGCGGAGTTGCGGGCCGGGCAGGAAGCGCTGCTGCCGGTGTCGGCATGGGACAGCGGCGTGCGCGTGTGGTACGGCCGGGCCGGCGCGGACGCCCAGGCGCGGCTGTTCCGCGCCGACTGGACGCCGGCCGCCCGCGCGGCGGAACGCGTCCTGAACTGAGCAGCGCGAGAGACGAGTGGCGCCGGGCGGGCGATGGGGGTATCGAAGTGACTGCTCCTGCCCGGCCGACGCCGCGCTTGTGCCGTTCTGGACGGGATGGAGGGGTGCCGGGTCCCGCCAGGACTAGCTCACAGCGGGGTGGGGGTGGAGCGGCACTCTCACGCCGGAGGGGGGAGGCGGGCGTATGGTGGTCGGCATCGTGAGTCTGGTGTTCGAGTGGTCCGCCCTGCGCTCCCTGACCGCCGGAACCGGAACCGGCGGAGTGCTGCGCCGGGACCCGGAGGACTTCGTCGTGCAGGAAGTGCCCCTCTACGCGCCGTCCGGCGAGGGCGACTTCGCGTTCGTCGAGGTGCGCAAGACCGGCCACACGACCGCGCACGTGATCCGCGTGCTGGCCGCCGAGCTGGGCGTGCGCGAGAAGGATATCGGGGTCGCGGGCCTGAAGGACCGGCACGCGGTGACCACCCAGTGGCTGAGTCTGCCCGCCAAGGCCGAGCGGCGGCTGGACGGCCTGAACGTGGACGGTGTGGAGATCGTGCGCGTGACCCGGCACACCAACAAGCTGGGCCTGGGGCACCTGCGCGGCAACCGCTTCGTGATCCGCGTGCGGGGAGCGGAGGGACAGGCCGACCGGGCGCGGGAGATCATGGCGGCCCTGGTGGCGCAGGGCGTGCCGAACTACTTCGGGCCGCAGCGCTTCGGGCTGGGCGGCGTGAACGCCGAGGAGGGCGTGCGGGTGCTGCGCGGCGAGTCGCGGCTGAAAGACCCGCGCGTGCGGCGCTTCCTGACGTCCAGCGTGCAGAGCATGGTCTTCAACCGCGCCCTGAGCCTGCGGCTGGAACGCGGCGTGTTCGCGGGGCTGCTGCGCGGGGACATGGCCAAAAAACACGACACCGGCGGCGTCTTTCAGGTCGAGGACGTGGCGGCCGAGACGCCGCGGGCCGCGCGGGGCGAGGTGAGCGCCACCGGCACGCTGTTCGGCCGCAAGGTCCGCCCGCTGACCTTCGAGGCCGGCGATCTGGAGGACGACGCCCTGGCCGCGTTCGGCCTGCGACCGGAGGCCTTCGCCACGCGGCGCGGCGACCGCCGGCTGATCCGGGTGTTCGTGGAAGACGCCGCCGTCACGGACGAGGCGGACGGATACCGCGTGGCGTTCACGTTGCCGCGCGGCAGTTTTGCGACCAGCGTGTTGCGGGAGATCATGAAGACCGACGTCGATACCCTGGCTCCGGACGGGGACGGCGACGCGGACGACGACAGTGGAGGAACCGAGTGAAGAAGCGCGCCGTGTTGTGCCTGCTGCCCCTTGCCCTGCTGAGCGCGCGGGCGCAGGGTGCGCAGGGCCTGTCCGCCACCCTGAACCTCAAACTCATGCACGGCGGAGCGATCGTGCAGGGGCGCGTGACGGTGCCGAAATCCGACGACGTGGTGGGCGTGTGGAGCAGCATCGGGCGCGGGCGCCTGATGAAGTGCTCGCCGCGCTGCGTGGTGGTGGACAGCCTGCCGGTGGAGGGCAGTCTGCAACTCGGCGCCGACAGCGGGTACCGCGTGGTGCTGGGCGGGCGCCTCACGGCCGGGCAGAAGATCAGCCTGGTGCTGAGGCTGCGCGGCGGCCTGATCCTGAACGTGACCGCGCCGGTCATGCGCTGAGCAGCCCCCCCGACCCGGCGGAACTGCAGCGGGCCTTCCTGGGCGCCGCCTATGGCCCGCCGCAGGGCCGCTTCCGGCTGCGGGCGACCCCGGGCGAGCCGCCCGCGTGGATGAAGCAGGGGGCGTCGTGGGCAATTGTCACGGCGTGGAATCCGGGGGGTGTGCCGCAGCCGAGCGCCCGGAATATCGCGGCGGCACGCGAACTCGCCCGCGCGTGGGCCGGGCCGGCCGGACCTGTCGTGAATGGCGAGGGTGAGTGGGCCGAGGACGCCCTGCTGCTGCCGGCCGCGCGGCTGCGCGACGCGGTGGCATTGGGCCGGCGCTTCGGGCAGGCGGCCGCGCTGTTCGGCGTGGGCAGCCGCGCGGCCCTGGTGTGGCTCGACCGGGACGTGGGCGTGACGCGGGCGTGGGCGGTCCGGGACGACCCCTATACTGGTGTGCCGTGACGCAGGGGAGTGCAGGAGCGGTCTCGCCGGTGGGCGTGTTGCCTCCGCCCGGCCCGACATGCGTGCACCTGCCGCTGGAGGTCACGCCGCAGGACCTCGCGCGCTACGCGGTGGGCCTGGCGAACGCGCGCGGCGGCACGGTGCTGGTCGGCGTGGACCGGCTGACCGGCGAGGACGGGACCGGGCCGGGCGCCGGCGAACTGCACCCGCTGATGGTCACGCACGCGATCTTCGAGCTGTCCGGCGGGCGACTCACCGTGAACGTGCAGCACCACCGCCTGGCGAGCGGCGCGCAGGTGCTCGCGGTGTTCGTGCCGCAGGCGCCGTATGTCCTGGCCGCGCCGGACGGCAGCGTGACCGCGTGGGACGGCGCGCACCTCGTGCCGGTCACGGCGCCGGGGTCCGAGCCCGTGGCGGACCAGGACTACACGGCGGTGGTGCCGCCGGACGCGTCGTTGGCGGACCTCGATCCGGCCGAGGTCGCCCGGCTGCGCGGTCTGGGGCGGCGCACCCCGGCGACCGGCCTGCCCGACCTGGAGTTCCTGCAGGAACTGGGGCTGCTCGTGCCCAGCGGCGGCGCGCTGCGGCCCACGCTGGCGGCGATCCTGCTGGCGGGCACGCCGGCCGCGCTGCGGGCGCACGTGCCGCAGGCGGAGGTGTCGTACTACCACCACGTGGACGCCGGCGTGGACTTCCACTTCCGCGAGGACCTGCGCCGGCCCATTCCGGCGCTGCTCACGCGGCTGGCCGAGCTGATCCAGGCCAGAAACCGCTTCACGCCGGTGCAGGTGGGGCTGTTCCGCGTCGAGGTGTGGGACCAGGACGAGGCGGTGTACCGCGAGGCCCTGCTGAACGCCCTGACGCACCGCGAGTACCGCCTGCGGGACGTGGTGCACGTGCACCACCACCCGGACCGGCTGGAGATCCACAGTCCCGGCGGCCTGCCCGGCGGCATCACGCCGGGGAACATCCTGCGCCACCAGCCCAAGCGCCGCAATCCGCTGCTGGCCGAGGTGCTGGCCCGGCTGGGCCTGGTCGAGCGGGCGGGCGTGGGCGTGGACACCATGTACGCGCTGATGCTGCGGCATGGCAAGGAACCGCCGGAGTACACCACGTACCCGGACGCCGTGACCCTCAGCCTGCACTCGCCGGGCTTCGACGCGGACTTCGTGCGGTTCGTGGCCCGCAAGCAGGAGCAGCTCCAGACGCTCTCGCTGGACATGCTGATCGTCCTGAGCCTGCTGGCCCGCGAGGGCGAGGCCAGACGCGGCGACCTGGCCCGCGCGCTGCAACTCCCGGAAGACCGCACGCCCCGCCTGCTGCGCAGCATGGAGGAGCACGGCCTGATCGGCCGCTCCGGGGTGGGCCGCGGCATCGCGTACACCCTCAGCGCCGAGGTGCTGGCCGCCCTGGGCCGGTCCACGCCCGGCAGCCCGGACGACCCGGTACCGGATCGCCAGGTGGACGGGGGCGGCAGGATCACGGCCCCGCGTCTGCGGACCGTGCCCCAGCCACGCCCCATCTCGGCGGCGCCCGACCCGTCCGGACCGAGCGGAGCGGAGGTGCGCGCCATTGCGCTGGCACTGGCCCGCGAGCGAGGACGGGTGCGCAACGTGGACCTGCGCGACGCGTGCGGCCTGAGCACGCAGCAGGCGTGGCGGGTGCTGCGCCGCATGGTGCTCGACGGGTTGCTGCGCAAGCTCGGTACGGGCACCCGCGACGCGGCCTACGAGCAGGCCTAACCTCCGGAGGGGTCTCCCCTGACGGTCCGGAGCCCTTCACGGACCCGGCTGGCGACCAGTTCCGCAGCCTCCGAGCAGAGGTCCGCGATCCCCGCTTTGAGGGCGCTAGAACCAGGCGTGAAGATTCGCACACGGCGGGGAGTCGAGTGGTGTTGACCACCCGTTCTTGCCGGACGTGCCGTGGTCACGTTGACACCGCACACGTCGGGGTGTAGCCTCTTCACTACCAAACCCGTGTGAACGTGGAACCGCTTCCGAAATCCGGAGCGGGCCGGGGCTGAGCCCGGCACCCACGAGGAGGATCCATGAAGAAAGCCATCGCGCTCCTGACCCTCTCTGCTGCCGTCGCGTCGGCTGGCCATGCCAGCGCCGCCGGTGTCACCCTCACCATCGCCTGCGGCGCCGTGGGTCAGGAACTGGAACTGTGCAAGGCGGGCGCCGCCCGCTGGGCCGCCAAGACCGGCAACACCGTCAAGGTCTTCGAGTCGCCCAACCTGACCAACGACCGCCTCGCGCTGTACCAGCAGCAGCTCGCCGCCAAGAGCAGCGACATCGACGTGTACCAGCTCGACGTCGTGTGGCCCGGTCTGCTCGCCCAGCACTTCGTGGACCTCAAGGGCAAGGTGCCGGCCGCCGAGATCAACGCCCACTTCAAGGGCATCATCGAGGCCAACACGGTCGACAACAAGCTGGTCGCGCTGCCGTGGTTCACGGACGCCGGCCTGCTGTACTACCGCACGGACCTGCTGAAGAAGTACGGCTACACCGCTGCTCCCAAGACCTGGGCCGAGATGGCCACCATGGCCAAGAAGATCCAGGACGGCGAGCAGAAGGCCAACAAGTCCTTCTCCGGCTTCGTCTTCCAGGGCAAGAACTACGAGGGCCTGACCTGCGACGCGCTGGAATGGCTCGTCTCCTTCGGCGGCGGCACCATCGTGGACTCCAGCGGCAAGGTCACGGTGAACAACGCCAGCGCGGCCAAGGCGCTCGACACCGCCGCCAGCTGGATCAAGACCATCAGCCCCGCTGGCGTCACCACCTACGGTGAAGAAGAAGCCCGCGGCATCTTCCAGTCCGGCAACGCGGCCTTCATGCGCAACTGGCCGTATGCGTGGGCACTGGGCCAGAGCGACGACTCCAAGGTCAAGGGCAAGATCGGCGTGGCTCCGCTGCCCTCCGGCGGCGCGCGCAACGCGGCGACCCTGGGCGGCTGGCAGCTCGGCGTGAGCTCCTACTCCAAGAACCAGGCCGCGGCCATCGAGCTCGTGCGCTACCTCGCCGGCCCCGCCGAGCAGAAGATCCGCGCGGTCGAAGGGGCCTACAACCCCACCATCCAGAGCCTGTACAAGGATCAGGACGTCCTGAAGGCCAACCCCTTCTTCGGCAGCCTGTACAGCGTCTTCACCAGCGCCGCCGCGCGCCCCTCCGGCCCCACCAAGGGCAAGTACAACCAGGTCTCCCAGGCCTTCAGCACCGCCGTGAGCGACGTGCTGACCGGCAAGAGCAAGGGCCAGGCGGCCGTCGCCCAGCTCGCTACCAACCTTGCCCGCATCAAGGGCACTGGCTGGTAAGCCACCTGAACGGCCACGCCATCTGCTGAACACGGCGGGGGACGCACCCACCACGGGTTGTCCCCCGCCTTTCGTATAGATATCGGGTAGATATCCGGAGTGGCCAAGCACGCCGAACAGTGGCCGGACCGGGCGCGCCACACGCGCCAGTGGTATTGTCCATCACACCACATTCAATTGTCGCCGCGTCCGCTTCATCGCCCGTCCGCGTTGCACCGCCCCTCAGGTTGTCCAGGAGGCCACCATGACCACGAATGCCACCACCCCGACCCGCACGGTGGTCAAGACCCGGGGGATCGAGGCGGCCCGTGCCCGCACCGCCCTGTGGCTGCTGCTGCCGACCCTGATCGCCATCGCGCTCGTGGCCGGGTATCCCCTGTGGCGCACGATCTTCTTCGCGTTCCACGAGGCCAACCTGACCACGCCGGACCAAGTGCGCTACGTCGGCTTCCAGAACTTCTGGTTCACCACCGAGGACGGCGTCGGAATCGGCTTCCTGCAGGACCCCAAGTGGTGGCAGGCCGTGAAGAACACCCTGCTCTTTACGGTGGTGTCGGTGTTCATCGAGACGGTGCTGGGCATGATCATCGCGCTGGTCGTGAACAGCAACTTCAAGGGCCGCGCGTTCCTGCGCACCGCCATGCTGGTGCCGTGGGCGATCCCCACGGTCGTGTCGGCGCAGATGTGGGCCTACATGTACAACGACACCTTCGGCCTGATCGGCAACGGCCTGCTGTCGCACTTCAGTGCCGACGGCAAGGGCATCGCGCTGCTGGCCGACCCGGATAAGGCCGTGTGGGCGATGATCGCGGTGGACGTGTGGAAGACCACGTCGTTCATGGCGCTGCTGATCCTGGCGGGGCTCCAGAGCCTGCCGTCGGACATGTACGAGGCCGCCGACATGGACGGCGCGAGCAAGTGGACGCAGTTCTGGCGCATGACCCTGCCGCTGCTGCGCCCCGCGCTGCTGGTCGCGCTGGTGTTCCGCTCGCTGGACTCGCTGCGCGTGTTCGACGTGATGTACGTGATGCTGGGGCCGGTCACGTCATCGAGCACCTCCATGACCGGGTACGCCCGCCTGACCCTGATCGACAACTCGCTGCTGGGGATGGGAAGTGCCGTGGCCGTGGCGATCTTCCTGATCATCATGGTGATCGTCGTCATCTACGTCACCGCCTTCCGCGTGAAGTTCGACTGAGGAGGACGACATGAACCTGCAGCGCACCAACCCCACCCTGTACTACCTCCAGCGCACCGCGTTCTACGTGCTGGTGATCGCCATCACCGTGTACCTGCTGTTCCCCTTCGTGTGGGCGGTCATCACGTCCTTCAGCAAGGCCGGGAACCTGTTCCTGACGCCCGGCGCGTTCCTGGTGTCGCCCAAGACGCTCGAGAACTACGCGCAGGTGTTCAACAACCCGGCCTTCCAGCGCGGCCTGCTGTTCAGCGTGATCGCGGCGGTCGGCGCCGTGGCGATCAGCATCATCTTCGGGTCGTTCGCGGCCTACGCGCTGGGCCGCTTCCGCTTCGCGGGCAAGCAGGTCGTGATGTACATCATCCTGGCCGTCAGCGTGTTCCCGCAGATCGCGGTGCTGGGCGGGCTGTTCACGCTCATCCGCGCGGCCGGCGTGTTCAACAACCCGGTCGGCCTGATCGTGTCGTACCTGATCTTCACCATTCCGTTCACGGTCTGGGTGCTGACCTCCTTCGTGCGCGACATTCCGGGTGAACTGGAGGAGGCGGCGCTGGTGGACGGCGCGAGCCCGCTGCAGACGCTGTTCCTGGTGCTGTTCCCGGTGATGATGCCGGCGCTGGTCACCACCGGTCTGCTGGCGTTCATCAACGCGTGGAACGAGTACCTGTTCGCGCTGACCTTCACGAGTTCCAACCGCACCGTGCCGGTCGTGATCGCCAACTACTCCGGCGCGTCGCAGTACGACCAGCCGTGGGGGCCGATCATGGCGGCGAGCATCGTGGTGACGGTGCCGCTGATCATCCTGGTGCTGGTGTTCCAGCGCAACATCGTGTCCGGTCTGACCGCCGGGGCCGTCAAGGGCTGACGCGCCGGGACCACCATCACCGCAGGGCCGCCGTCCCACTGGAACGGCGGCCCTGTTCGCTGCCCGAGCGGCGCGCTCAGTTCAGGCGGCTGAGTGATGAGTCGTGGTGCTCGCCGGCGTACGTGGCGGTCACGTCCCGCAGGATGCGCCGCGCCAGACGCAGCAGGTCGTCCTCGCCGGTGCTGTCCAGCCGGAACACGCCGCCCTCGCCGTACTCGCCCTGGAACGCGCCGTCCAGGCGGCGGACGCGCACCAGCACCTCGCACAGGCCCAGCCGCAGCCACGCGGCGTGGAAACCGCCGGTCGGCGTGGGCCGCAGGCGTCCGCTGGGGTCCGGCGTGAATTCCAGCGTGACGTTGTTCAGCGGCAGTCCAGGGCCGCTCGCGCTGCGCAGCGCGTGGTACAGCGCCTGCAAAAAGGTCTCGCACGCGCGCACCTCGGCCTGGCGCCGCTCGGCGTGCCGCTGGATGACGCCCTGGAGTTCGTCGAAGTCGCTCATGGTCCGTGGTCCTGCCGGCTTCATTCCTACCACGGATGCGGCCGGCGCGGCGTGACCGCTATGCTGCCCGCGTGAGTGCCGCCCGCCCGCCCGCGCCCGCCGCCCTGCTGATCTCGAACGGCACGGCCGAGGACCTGATCGGCGCCCGGCTCGCAGGCCTGCTGGGGGACAGCTGGGATCTGCGATTTTCGCCGCTGGTCGGGGACGGCCGGGCGTATACAGACGTGCCAGGGGCGCGCTGTGTGGGCCGCGTGCTGGAGCTGCCCAGCGGCGGCTTTCCCTTCGGCAGCGTGGCCAACCTGAGTGCCGACCTGCGGGCCGGGCTGATCCGGGACTCGCTGGGCCAGTGGACGGACGCCGTGCGCGGCGCGCGGGGTGCGGGCGCGGTCGTCGTGGTGGGCGACGCCTACGCGCTGATGGTGGGCACCCTCGCCGCCCGGCGGTCGGGCGCGGCGCTGGTGCACGTGCAGCCGCTGCTGAGCGCCCAGTACCTGGACGGTCTGGGCGTGCGGGGCGCGCTGCGGGAACTGAACGCCCTGGGCGCGAACCGCCCCATGGAGTACGAGCTGGCGCTGGCCCGCCGCGCGGACGCCGTGTTCGTGCGCGACGCCCACACCGCCCGCTACTACGCGGCGCGGAGCGTACCGGCGCGCTTCGTCGGGAGCTTTGCGATGGACGTCCTGCCGCGCCCGGAACGGCCGCTGCCCGAACTGGACGGCCGCCCGGTGATGGCGCTGCTGCCGGGCTCGCGCGGCGACCACCAGGACAGCCTGCCGGTCATGCTGCGCGCGGCGGCCCGGCTGCCGGACGTGCAAGCGCTGGTCGCGTGGCCTCACGCGTGGGACCGCGTGACGCTGCCCGGCGACTGGAACCTGAACGTGATCGACAACGTGGCCGCGAGCGCGCACGGCGATGGAGCGCGCGTATGGCTGCTGCGCGGCGCCTTCGGCGCGGTCGCCCGCGCGGCGGACGTGGCGGTCGGCACGGCGGGAACCGCGAACGAGCAGCTCGCCGGGCTGGGCGTGCCGGTCGTGGCCTTCCCGACCAGCGGCCCGCAGTTCACGCCGGGCTTCGCGCGTCGCCAGGGGCGCCTGCTGGGCGCGGCCCTGACGCTCACGGCCGCCGATCCGGCCGCGGTGGCGCATCACGTCCACGCGCTCCTCACGGACGCCCGGCGGCGGGCGCGCGCCGCGCGCGCCGGTCTGGAGCGGATCGGGCCGGCCGGCGCGCTGCCCGTCATCGCGGCAGAGATCGGCCGGCTCGCCACCGAGGGACGGGCCGGCCGAGACGTCACCCGCGCGGGCTAGCGGTTCTCGTCCTGCCCCATGTTCGTGCTGGGCGGATCGCTGGCGTCCATCGTCTCCACGACAGCCTCGTCCTGCTTGTCCAGGCCGCGCTGCTGGAACTCGCCGGGCGCCTTGCTCTCGGCCTCGACCGTCGCGTCGAGTTCTCCCTGCTGGTCGGTGCGGCCCATGAACTGCAGATCGACGTTGCTGACCTGATCGGCCGCGGGGCGCTTGTCATCGTCGTGGGTCATGGGTTCACGGTACCAGGGGCTTCCCGACGCGTCTGCGGGCGCTTCCTTCATGTCACTCACGCGCCCAGTTTCAGGACACTCTGGTTGCCGCGCAGGATGTACACCAGGATGCCCGCCCCGGCCAGCGCCCCCGCCTGGCGCTCCAGGTCGCGCACCACGTCCGGCAGCCCCGACCACTGGCGCCGGGGCGTCTCGCCAGGCTCCAGGTAGAAGCCCTCGGGCAGCGCGACGATCACCACGCGGCTCGCGTGCGCCCGTGCCCGCATCGCCTGCTCGATCAGAGCGGGGCGGGGCCGGGCGGTCAGGATGAAGAGGTTGCCGCCGGTGCGGGTGGGCGGAACGGCCGGATCGCCGGGATTCAGGGCGGCGCGCGCCAGGAGCCGCAGCGCGCCCTGCACCGCCTCGCCGGTGGTGCCGGCCGGAGACGCGCTCCCGGGCAACGCGACCGACACCGGCAGCGTCAGGCCGAGCGCTTCCTGCACCAGGCTCGCGGCGAGGCGCACGGCGCTCTCCAGGTACACGTCGGTGCCCGCGCCGGTGTCCACGTAGATGGCCACGGAACTCGCGGCGGTCCGCTCGGGGTCGCGCACAGTCAGGGTGCCCGTGCGGGCGCTGAGTCTCCAGTGCACCCGGCCCGGCGGATCGCCGCTGACATACTCGCGCACGCCGCGCAGGCTGAGGGGATCGTCCAGGCCCAGGCGGCGGCTCAGGCCGCCCTCGCTGAGCAGGGGCCGCAGCAGTTCCGGCAGCACCAGGCCGTGCGTGCCGGGGTACACCAGCAGGCCCTGCGGGGCCGGCACCGGCACGGCGCGCCAGAACAGGCCCAGCGGATCGGCCCAGCGCAGCGTGGCGCCGGGCCACGCGTGCACGCCCCGGCGGTTCAGGTCCAGGGTCGTGTGGAAGTCCACGGCGACCGTGCCCATGCCCGCGCCGACCAGCGTGACAGGCACGTCCGGCACGACCGCGCGCGGCGTGGGGTCGTCCAGCGCGAAGCGCAGCGGCAGCCGGCTGTGCAGCTCGACCCGCACGCCCAGCGGCGTGCGGGTCCCCTGGAACGCGCGGTCCGGCAGGTCGCGGCTGAGGGTCACGGCGGGCGGCACGCTGTACGCCAGCCACAGCAGCGCGGTCAGAAGGGCAATGACGACCAGCCAGACCAGCAGCGCGCTCACGGACCGGCCGGGCCGGGGGTGCCGGCGGCCACGCCGTCCTCGACCGGCACCGGCACGGCGCGCAGCACCTCGGTCACCACGGTTTCCGGCGGGGTGCCCTGGAGTCGCGCCTCGATCTTGAGGGTCAGGCGGTGCGCGAGCACGGCCGGCGCGGCGAGCTGCACGTCGTCCGGCGTGACGAAGGTCCGGCCGTCCAGCCACGCCAGCGCCTGCGCGACGCCCTGCAGGGCTAGGCTGGCGCGCGGCCCGGCGCCCAGCACCACCATCGGGTGCCGGCGCGTGCGGGCGCACAGCGACGACACATACCACTGCAGGTCGCTGGCGACGTGCACGTCCCGCACGTGGTCCTGGGCGTCCAGCAGCTCGGCGGGCGTGGCGACCGCCTCCAGGGTGGTGATCGGGTGGGCCGCGCGCAGCCGCGCGAGCATCCGCACCTCCTCCTCGGGGGTGGGGTAGCCCACGCTGGTCCGCAGCAGAAAGCGGTCGAGCTGCGCCTCGGGCAGGCGGTACGTGCCCTCGTGCTCGATGGGGTTCTGGGTGGCGATTACCACGAACGGCGCGCGCAGGGTGCGGGTCACGCCGGACTCCGTGACCTGCCCCTCGCCCATCGCCTCCAGCAGCGCGGACTGCGTGCGCGGCGTGGCGCGGTTGATCTCGTCGGCCAGCAGCACGCCGGTGAAGATCGGGCCGGGCACGAACTCGAACTCGCCCGTGGCGGGCCGGTACACGCTGACACCGGTCACGTCGCTGGGCAGCAGGTCCGGCGTGAACTGCACGCGCGCGAAGTCCAGGCCCAGGCTGCGCGCCAGCGCGCGGGCCAGCATGGTCTTGCCGGTCCCGGGCGCGTCCTCGAGCAGCAGGTGGCCGCCGGCCAGCACGCCGGCCAGGCACAGCCGGGTCACGTCCTCCTTGCCGACCAGCACACGGGCAACGTTGTCCAGCACGCGGGCGGCGAAGGGCGGGGCCGGGCGGCCCGGTTCGGGGCGGGGAGTGGTCATGGGTGTCCTCTGGCGTCCGGGGGGCGGGGTGGGGGCAGGGTGGGAATCATCACGCGCAGTTCCGTCAGGGCGCGTTCGGCGGTGCCGGCGCCCGCGTCCGTGACCTGCGCACCGTAGCGCACGGGGGCGTACACGCGCGCCAGGGCGGCCAGCGGCGCGCTCAGCAGCGGCGTGTCCCGGCCGAGGCGGGCCGCGTACGCCAGCGGCGACTCGGCGGGCAGCCGGGGGCGGCCGGTGGCGTCCAGCGCCGCCTCCGCCGCGCGCCACGCCCGGCGCACGCGGTGCAGCGGCGGCGCGGGCACGCCGGGCGTGGCGGGCACGTCGTCGTCCGGGTGGTCGAGGCCCAGCGGCTCCGGGTCGGGCTCGGCCCGGCGTGCCAGGAACGCGGCCAGGGTCAGGCCCGCGAGCAGCAGCACACTCAGCGCCACCGCGACGTTCACCACGCCGCTGAAATCGAAGGTCCGGACCGGCGCGTCGAAGGAGGGTGCGCGGGTCAGCAGGCCGCCCGTCATCTCCTCGCTGGAGCGCGCCGCAGATCCAGCCCCCCCGCCGTCCGGCGACCGGGACAGCAGCACGGCCGACGCGAGGCCCACCACTCCGCCCACGATCAGGCCCAGCGCCATCAGCCGCTCGACCAGCGTGGGGGGCACGCCGCCGGCACGCGGCCGGGCGCGCCACAGGATCGACGCGCCCAGCACTACGCCCGCGATCAGGATGAGTTCCAGCGGCAGGACCGGCCGGTTCAGCGTCAGGAGGATGGGCGGGCCGGTCACGCCGGTTTTCAGGGTGGTGGGCGGACGCTCGGGGGACGGCGGGAGCGGGTCCTGGGGCCGGGCCGGGCCGCCCGCGAGCGCCGTCGCGCCTGGCCGCACCAGCGTGTCCCACAGCGACGGCCCGCGTGGGAGCAGCGCCAGCACGGCGGTCAGGACCACGGCGACCGCCAGCGGCCACCGCCACGCGGCCGGCCCCGGCGCGACGTGCCACGCGGCCGGGCGGTCGTCGTCGGCCCGGCGGGCGAGCGCGCCGCCCACCAGGGCGGGGAGCAGCAGCGCCTGCGGCGCGAGCAGCCCCAGCCCCAGCGGCGCCAGCAGCCCCGAGCGGTGCCCGGACTCCAGCCGGCTGGCGCCCACGTGCAGCAGCGAGACCGCCAGCAGCCCCAGCAGCGTGGACGTTGCCAGGCGGATCACGCCCTCAGAGGGGCCGGACAGCGCGCCCGGCGCGGCCAGCAGCGCGCCCCCCGCGACGGCCAACACGCCCAGCAGCAGCCGGCCCTGGACCCACTCGGGCCAGCGCACGCCCAGCGCGTACACGCCGCACAGCAGCGCCACCTGCGCCGGCGGCAGCAGCCCCGCGAGCGACAGGGGCAGCAGGGCCAGTCCGTAGGCGCGCCAGCCCGCGGTGTCCGGCGTCTCGGGGCCGGCCCGGACCGCCGGGACGGTCACGGGAGGGCTCCGGGCGGGGTCATGCCGGTCAGGATACGGCGGCGGACCCGTGAGCGTTCGGGGGTGTGCCACACGAACACCGCCCCGGCTGGAACGCGCGGGGCGGTGTCGGGTGACGATCAGTCGAGGAAGTCGCGGAGCTTGCGGGTGCGACTCTCGTGGTACTTGAGCTTGCGCAGCGCCTTGTTCTCGATCTGGCGGATGCGTTCACGGGTCACGTTGAAGCGCTGCCCGACCTCTTCCAGGGTGTGCTCTCGGCCGTCCACCAGCCCCTTGCGGAACTTCAGGACCATCGCCTCGCGCTCGGTGAGCTTCGACAGGGCCTTTTCCAGCTCCTCACTGAGCAGCGTCTTGGCGGCGTTGTCCACCGGCGAGTCGAGGTTCTCGTCGGGGATGAAGTCGCCGTAGAACGAGTCCTTCTCGTCGCCGATGGGTGTTTCCAGCGACACCGGCTCCTGGCTGACCTTCTGCACTTCCTCGACCTTGGTGGCGTCCCAGCCGGGGCCCATCGCCTCGGCGATCTCCTCATAGGTGGGTTCGCGGGACAGTTCCTGCTGGAGCTGCCGCGCGGTGCGGGTCAGCTTGTTGATCGTCTCGACCATGTGCACCGGAATGCGGATGGTGCGTGCCTGGTCGGCGATCGCGCGGTTGATGGCCTGCCGGATCCACCACGTGGCGTAGGTGCTGAACTTGTAGCGGCGGCGGTACTCGAACTTCTCCACCGCGCGGATCAGGCCCTGGTTGCCCTCCTGGATCAGGTCCAGAAAGCCCAGACCGCGCCCGGTGTACTTCTTGGCGATGCTGACCACCAGACGCAGGTTCGCCTCGATCAGGCCCTGGCGGGCGGCGGCGCCGTCCTCGGTCTGGCGCATCAGGCGCCGGCGCCCGCGGTCGTCCATGTCGAGGTCTTCTTCCAGCACCTTGCGGGCTTCCTCGCCCTCCTCGATGCGGCGCGCCAGCGCGATCTCCTCTTCAAGCGTCAGCAGCGGCACGCGGCCGATCTCGTGGAGGTACTGCCGCACGGGGTCGTTGCTGACCGCGCGGGGCATGTCGTCGAAGTACTTCTCCTCGTCGTCCTCCTGCGCGGCGGCCGTGGGCACCGGGCTGTCGGCGTCGAGGTCGGCGTCGTCCTCCTCGTCGTCCTCATCGAGGTCCTGCACCTCGATGTTCTGGGCGGCGAGGTACAGCTGCATGTCCTCGAAAGCGTCGGGGCTCTCCGGGTCCAGACCGTTCGCTTCCAGCGCCGTGGCGAGCGCCGTGGCAATGTCCTCGCTGGCGAGTGAGCCGGCGGCCTTCCCGCTCTTGAGCAGGTCCTGGATGCTGGGGTGCGCGTAGTACGGCTTCTCGGCCACGCCGCCCCGGGCGGGCGCGGCGGCCTTGGCGGGCTTCGCGGCGGCCCGGGGGGCCTTGGCAGGCGCCTCGGGCGCGGCGGCGCCGTCTGCTGCGTCGGCCTTCGCCTTGGCGGGTTTCGCGGCCGGCTTCGGCGCGGCCTTGGCCTTCGCGGTCGGCTCGCCGGCCGGACGGGTGCGGCTGGTCACGCCGGCGGCCTTGGTGGCGGGTTTCGTGGCGGTCGTCGGTGCGCTCTTGCTCGCGCCGGACGCGGCCGCCGCGACCGTGCCCGTGGGGGTGGCCGCGACTTTGGAGCGGGGTTTCGTGGATTCTGCCATGCGGCCTCCTGGGTCGGGCATGAACTGCGTGTGGTGGAGCGGTCTCGTCCGGCGGTGGGACACGCCGGGCACCGGAACGCGTCAGTGTAGCAAACGCGCTCCTCTCCGCCCGGATAGGGCGCACAGTGCGCGGGGCACTCGGGGGCCGTCCGGGGGATCAGAAAGATACGAGGAACAGCGGCCCGGAGTTCCCGGACGCCGCCGGGCCTCAGCGCCGCGTGGCCTGGAGCACCTTGAAGCCCCCGGCCCGCGCGAGTTCCGTGACCGGCCCCAGCGCCTGGAGCGCCGCCTCGTACGGCAGGGGATCGTTGGCGACCACCACCACGGTTCCGCCGGGCGTCAGGCGCCGGGCGGCCGCCGCGATGAACTCGCGCGCCACGTCCAGCACCACGCCGCGTCCCACGTGAAAGGGCGGGTTGGTGAGGATCACGTCGAAGGTGCGCCCCTCCAGAGCGGCGTCCACGTCCGAGTGGATCACCTCGCCGTCCACGCCGCTGGCGGTTAGCGTGGCCTGGGCGCTGCGCACACTCTGGAGGTCCGCGTCCACCAGCGTCGCGTGCGCGCCGCGCCGGGCGGCCCACGCGCCGATCACGCCCGCCCCGCAGCCCAGGTCCAGCACGCGGCGACCGTTCACGTCCAGGCTGTCGAGGGTGTCCAGCAGCAGCGCGCTCGCCCTGTCCAGTCTCGCCGCGCTGAACACGCCGGGCCGGCCCACCACGGTCACGCCGTGCGTCTCGTAGGTCTCGGGCTCGGGGTACGGCGGTGTGGGACCGGGCCGGCGCACCAGCTTCGCCACGCGCATGCCGCCGTCGCGGGCCACGGTCTCGCCCGTGCCGAAGGCCGCGCCCGCCGCGCGCACGTAGCGGTCAAAGCCCTTGTCGCGGTCGCCCGCGACGTACAGCGTGCCGCCGGGCGGGGTGTTCGCGTGCGCCCACGCAACCTGCGCCTGCGCGTAGGCGTTGCCCCGGTCGCCGGCCAGCACCAGCACCACGGTCCGCGCCCGCTCCGGCCAGCGGTCCGTCAGGGCGTCGCCCGGCACGGCCGCCAGCGGCTCCAGGCCGGCCGCCGTCAGCGCCGTGAGCGCCGCGGCCGAGCCATCCACCGCCCGCAGGGTCACGCCCGCCAGGCTGCCCAGCACGCCGCCCATGGCCGTGAGGTCCAGAACGTCGCCGCGCACGCGGTCCTTGCGCATGACCTGCGCCAGCAGCGCCTGCGCGTCGTCCAGGCCGGGAAAGCCGCGCACGCCCGGCTTGGTCAGGGCGTGCAGGCCGTCCAGGTGCGGGGGCAGCTGCGCGGGCCGCACCTCGGCGTAGCGCTCCGCCGTGGCCGGCGCCGCGTCGGCGCCGCGCCGCGCGGCGGGAGGACGGGTGAGCTTGATCTTCTGGCGGCGCCCGGACGTCATGCCCCACCGTCTATCACACCGCGCCCCGGGCCACGCCGGCACCGCCGGGATCACCCGGCCGGCGTTCCATCAATACCATCTAAATCGTTTCACACGGAGGGCGCACGTCGGCCCCCCATACTGCGGGTGTCTCACAATCCAGCTGGCCGAGTGATGCCAGTTCCACCGCCCCGCTGTAAGGCGGGGCTTACTTTGCGCCGCTCCGTCGCGCACGGCGGCCTCGCCTCTGCTACCGTCACTCCATGACCCGGCCCGCCGTCACGCCCGACTGGGCCTTTGAGCGCGAGCACTGGCGCCGGGGGTATTTCCGCGTGGCAGGCGTGGACGAGGCGGGCCGCGGCGCGTGGGCCGGGCCGGTGACCGTCGCGGCGGTGATCCTGCCGGGCACCGCGCTGGAATACCCCTTCCGGGACAGCAAGCAGCTCACGGCGGCGCAGCGGGAGGACGTCGCGGCCGAGGTGAGGCGGGTGGCGCTCGCGTGGGCGGTCGAGCACGCGTGGCCGGACGAGATCGACGAGAAAAACATCCTGGGCGCGACGCACGCGGCGGCGCTGCGGGCGCTGGCCCGGCTGGAGCCCCGGCCGCAGGCGCTGGTCACGGACTACCTGAAGCTGCGCGTGGACGTCCCGATCAGCGCTCCGCCGAAGGCCGACGCCCTGAGTTACAGCGTGGCGGCGGCCAGCGTGCTCGCCAAGACCGAACGCGACCGGATCATGCTGGAGCTGGACGCGGCGCACCCCGGCTACGGCCTCGCGGCGCACAAGGGCTACGGTGCCCCGGCGCACCGCGCGGCGCTGGACGCCCAGGGCGTGAGCGCCGTGCACCGCCGGTCGTTCGCACCGATCCGGGCGCGGCTGGACCCGCCCTCTCCCCTCTTCGCCACGTCGCCTGGACAGGAGGAGACCGCATGAGCGCGACCGTGATCGGTGTGGCCTCGGACGGCACGCACCGCTTTTCCAAGCAGCCCCGGCCCGCGATCCGCCTGCTGGCCGGCCTGGGCGTGGAGGGCGACGCGCACGCGGGCGTGACCGTGCAGCACCGCTCGCGCGTGCGGGCCGACCCCACGCAGCCGAACCTGCGGCAACTCCACCTGATCCACGCGGAACTGCTGGACGAGGTGGCCGCGCAGGGCTTCGCGGTCGCGCCCGCCGATCTGGGCGAGAACGTGACCACGCGCGGCATCGACCTGCTGGCGGTGCCGCGCGGCACCCGGCTGCACCTGGGGGCGCACGCGGTGGTCGAGGTCACGGGCCTGCGCAATCCCTGCGCGCAGATCGACGCCTTCCGGCCGGGCCTGCTGCGGGCCGTGCTGGGCGTGGACGACGCCGGTCAGCCGGTGCTGCGGGCCGGCATCATGGCGGTGGTCGTGACGGGCGGCGAGGTGCGGCCCGGCGACGACCTCCGCGTGGTCCTCCCGCCGGAACCGCACGAGGCCCTCCGGCGCGTCTAGTCCGTGGCTGGGCGCTTCTGGAATCCGAGCTGCACCTCGGTCGGCGTGAAGCCCACGCGCTCGTACAGCGCCTGCGCGTGGTACTCAGGGTCCGCCACGATCACCAGCGTGCGGGCGCCCAGATGCTCGCGCGCCCACCCGCCGGCCGTGTGCACCAGCGTGCCCGCCAGCCCCCGCGAGCGCGCGTCCGGATGCGTCTCGACGCTCTGGTAGCGGGCCACGCCCTCGCCTGCATCGAAGATGCCCAGGCCCGACAGCACCGCGCCGTCGTCGAAGGCGCCGAAGTACGCGCCGTGACCGGCTTCCTGCGCCCGGCGGTACGACGCGAGCTTGCGGCGGGAGAACTCGGCGTACCCGCTCTCCTCGTGGCCGTCCGGGTCGGCGGCGTTCACGGCCATCCGGAGGGTCAGGGCGCCGGCCCAGTCCGCGTCGGAGAGCAGCGGGCGGAACGTGGCGTCGGTGGTCACGCGCCGGGGCGGATGGGTGCGCTCCGCCGTGAGGACGGTATCGCGCAGCACGTGATAGCCAGCGTCCACGAAGGGCGCCGCGTCGCCCGCGTCGGCGCCGCCCGTGTCCACGCCGAACGCGCGGTGCGCGGCGCCCGGGTGGTGGCGGGCGAACAGCGCCTCCCAGCGCGCCAGGTCGCCGGGCACGGGCGGCGCCGGCATCAGCAGGAAGTTGCCCCACCAGAACGTGGGGTTCTGCGGCGAGCGGACCACCGTCACGTCGCCCTCGCGGGTGGTGACGCTGCCCTCGTGGCGGCGCAGGGCGACGTCGGTGAAGTAGGCCAGCGAGCGGGTCATGCCGCCAGCGTAGACGGCTCGCCCGGCGGCGGACATCCGCCGGGTGGCCTGCCGGGGCAAACGTCAGCGGCATCCGCCCTGCCCGGCGGGTGCCCGTTAGACTGCGGGGCGTGACCCACCGGCCAGACCATGTCAGGAACTTCTCCATCATCGCCCACGTGGACCACGGCAAGTCCACGCTGGCCGACCGCATCCTCGAGCGGCTGGGCGCGATGGGCGAGCGCGACAAGCGCGACCAGACGCTCGACACGCTGGAACTCGAGCGCGAGCGCGGCATCACCATCAAGTCCACACCCATCCGCCTGCAGTACACACGGGAGAACGGCGAGGAGTACACCTTCAACCTGATCGACACGCCGGGCCACGTGGACTTCAATTACGAGGTCTCGCGCAGCCTCGCCGCGTGCGAGGGCGTGCTGCTGCTGGTGGACGCCTCGCAGGGTGTCGAGGCCCAGACCATCGTGAACGCGTACCTCGCCATCGACAACAACCTGGAGATCGTGCCGGTCATCAACAAGATCGACCTGCCCGCCGCCGACCCCGAGAACGCCGCGAAGGAACTGGAGGACGTGATCGGGATTCCGGCGTCCGACGCTGTGCTCGCGTCCGGCAAGGCCGGGATTGGCATCCCCGAGATCCTGGAAGCGGTCGTGGAGCGCATTCCGCCACCGCCGGGCGACCCGGACGCGCCGCTCAAGGCGCTGATCTTCGACTCGTTCTACGACGCCTACCAGGGCGTGATCCTGTTCGTGCGCGTGCTGGACGGCACCGTGCAGGCCAAGGACCAGATCGTGCTGATGAACGCCGACCGAACCTTCGAGGTGGACAAGGTCGGCACTTTCTCGCCGGGGCTGGTTGTGGGGCAGGAACTGTCGGCGGGCGCGGTCGGGTGGGTGGCGGCCGGCATCAAGGACATCCACGACGCGCAGGTGGGCGACACCCTGACCGGCAGGGAGCGCCGCACGGCCGAGCCCTTCCCCGGCTTCAAGCCCGCGCAGCCGGTGGTGTTCTCGGGGCTGTACCCCACCGACACCGAGGACTACCGCAAGCTGCGCGACGCGCTGGAAAAGCTCAAGCTCAACGACGCGGCCTTCACCTTCGAGCCTGAGACCAGTGAAGCGCTGGGCTTCGGCTTCCGCTGCGGCTTCCTGGGCCTGCTGCACGCTGAGATCATCCAGGAGCGGCTGGAACGCGAGTACGACCTCGACCTGATCGCCACCGCGCCCGCCGTGGTGTACCGCGTGACGCTGACCAACGGCGAGATCTTCGAGACGCAGAACCCGGCCGAGTTCCCCACCCGCGACCGCATCAAGCTCGTCGAGGAGCCGTATATCAAGCTCTCGATCATGCTGCCCGAGGACTACGTGGGGCCGGTCATGCAGCTCTTGCAGGAGCGCCGCGGCTCGATGATCACCATGAACTACCTCGGCAAGCGCGTGGAGTTGCTGTACGAGGTGCCCTTCGCGGAGATCCTGTACGACTTCCACGACCGCCTCAAGTCCATCAGCCGCGGCTACGCCAGCATGGACTACGAGCAGATCGGCTACCGCGAGGGCGAGCTGCGCAAGGTGGACATCATGGTGCAGGGCGACGTGGTGGACGCCCTGGCCGTGATCGTGCACGAGGACAAGGCCTACTCGCTGGGCCGCAAGATCGTGGACAAGATGGCCGAGGTGATTCCCCGCCAGATGTTCCCGGTGCCGGTGCAGGCCGTGATCGGCGGCAAGATCATCGCGCGGGCCACCGTGAAGGCCTACCGCAAGGACGTGCTCGCCAAGTGTTACGGCGGCGACATCAGCCGCAAGAAGAAGCTGCTGGAAAAGCAGAAGAAGGGCCGCGCCCGCATGAAGCAGATCGGGACCGTGGAGGTGCCGCAGGAAGCCTTCCTGGCGGTACTGAGCACCGACGAGTAGGGAGCACGGTAGACATGGCGAGCGCCCGGCACGTGCAGCGTCTGTACGACCGCCAGGCAGCCACCTATGACGCCCGGACGGCCTCGCGCCGGCTGGACGCCCTGCGCGCCGCGCTGTTCGTGCACGCGTCCGGCGACGTCCTGGAACTCGGGGTGGGCACCGGCGCGACCTTCGCCCACTATCCGGGCACACTGCGGAGCCTCACCGCCCTGGAGATCAGCGGAGAAATGCTGGCGCGGGCGCAGGCCAGAACAGCGAACCTGCCGTTTCCCGTACGGCTGGTCCAGCACGACTACCAGACCCTGCCCTTCGAGGCGGCGAGCTTCGACACGGTGACGTCCTCGCTGGGCCTGTGCGGCATTCCCGACCCGGCCCACCTGTTCGGCGAGGTGCGGCGGGTGCTGCGCCCCGGCGGACACCTGCTGGCCCTGGAACACGTGCGGCCCCCGCAGGCCTGGCTCGGCCTGCTGTCAGACGGCATCGATCCACTGTTCGAGCACGTCGTCGGCTGTCATGCCAACCGCCCGACTCCCCGCCTGCTGCGGGAGGCCGGCTTCACCGTGGACGTCCTGGAACGCCGCCTGGCGGGCCTGCTGGTCACGCTGCGCGCCACCCCCACCTGACCGCAACCACCCCACGCCTCCCCGGCCCGCGCGGACGCCGGAACCGGGGGTCGCGCTCAGCACCGTGCCACACGCACCCGCACCGCTGGTCTGGCGGTCATTTTCGCGCTCCACGACATCATCTACCCTGCCGGGGGTGGGGCTTGACAAAGCGCGGCCGGTCCCGCAGGGCGTGAGGGTTCTGTCAGAGGGCGCCCCGTACGCTGCACCCATGAGTGCGCGCAGCGTTCCCCTGCCCACCGAGGCGCCGACCACGGCCGCCCGGCGGAAGCGGCCGGCCACGCTGCGCGCGCAGTTCACGCTGGTGATCTTCATGCTGGCCTTCTTGCCCAACGTGGTGCTGACCTTCATGGCGCAGCCCAGCGTGCCCGCCGTCAGCTTGATTGGGTGGATGGTCGTGGTGGGTGGGTTGTGCGCCGCCGTGGGCTACCTGCTCAGCGGCACGCTGCTGCGCTCCCTGAGCCTGCTGCAGTCCGAGGTGGAACGCGGCGACTTCGCGCAGCCACACCCGGACGACCCCGCCGAGATCCTGTCGCTGAGATCCGCCTTCGGGGACCTGCTGGGCCGCCTGGGCGTCGAGCAGACGCGCCGCAACGCCTTTATCGCCACGTTGGTGCACGACCTCAAGACCCCGCTGATCGCCACCGGGCACCTGACCAAGGTGCTGACCACACTGCCCCTGCCGGACGCCGAGAAACGCGAGGTCGGCGTTCAGATCCAGGCCGAGACGACCCGCCTGCTCGCGCTGGTGCAGCAGATGGCCGATGCCCACCGCTTCGAGCGCGAGGACGTGCAGATCCACCCGGACCCCACGGACCTGCGCGCCCTGCTCGACAACGTCGCCCGCCGCGTGCAGCCGCAGGTCACGGAGCGCGGCCTGAGTCTGCTCGTGACCGGTCACGGCGAAGCCGACGTGGACGCCCGGGTGCTCGAACGGGCCGTCATCAACCTCACCGAGAACGCCCTGCGCTACGCCACCCGCGAGGTCGTCCTGAGCGTCACGCCGCGCGGCGTGGTCGTGTCCGACGACGGCCCCGGCCTGAGCGTCCCGGTCTCGGAACTCGCGCAGCCCTTCAACACGCAGCCCACCACCATCGCCGGCCAGCAGTACACCGCCGGCACCGCCGGACTGGGCCTGTTCATCGCCCGCCGCATCGCCGAGGCCCACGGCGGCGGCCTGCACTACGACCGCGCTCCACCGGACACGCCGCCCGATCCCGACCGACCACCCGCCGACGCCCCCCTGCCCGTCCACACGCACTTCACCCTGCTCCTCCCGGAGGTCACCCCATGAGACTCGTAATCGCCGACGATCACCCGCTGTTCCGTATGGGCCTGAAGTACGCCCTGATCAACCAGGGCTTCGACGTGGTGGCCGAAGCCGCCGACGGCCTGGCCGCGCTGGACGCCTGCCGCACCCTGCAGCCCGACGCGGCCCTGCTGGACGTCAAGATGCCCGGCATGACCGGCATCGAGGTGTGCGAACGCCTGCGCCTGAGCAACCCGCACGTCGTGTCGGTGCTGATCACCACCTTCGCCGAACCCGCCATCGTGCAGGCGGCCCGCGCCGCCGGAGCGCGCGGCTACGTCAGCAAGGAAACCGACCCCGAGAGCCTGGCGAGACAGCTGCGCGACATCGTCGCCAACCCCGAGATCGACCGCCTGCCGCACGTGAACGTGCCGCGCCTGACGCCCCGCGAGTCCGAGGTGCTGCCCCTGCTGGCGCAGGGCTACTCCAACAAGGAGATCGCCAAGAACCTGGGCGTGTCGCCCGACACCGTCAAGGACCACCTCGCCCGCCTGTACGCCAAGCTCGACGCCGGCGACCGCACCGAGGCCGTCAGCCGCGCCCGCAGCATCGGTCTGCTGACCTGACCGCCGCCCTGCCTTGGCCGGGAGCCGCCCGTGAGCGGCTCCCGGCGCTGCATGTGCGCTCCGGACGCTGTGGAGCCCTGGTACGCTGGAGCCGATGACCCTGCTCCGAACGCTGGCCTTCACCATCGCCGCCACCCTCTCTCCCGCCCTGGCCCAGGGCGTGACCGTGTGGGGCGGGGTGGGCACACAGTTGGGTGGCGAATTCATCCTGTCGCCTACCGTGACGCTGGGGTTGAGTACAGACGTGGGACGGCTTCAGGGTGTTCAGTTCGGCGTGCGTGGTTCGGCCGGGCTGGGCGTCATTCCGGTCGATGGCGGCCCTTTCCCGCTGCTGGAAGCCGACGTACTGGTGTCAGGGAGCAACGGTGGCCTGAATCTGTACGGCGGCCCGAGCGTGGGAACGATCGCCGGCGCGCTGATCCTGGTCGGCGGTGTGGGCGGTGTTCGTGGATCGTTCGGGAACGGGAACTGGGGCTGGTTCACGGAAGGCAGACTTCGCTACGCCTTCTCGACGACCAATAACGGCGGGCTGGTTGTGCCCAGCGCGAGCCTCGGCGTCACCTACCGCTTCTAACCCTCCCCGCCCTCCTCCCGCCGGGCCGCCTGTACCCTCCTGGGTATGAGCGGCCCCTTTCGCCTGTCCCAGAAATCCCTGAGCCTCAAGCCCTCCTCGACGGTCGCGGTGTCCAGCCGCGCGCTGGAACTCCAGCGCCAGGGCATTGACGTGATCTCGATGAGCGTGGGCGAACCGGATTTCGACACGCCGCCGCACGTGAAGGCCGCCGGCATCGCGGCCATCGAGCACGGCAGGACCAAGTACACGGCAGTGAGCGGCATTCCGGAGCTGCGCGAGGCAATCAGCGCGAAGTTCGCCCGCGAGAACGGCCTGCACCACGCCCCGGACGCCGTGACGGTCACCAGCGGTGGCAAGCAGGCGCTGTTCAACGCATTCTTCGCGCTGCTGAACCCCGGCGACGAGGTGCTGATTCCGGCCCCGTACTGGGTGAGCTACCCGGAGATGGTGGCGCTGACGGGCGCCGTGCCGGTGGCCGTGCCGACCACACCGGAGTCTGGCTTCCAGCTCGATCCGGACGTGCTGGAGGCGCTGGTCACGCCGCGCACCCGCATGATCGTGCTGAACAGCCCCGGCAACCCCACGGGCGCGGTGTTCCCGCAGGACGTGCTGGCAGCCGTGGCCGCCATCGCCCAGCGACGTGGCCTGATGATCGTGACGGACGAGATGTACGAGCACCTCGTGTACGGCGCCGAGCAGGTCAGCATCGGCACCTTCGCGCCGGAGCACACGCTGACGGTAAACGGGGCGAGCAAGGCCTACGCCATGACCGGGTGGCGCATCGGCTACGCGGGCGGCCCGAAGGCCGTGATCGCGGCCATGAACGCCATCCAGTCGCAGAGCACCAGCAACGCCAGCAGCGTCAGCCAGTACGCCGCCCTGGCCGCGCTGGAGCAGCACGAGGAGACGGCCCGCTTCATCGAGATGGCAAGGAGCGCGTACCACGAGCGGCGGGACGTGATCGTGGCGGGTCTGAACGCCCTGGGCCTGCCCACGCCCACCCCGCACGGCGCGTTCTACGTGATGGCGAACACGGATCGCGTCCACCCGGACGAGCTGGAAGCCGCCCGCCGGATTCTCGACGAGGCCCGCGTGGCCGTGGTGCCCGGCACCGACTTCGCCGCGCCCGGCCAGGTGCGCCTGAGCTACGCGACCAGCCTGGAGAACATCCACGAAGTGCTCGCGCGCCTGGGACAGCTGGTCGAGGGCTGACGCAGCGCCGAGGGCGGGACTCCACCCGGGTCCAGTCCCGCCTACCTCGTCAACGCGTAGGGAATCACGTGCGGTTTGCCGGTATCGGGGTCCGGCAGGATGTGGCCCCGCAGGTGGAACACGTCGCGCAGCAGGTCGTGCGTGAGGATGCCCTCGGCCGGCCCCTGGGCGTACACCTGGCCGCCTTGCATGGCGATGATCTCGTCGGAGTAGCGCACGGCCTGGTTGAGGTCGTGCAGCACCATCACGACGGTCTTGCCCTGCTCCTGATTGAGGCGCTGGGCGAGCTGGAGCACCTCGAGCTGGTGCGACAGGTCGAGGTACGTGGTGGGCTCGTCCAGCAGCAGGATGTCAGTCTGCTGGGCGAGGCTCATGGCGATCCACGCGCGCTGGCGCTGCCCGCCGCTGAGGGCCTCCAGCGGGCGGCCGGCAAAGACGCGCATGCCCGTCTGGTCGAGCGCCCAGTGCACCGCCTCGCGGTCCTCCTCGCGGCGCACCGGGAAGCGGCCCTGGTGCGGGTGGCGGCCGAACCACACGAGGTCCTCGACGCTCAGGCCCTCGGGCGCGGTCGGGCCCTGCGGCAGGATGGCCAGGCGGCGGGCCACCTCGCGGCTGGGCAGGGCATGCAGGGCCTGGCCGTACAGCTCGATGTGGCCGCCGCTGGTGGGCAGCAGGCGGGCCAGGGCGCGCAGCAGCGTGCTCTTGCCGCAGCCGTTGGGGCCGATGATGCTGGTGACCTTGCCCCCGCTCACGCGCAGGTCGAGGTCCGGAATGACGACGCTCTGGCCGTACCCCAGCTTGAGGCCGGTGGTGGCGAGCGGAGCAGGGCTGGTCGGGTGGGGATCGGTCATGGAGCCCTTCATCACGGCGCGGTCAGGCGCTGCGCCGCAGCAGCGAGAGGAAGTATGGCGCGCCGACCAGGGTGGTGAACAGGCCCGCCGGCACTTCCAGCGGGGGCAGCAGCGCGCGGCCCAGCGTGTCGGCGGCAAGGACCAGCAGCGCGCCCAGCAGCATGCTGACGGGCAGCAGCCGCGCGTGCCGCCCACCCACCAGCAGCCGCGCGACATGCGGCGCGAGCAGGCCCACGAAACCCAGGATGCCCGCGCCCGTCACGGCCGCGCCCGCGAGCGCGACGGCGACCGTCAGGGACAGCAGCCGCGCGGCGTTCACGCGGGTGCCGAGACTCGTGGCGAGGTCTTCCCCGAGGTTCAGGACGTCCAGCGTGCGCGCCAGGAGCAGCGCGGCGGGCAGCAGCACCAGCGCCCACGGCAGCAGTCGGGCGGCGCGAGCAGCGTCGGCGCCGTACACGCTGCCCGCCAGGAAGGTCAGGGCGGCGCCCAGGCCGTCAGGCGCGCGCACCAGCACCAGTTGCTGCACGGCCCCCAGCGCGGCGGCCACCGCCACGCCGACCAGCGCGAGCCGCACCGGGTGCAGGGTGTTCACGCGCTGCCCGCTCCACTCGCGCGCCAGCACCAGCACCAGCCCGAAGCCCGCCCACGCGCCGACCAGCGCCGCCCACGGCAGGCCGCCGGGCGGCGAGCCGGGCCACGCGAGCAGGTAGAGGGTGGCGGCCAGCCCCGCGCCCGCCCCGACCCCAATGAGGTCCGGCGACGCCAGCGGATTGCGGATGACGCCCTGCATCATCGCGCCGGACGCGGCGAACATCGCGCCGGCCAGCACGGCCACCACGATGCGCGGCGCCCGCAGGTCGAGCACGAGCTGCCGCGTCAGGGCGTCCCCGTGGCCGAGGATGACCTGCACGACCTCGCCCGCCGGGGTCTTGACCGCGCCCAGGCCCAGGGCCAGCACGGCGAGGGCCAGCGTCGCGGCGGCCAGCACTCCACCGAGGGTGACGGCGCGGGCGGTGGTGAAGCGGGGCGGGGGGCCGGGCGGGATCATGGGACGGCGGACCCTCCGGTTCAGTAGCGGTACGGCGCGGGCGGCGCGCCGTCCTGGAGCAGGCGGCTGTCGATGGCTTCCTTCACCATCAGCTTCAGGGCGATGGGCCCGCGCCCGCGCGTCCAGTCGTCACGGTCAAAGACGTACACGCGCCCACGTGCCACGGCCGGCAGCTTCTGCCACAGGGGGTTGGTGCGCCACGTGTCGGTGATCGGCTTCTCGTCGGGGGCCGTGAACAGCACCAGTGTCTGCGGTTGCAGGGCGACCAGGCCCTCCAGCGAGATCTCGTACTGCGTCTGCGTGTCCTTCACCGTCAGGGCGTTCTTGCGGCCCAGCGTCTCCAGGTAGCTGCCGACAAAGCTCCCGTCGGTGTGGACGGTCAGGGTGCGGGGCGTGACGACCGCCGCGACGAAGGCCGGCGCGCCGCGCTTGGTGAAGGCCCGCGCCTTGGCGTTCAGCGACGCCTGGTCCGCCAGCAGCCGGCGGGCGGCGGCTTCACGGCCCACGAGCTGCCCGATGGCGAGGGTCTGGGCATTCAGCTCATCGACGGTGCTCCGGCGGCTGGGGAACACGGCCGTCGGGGCGAGTTTCGCGAACTGCGGCAGCAGGTCCTTGTGCACGAGGGTGTCCGCCAGGATCACGTCGGGCCGGGCGGCGGCGATGGCCTCCAGGCTGGGCTGGGCACGGCTGCCCGTGGCCGGGACGCCCTTGACGCGCGGCGCGAGGTACGGCGGCGCGCCCCGGTCGCCGCCCTGGGTACCGAGCGCGCCGCCGACCGGCGTGACACCCAGCGCGACCAGTGTGTCCAGAAACGAGTATTCCAGCGCCACCACGCGCTTGGCAGGCGCGGGCAGCGTCAGGGTGCCGAGGTCGTGCTTCACGCTGACGGCAGCGGCGGCGGCCACCGAGACGGCGGCGAGGGCGGACAGGCTGAGGATTGTATTCATGGGGACATCCTTGACGGAACACAGAGTGCGGGTGGGAATGCGGGCGGGCTCACTTCGCCCGGCGGCGGGCGATCAGCACGAAGAAGGGGGCGCCGACGGCGGCGACGAGAATCCCGACGGGCGTCTCGGCAGGTCGGTCGACAAGGCGGGCGGCGACGTCGGCGGTCACCAGGAAGGCCGCGCCCAGCAGGGCGGCCACCGGCAGGCCGAGGCGGTGGTCCGGCCCGACCAGGGTGCGCGCGGCGTGCGGCACGATCAGCCCGACAAAGCCGATGGGGCCGACCACGCTGACCGACGCGGCGGCGAGCAGCACACCCAGACCCGTGATGATCGCGGAGTCGCGCTCGGTGCGGGCGCCCAGGCCGCGCGCCACGTCCTCGCCCAGCGCCAGGACGTTCACGCGCGGCGTGAAGAGCAGCGCGAGCAGCAGGCCGCCCAGCACCCACGGCGCGACCTGACCCGCGTCCGCCCAGGTGCGTCCGGCGACGCTGCCCGCGAGGGACGACAGCGCCCCCTGCGCGCGCGTTTCCCACAGGATCTGGATGGCGCGGCTGGCCGCTCCGGCAAGCGACGCGACCGCCACGCCCGCCAGCGCCAGCCGCAGCGGCGTGACGCCGACCGAGCGCGCGACGCCGTACGCGACCAGCGCCGCCAGCGTGCCGCCCAGGAAGGCGGCCGGCACGAACAGCCACGCGGGCGCGGCCGGCAGGAACACGACCATCACCAGAATGCCCAGGCCGCCGCCCGCCTCCACCCCCAGGATGCCGGGGTCGGCCAGCGGGTTGCGCGTGACCGCCTGCAGGAGCAGCCCCGACACGCCCAGCCCCGCCCCGGCCAGCGCGGCGACCAGCGTGCGCGGCAGCCGCAGCGTGTGGATCACCAGACTCTCGGTGCTGTCGTCGGGGTGCAGCAGCAGGCGTGGCAGCCGGTCCAGCGGCAGGTCGCTCGCGCCCAGCGCCAGGGATGCCAGGGCCGCGAGCAGCAGCAGCGCCGCGCAGATGGGCAGCCACACGGCGCGGGTCAGGGTGGAGGGGCGGCTCAGCGCCATGAAGGGTGAAATCCGGTACGGCGCGTCATGTCAGGCCGTCCACTGTACGCGGTACTGCCGGACGTCCGACCACTCGGCCTTGTGGCTGGAGCCGGGCACGCTGAGCAGGTCGTGCGTGACGGTGGCGCGCACCACGCTGCGTTCGCCGCGCCACTCGTGGTGCAGCGTGACGTCCTGACCGTCCACCTCGGCCCAGCGGTGGGCGTCCAGCCACGCCCAGCCGTGCCGGATCAGCAGTTCGCGGTCCACGACCTGCGCCAGCGGGGCCAGACCGCTGAAGCCGCGCAGGTGCCGGGCGACGGCGGCGGGCGGCACCTCTCGGCGGACGACCTGCACGGCCAACTCCGGCGTCAGATGCGCCCACAGCAGGCCGCTGGGCAGTTCCACAGCGGTCGCGGCGAAGCGGTGCCCGCCGAAATGGCCGGTGCGCCACGCGCGCTCCCCCACCGAGTCCAGATGCTGGCACACCGGCACGCCGTAGCGTCCACACGCGGCGTCCACCGTGCCGTGCGTACACACGTGCACGTCCGGGCCGGGCGGCACCGGCTGCTGCTCCCACGCGCTCAGATGCTGTGGTTCGAGCAGCGTGTCGGTCAGGCCGCGCGCCCACTCGCTCTGCGGCAGGGCGCTGGCGTAGTCGCGCCGCGTGTAGCCGCCCGCGCCCAGCGTGTAGTGCCGGACGCGCAGGGGCTGCCCGCGCCCGCCGGGAGCGCTCATCAGCAGGCCGAAGCCGGCGCCGCTGGCCTCGACCTTGCCGCGCAGGCGCTCGAACAGCTGGTGGTGCTCCGGTGTCCAGTTCGCCACGTCGCGCACGTGCGCCCATACCGGCACGTCCAGCTCCAGCACCGTCACCTCCTGCCAGTGCGGCGCGGTGCCGATGGGGTCCTCGCCCAGCGCGCGCGAGACGTCGGCGCACAGCGGCAGGCGGGCCGGGCGGTCAGCGGCGGTCAAGGCGGGTGCTCACTTCATCTTCTCGAGGATGATCCGCGTCAGGTCGGTGCTGTTGCGGACGCTGACCAGCGGGCCGGTGTACGCGCTGAAGTCCTCGGGAACGTACACGACGCTCTGGGCGCTCAGGCGCTGGCCGATGGGCGTCTTCAGGAAGGCGTCCACGCCGTTGTACTTGCCGCCGGGGGGGAACAGCACCACCAGCGTCTGCTTGTCCAGGCCCAGCAGCGCCTCGTCGCTGATCTGCGCGCCCACGCCCAGGGTGGTCTTGCTGGCGCTGTAGCCGTCCTTGAAGCCCAGGGCCCTCAGGTCCGGGATCAGGCGGGTGGCGGTGTAGACCCAGTTCTGCCCGCCCGCGAAGGGCGCGACCACGATCACCTTGGGGTACTTGCGGAAGATGCCGGCGTCCAGCAGCTTGCGGCCGTTGGCGCGGTTGGTGTCCGCGACGGCCTTGATGACCTGTTCGGCCTGCACCTGCTTGCCGAACACGCGGGCCAGGTCGCGCAGGCCCTTTTGCCAGAAGCCGGCGCCGCCCTCCTTGTAGCCCACCGTGGGCGCGATCTTGCTCAGGTTGTCGTAGTTCTGGTTGCCGTCCCACGTCAGCCGCACGATGAGGTCGGGCCTCAGCGACGTGATGACCTCCAGGTTGGGCTTCTGCCAGTCTCCGACGTACGCGGGGTTGCCCAGCTTGGCGCGGCCGAAGAAGCCGTCTCTCAGCACATTCGGCTTGATGGCCGTGCCCTCCACGTCGCTGGGCGTCAGGTACGCGCTGCCCAGCCCCACGACGCGGTCACTCAGGCCCAGCGCGGCGATCCAGCCGAGCGATTCCTCGTCCATCACGACGATGCGCTTGGGGTTGGTCGGCACGGTCGCCCTGCCCTCGTCGTGCGTGATGGTCAGGGTCTGGGCGGAGACCGAACTGGCAGCGAGCGCGGCGGACAGCAGAAGGAGGGTCTTCATGGTCGCGCATTTTTCAGTAATCCGAGTGGTTTAGTCAAGATAAGGATGTCCCGTTGTCTACGCCCCTGCGCGGCGGGCCGCAGACCGCCGGAACTTTCCCACCCCGGCCGTCGTACTGTGGCCCGTATGACGAACATGCACCCTGGAAGTGACGGCACGTACTCCCTTCGCGACTTCGTGGCCCAGACCGCTGAGCGCGACCAGCCGGGCGACGTCTTCGAGCTGGAATCCAGCAAGATGCTGGAGGTCAAGGTCAACGGCCGCGTGTGGAGCAAGCTGGGCGCCATGATCGCCTACAAGGGCAACCTCAACTTCAAGCGCGAGGGCGCCCTGGAAGGCGGCCTGATGAAGGCCCTCAAACGCGCGGTCAGCCAGGAGATGAGCCCGCTGGCCAAGATCGAGGGCCGGGGCGTGGTGTACCTCGCGGACCAGGGCAAGGAAATCCAGATCCTGCGTCTGGCCGGCGACACCATCAACGTGAACGGCAACGACCTGCTGGCCTTCGAGGACAGCGTGCAGTACGACATCACCATGATGCGCCGCATCGCGGGCTACGCCGCCGGGGGCCTGTTCAGCGTCCGCGTGTCCGGCAACGGCCTGGTCGCCATCCTGTCGCACGGCAAGCCGCTGACGCTGCGGGTCACGCACAACGAGCCGATCTTCACGGACCCCAACGCGACCATCGCGTGGAGCGGCAACCTCCAGCCACAGCTGCGCATGGACCAGAGCCTGCGCTCGATCTTCGGCCGCGGCGGCGGCGAGACGTACCAGATGGTCTTCCAGGGCGACGGCTTCGTGGTCGTGCAGCCCTACGAGGAGTTCGAGCAGGGCCTGGGCGGCGAGAGCAGCAGCCACGGGGGCGGCGTGGGCCGCGCGCTGGGCGATCTGTTCGACTGAGCGTCGCCGCGTCGGGGAAGCTCTGGAGCCGCGCTCCGGGGCTTCCCCTCACGTTTGGGCCTCCCTCCCCGAACCGGGGGCAGCGCACGCGGCGACGCCGCCCACCCCGGAGGCTCTACACTTCCCGGCGATGACTCTGGTCGTGTTGGCAACGGGGGGAACGGGCGGGCACATCTACCCGGCGGTGGCGACCGCGCGGGCGCTGATGGCGCGGGGACACGACACGCTGCTGCTGGGACAGCGCGGCGGCATGGAGGAGCGCGTGGCGGCCGAACAGGGGCTGGCCTTCCAGGGCGTGGAGGCCGGCAAGCTCGCGCGCAGCGGGCAGGGCCGCGCCGACCCGCGCGAGTTGCTGCGCGCGGGCGCGGGTGTGTTCCAGGCCCGCGCGCTGCTGGCGCGGCTGCGGCCCGGCGGGGTGGTGGGCTTCGGCGGCTTCGCCAGCCTGCCGGGCGTGCTGGCCGCGCAGGCCCTGGGCATCCCGACCGTGCTGCACGAGCAGAACGCGCGCCTGGGCCTGACCCAGCGGCTGGCGGTGCGCGGCGCGCGGGCGGTGGGCACCGCGTATCCGGAGGTGGTGGGCCTGGACCCGCGCAAGGCCACGCTGGTGGGCATGCCGGTGCGAGAAGAACGCCTGGGCCGCACCGAGGCGCTGTCGCGGCTGGGCCTGCAGGACGGCCCGCTCACCATTCTGGTGATGGGCGGGTCGCAGGGCTCGCTGTTCCTGAACAACGCCGTGCCGGACACGCTGCGCAACATCTTCGGCGGCGAGGGCCTGGTGGACCACGCGCTGGGCGTGATGACGCCGCGCATCGACCTGGATTTCGGGCACACGCCGGGCGAACGGACGCCGGACCTGGGCGCGGGCGTGCAGGTGCTGCACGCGACCGGCCGGCGTTGGCTGAACGACGTGGCGCCGCGCGTGCGCGAAGTGGACTGGTACCACGTGAGCGGCTACGTGGACGCCGTGGCCGCGTGGAGCGCCGCCGACCTGGCGATCACGCGCGGCGGCACCGGCACCCTGGCGGAAGCGGCCTACCACGGCGTGCCGCTGGTGATGGTGCCGCTGCCGGAATCCGCCGAGAACCACCAGTGGCACAACGCCATGACGGTGCAGCGCGCCGGCGCGGGGCGCGTGGTGGAGCAGGCCAGCGTCGGGGAGGCGCTGGGCAGCGCGGTGTTAGAGTGTGCGGCGGCAGGCACCCGGATCGCGATGCGCGCGGCGGCCCTGAAACGCTCGCAGCCCGGCGCGGCCGAGCGGTTCGCGGATCTGGTCGAGCGTCACCTGCGCGGGGGAAGCGCCGCACCATGACCCACGGCACCATGACAGAACCCACTTCCGAGTCCACCCCCGGCCCCGCGGCCGGCTCCACCGCTGCCTCCACCGCGCTGCACTACCACCTGATGGGCATCGGCGGGATCGGCATGAGCGCGTTCGCGCGGCTGCTCGCGGCCCGTGGCCAGCGCGTCAGCGGCTGCGACGCGCTGGCCACGGAACTCACGGCGCAGCTGGTCGCGGAGGGCATTCCGGTCGAGCAGGGCCACAGCGCCGCTCACGTGTCCGAGGCCCCCTTCGGCCCGGTGGATGTGCTGGTCGCGTCCGAGGCCGTGCCCAAGACCCACCCGGAACTCGTGGCGGCCCGCGCGGCCGGCATCGAGGTGCGGCCGCGCATGGCGCTGCTGGACGAGCTGCTGGACGTGCCGAACAGCATCGGTGTGATCGGCACGCATGGAAAGACGACCACCACGTCCATGATCGCGGTGGCGCTGGCGGGCGCGGGCCTCGACCCGGCGGCCTTTGTGGGCGGCATCGTGCCGGAGTTTGGCAGCAACGCCCGTCTGGGCAGCGGGCCGTTCGTGGCCGAGGTGGACGAGTCTGACCGGGGCTTCGCGGCGCTGCGCTGCGGCACAGCGGTGTTCACGAACGCCGAGGACGACCACGTGGGCGGCACTCAGGCCACCTACTGGGAAACGGTCGAGGAGCAGCATGCGGGCTTCGCGCGCTTCGTGGCGCATTCCGGCCGGGTGCTGCTGTGCGCCGACTGGCCCGGCCTGGACGCGCTGTGCGCCGGGAACCCGCAGCGCCTCAGCTATGGGCAGGCCGCCGGGGCCGACTACCGCGCGGTAAACCTGCGCCCGGACGCCGACGGCACCGATTTCACGGTCGAGTACCGCGGCACGCCGCTGGGTGACGCGCGGGTGGGGCTCCCCGGCACGCACAACGTCCTGAACGCGCTGGCGGCGCTGGCCGTCACGCACCTGCACGGCGGGGACGTCACGCGCGCGGCGGCGGCGCTGGCGGCCTTCCGGGGCCCGGGGCGGCGCTGGCAGCGCATCGGGGAACTGAACGGCGCGCTGGTGGTCGACGACTACGCGCACAACGCCACCAAGGTCGCGGCGGCGGTGCAGGCGGCGCGGCAGACCGGGCGGCGCGTGCGGGTGGTGTTCCAGCCGCACCGCTACCTGCGCACGCAGCAGTCGTGGCCCCGTCTCGCGGACGCGCTAATGGACGCCGACGAGGTGCTGCTGCTGGACATCGCGGCCGCCTCGGAACCGCCCATCGAGGGCATCCACGCCACGCTGATCTCCGGACGCATGGCCGAGGGCGGCCACGCGGGCATCCGCTACATGCCGGATCGCCACGAGGTCGTGCGCTGGCTGCGCGACACGGCCGGGCCGGGGGATATCATCGTGACCATGGGCGCCGGGGACGTGTGGAAGCTCTCGCGGGAGCTGGCGGGAGTGTCGTCTTGACCGTACTGACCGGCAGCCGCAGCGGCGCGCGCGTCGAGCGACTGCCCCTGGCGCGCTACACCACGCTGGGCGTGGGCGGCGAGGCCGAGGTGTGGTTCGTCGAGAACCACGCGCAGCTCGCCGAGGCGATGGAGCAGCCCTACCGCGTGCTGGGCGGCGGCAGCAACCTGGTGATCGCGGACGAGGGCGTGCCGGAGCGCGTGATCCGCCTGGCCGGCCCGCTGGCCGAACGCGACCTGGAGCCGGATGCCGCCCTGAGCACACCGGACGAGGTCGTGACCGGCTGGGTGGGCGGCGGGGTGCCCCTTCCGGGCCTGATCCGGCAGCTCCAGCGGCTGGGCCTGTCGGGCCTGGAGGGCACCGTGGGCATTCCGGCGCAGGTGGGCGGCGCGGTGTGGATGAACGCGGGCACCCGCTACGGCGAGATGTTCGACGGCCTGCACACCATCGAGATCGCCACGCCGCAGGGGGTGCGGCAGGTCACCCCGGCCGACCTGCACTGGGGCTACCGCGACAGCGGCATTCCCAGGGGCCACGTGGTGACGCGGGTGCGCCTGAAGCTGCGCCGCGCCGCGCCGGACGAGGTGCTGGCGCGCATGGACTTCGCAGATCACGCGCGCAGGGGCCAGCCGAAGATGAAGACGCCGGGCTGCGCGTTCAAGAATCCGGGCGGCGTGAGCGCCGGGAAACTCATCGACGAGGCGGGGCTCAAGGGCACGCGCGTCGGGAACGCGCTGATCGCGCCGGAGCATGCGAACTTCATCGTGAACCTGGGCGGCGCGACGGCCGCCGACGTACACGCGCTGCTGGACGTGATCCGCGCGCGCGTGACGGTGCCCATGGAGCTGGAGTACGAGCTGTGGCCCGACCGGGGACCGGCGTGACGACGGCCGGCGCAGCAGCCGAGCACCCGTCACGCCCGCGCTGGCCGTGGATCGTGGGAGCGGCGCTGCTGGGAGCGGCGCTGGCGGCGTCGTGGTTCGCGCTGCCGGTGCGGCAGATCGGCGTGACGGGAAACGTGCAGGTGCCGGCCGCCCGCGTCAAGCAGCTCGCGGGCGCGCAGGCGGGCTTCGGGTGGCTGTACTACGGCCCGTGGCGCGCGCGCGGCCTGCTGGACAGCCCGTGGATCGCGTCGGCGGTCGTCACGCGGCGCTTTCCCGACCGCGTGGCCATCGCGGTGACGGAGCGGCGGGCGGTGGCGCGCTGGCAGTCGGGAGGCGTCACGAAGGCGGTCTCGGCCGACGGCGCGGTGATGCCGGGCAGCAGCGGCCTGGGCGCCCTGCCGCTGATCCGGGGCTGGGGGCCGGACCGGCACACGGACGCCCTGAGGGTGATCTCGGCACTGTCCGGGTACAATGTCAGGTCGGTGGACTACTCACCGGCGGGCCTGCGGGTGTCGTTGCCCACGGGCTCGATCTGGAGTGGCGACCTCGAATCCCTCCTGAAGTATGCTGGGAGCATCAGCATGTACCCCGATAAAGACCTTGCAATTTACCCCTGGGGGGTGAGCGTCCAGGAATGAAGGACAACCCGATCATCGTGGGCCTGGACATCGGCACCACCAAAATCACCACCGTCATCGGCGAGGTCGCCGAGGGCGGCAACGTCGACATCATCGGCGAGGGCAGCGTGCCCAGCGAGGGCATGAAGCGCGGCTCCGTCGTGAACCTGGAACGCGCCACCCACGCCATCCGCCAGTCCGTGCAGGCCGCCGAACGCGTCAGCGGCGTGAAGGTCGACCGGGTGTTCGTGTCGGTCGCCGGCAACCACGCCAAGGCCATCACGTCGCACGGCCTGGCCGCCATCCGCCGCAACCAGGAAATCGCGCAGCCCGACGTGGACCGCGCCATCGAGAACGCCCGCGCGGTGCCGCTCGACCCCAACCTCGAGATCATCCACACCCTGCCGCAGGAATACGTGGTGGACGGCCAGGAGGGCATCAAGAGCCCGGTCGGCATGCACGGCGTGCGCCTGGAAGTGGACGTGCACATCGTCGCCGGCACCGCCGGACCGCTGCTGAACCTGCGCCGCTGCGTGCAGGAAGCCGGCCTCCAGGTGGGCGGCTTTGTGCTGCACGCCCTGGCGTCCGGCATGGCCACGCTGGAAGCCGTCGAGCAGATGCAGACCGTGATCGTGGTGGACATGGGCGGCGGCACCACCGACGTCGGCGTGTTCAAGCGCGGCAACCTCGCGCACTCGGCGTGCATTCCCATCGGCGGCGAGCACGTCACGGCAGACCTCGCGCAGATCCTCAAGATCCCCATGGAGGAGGCCGAGAACGTCAAGCGGCGCTACGGCGCGGCCCTGCCGGAACTCGCGGATCAGGACCTCACGCTGGAGATCACCACCGCGTCGGGCAGCACGCACGCCATCAGCGCCTTCGAACTGTCGCGCATCATCAAGCCCCGCCTGGCCGAGATCTTCTCGCTGATCCGCGACGAGATCGATCACACCCTGGGCCCGGTGGAACTCGTCGCGCAGGGCGTGGTGCTCACGGGCGGCGCGGCCGGCCTGCGCGGCGTGGCGGATCTCGCCCGGGACCGCTTCCGGCTGCCGGTGCGGGTGGGCCGGCCGCGCGGCATCGGCGGCCTGAACGACATCGTGAACGACCCCGGCCACGCCGCCAGCGTGGGCCTGGTGCTGTACGGCATCGGCCAGGACGGCAAGGTGCCGCACACGGTCTTCAAGGATGACCCGAACAAGGACCGTATCGAGGGCCTGGACGTGCCGCCCGTGGTGGTCGCTCCGCCGGTGGTGGAGCCGAAGCCGGCCAAGCCGTCCACGGGCGAGGGCTTCATGGACCGCGTCCGCAACCTCTTCAAAGACTGGCTCTGAGGTCCGCGGGCGCCCGTTTTGTATGGGCGCGGACGCGTGGACGCAGCGGCGAGGGCGCGGCCCATCACCTCCGAGACCGGGGGCGCAGGCCGCGCCCGAGTGCTGCACAGGTGCGCTACACTACCCCGAGTTGAAACGGCCCCCCCGTCCCGGGGGCGGCAGTTCATGGAAGGAGACACGATGCAAGCGGCCAGAATTCGCGTGATTGGCTTGGGCGGGGCGGGCAACAATGCCGTCAACCGCATGATTGAAAGCGGACTCGAGGGCGTCGAGTTCATCGCCGGGAACACGGACGCGCAGGTGCTGGCCAAGAGCCACGCCGAGATCCGCATCCAGCTCGGCGACCGCCTGACCCGCGGCCTGGGGGCCGGGGCCGATCCCGAGGTGGGCGAGAAGGCCGCCCTGGAAGACCGCGAGCGCATCAAGGAGTACCTGGACGGCACCGACATGCTGTTCATCACCGCCGGCATGGGCGGCGGCACCGGCACCGGCAGCGCCCCCGTGGTCGCCGAGATCGCCCGCGAGATGGGCGTCCTGACCGTCGCCATCGTGACGCGGCCCTTCCGCTTCGAGGGTCCCAAGCGCCAGCGCGTGGCCGAGGAAGGCATCAGCAAGCTCGCGGACCGTGTGGACGGCATGATCGTCGTGAACAACGAGAAGCTGCTGACCGCCGTGGACAAGAAGGTCTCCTTCCGAGAGGCCTTTCTCATTGCCGACCGGGTGCTGTACTACGGCGTCAAGGGCATCAGCGACGTCATCAACGTCGACGGCATGATCAACCTGGACTTCGCGGACGTCCGCAACCTGCTCGCCAACTCCGGCACCGTTCTGATGGGCATCGGCGCCGGGCGCGGCGAGAAGGTGGCCGAGGAGGCCGCGATGAGTGCCATCCACTCGCCGCTGCTCGAACGTGGCATCGACGGCGCGCGGCGCATCCTGGTGAACGTCACCGGCGGCTACGACCTGTCGATGACCGACGCGAACGAGATCGTCGAGAAGATCCGCGAGGCGACCGGCTTCGATGACCCGGACATCCTGTTCGGTATCACGCCCGACGAGGCCGCCGGCGACGAGGTGCGCGTGACCGTGATCGCCACCGGCTTTAACGACACGACCATCGGCATCGCGTCGGGCCTGCGCGGCCCCAGCGTCGAGACCTTCGTCAAGCCCGTGCGGGGCGGCGGCCACGGCGGCGGCTACGATCCCAAGGACTACGACATCCCCGCGTTCCTGCGCAACGTCGAACGCGACTGAACCTCCACACAGCGCAGAGGGCAGAGGGCCGATCGGCTCCCTGCCCTCTGCCCGTTGCCGCTTACACGCTCAGGGTCTTGGCGCAGCGGTAGAGGTCACGGCTGACGTCCTTGCGCTTCTCCCACGTCTCGTGCAGCGGGGTGTAGGTGATCCCGCCGCTGCCGCGCCCGACCATGACGTTGCTGCGGCCCTCCATCAGCGCGTACACGGACGCCTCGCCCAGGCGGCTGGCGAGGATGCGGTCGGAGCTGACGGGGCTGCCGCCGCGCTGGATGTGGCCCAGGATGCTCACGCGGGTCTCGAGGCCCGTCTCGGCCTGGATGGCGTCCGCCACGCCCTGCGCGCCGCCCGGGTAGCCCTCGGCCACGATGATGATCGAGCCGAGCTTGCCCTTGGCAACCGAGTCCTGCACCACGGCGATGGCATCCGCGACGGGCTTGCCGTCCTCCGGGATGAAGACCTCCTCGGCGCCGCCCGCCACCGCGACGTCCAGGGCGATGTGCCCGGCGTGGCGGCCCATCACCTCGATCACGAAGATGCGCTCATGGCTGGCCCCGGTGTCGCGCAGTTTGTCCACGGCGTCCAGCGCGGTCTCGACGGCCGTGAAGTACCCGATGGTGTGGTCCGTGCCGTACAGGTCGTTGTCGATGGTGCCGGGCACCCCGACCACCGGAACGCCGTGCTCCTGCTGCAGGTAATGGCCGCCGTGGAACGAGCCGTCGCCGCCGATCACGATCAGGCCGTCCACGTTCCACTCGCGCAGGTGCGCGGCGCCGCGCGCGCGGCCCTCGGGGGTGCGCCACGTGGAGCTGCGCGCGGTGAGCAGCACCGTGCCGCCGCGCTGGATGGTGTTGGCGACGTCGCGCGGGCCAAGGAGCTGCAACTCGCCGCGGTGCAGGCCGGAGAACCCGCGGCGGACGCCGACGACCTCGATGCCCTCGAAGGTCGCGGTGCGGACGACCGCGCGGATCGCGGCGTTCATGCCGGGGGCGTCGCCGCCGCTGGTCAGGACGGCCACGCGCTTGATGCCGGCTGGGTTCGGGTGGTGGATGGGCGTGGGTTCGGTCATGGCGTCTCCCTTGGGGTGTGTGTGCGGCGGGGCCTGGCCGTGCCGATCCCCCGGCGCCACCCGTCAGGACGATCCGTGCCCGGGAGGAGCGGCGCCGGTGGCCTGCAGGGCCAGGGCATATGCGTCATTCTTACGCAAACCCCGCGCCATGAGAAGGTCACGTATATCTCGCGCCGCGTGCCCCGCGGCCGCCAGCGCGAAGGCCTCGGCGCGGTGGGCCTCCGGGCCGACCGGTTCGGCTGCCGCGGGCCGGCCCGCCACCACGATCACGATCTCGCCCTTCACGTCCCCGCCGAAGTGGGTCGCCAGCTCCTCCAGGGAGCCGCGCGCCGTCTCCTCGAACTTCTTGCTCAGTTCCCGCGTGACACTCGCCGGCCGCTCCGGGCCGCACGCCGCGGCGAGGTCGCGCAGCGTGGCGCCCAGCCGGTGCGGACTCTCGTACAGCACGCTCGTCTCGGCGCGCGCCGCGACCGCCTCCAGCCGCTCCCGGCGTTCCCGGCCGGTTCTGGGCACGAAGCCCTCGAAGGTAAAGCGCCCCCCCGGCAGCCCCGAGAGCACGAGCGCGGGCACGAAGGCCGTCGCGCCGGGCAGCACCTCGACCGGAATGTCCGCCTCCAGCGCCGCCGCGACGAGTTCCGCGCCCGGATCGCTGATCCCGGGCGTACCGGCATCCGACACGTAGGCCAGCCGGGGGTACTGCTCCAGCACGGCCGCCGCGCGGTCCATGGTGTGCGCGTCCAGCCGCACCAGCGGCCGGCGAATCCCCAGGTGCGACAGCAGCGCGCCGCTGCGGCGGGTATCCTCGCACGCCACCGCGTCAGCGCTCCGCAGGACGTCGACCGCCCTCAGGGTGATGTCGCCCAGGTTGCCGACCGGCGTGGGCACCAGCCACACGCGCCGCCCGGGTTCAGGGGGCGGCGCGCCGGGCAGCTCAGTCATTCCCCGGCCCGTGGGCCTGCAGGGCCATGCCGGGCGTGGGCTTCAGGCGGATCCGGACCTTGCGCGGGCCCTTGAGCACCCCGGCGATGCGGGCGCGCAGCAGCTCGCCCTCACCGACCGTGACGGTCACGATGGTGCCTTCCGGCAGCCGGGCGCCCACCACGACCACCACCCCGTTTTCCACGACGCCCTTGTAGGCCCTCATGCTTCCCTCCCCTGCGCGCGGCGCTGGCGCCGCTGTGCCCTGGCCAGCGCCTCGCGCAATGCCACGATCTCGGATTCCCTCGCGCCGCCCAGCCGCGCGTAACGGTCGATCACCTCGGATGCTTCCCGCCGGCGGTCCACCCGGAGCAGCAAGATGCCCAGGTGTTCGCCCCCCACAAAATACGCGCGCGGGTTCTGGGGCTCGGCCCGAACCTGCTCGCGCGCCGCCTCCAGCCGGTCCAGGGTGCGGCGGTACCGGCCCACCTGCCAGCGCACCAGAAAGGTCGCCGCCGCGAAGGTCAGCAGCGCGCCCAGCACGGACACGCTGATCGCCTCCGGCACGCCCACCTGTGCGCCCAGCCGCACCGACAGCGGGAAGCAGAAGGCCAGCACCACCAGCACCGCCAGGGTCGCCGCGTAGTTCACGGCGCCCTCCTCACGGCACCTTCGCCCGCCGCCGGTGGACTGTCCTTCATGCCGCACAGTGTAGCGGGGTAGGCTGCGCGGCGTGCGACTGCACCTGATCACCGTCGGGGAACCGAAACTCGCGTATGCGCGCGCGGGCTGGGACGAGTACGAGAAACGCCTGCGGCGCTACCACAAGCTTCAGGTGTCGCGGGTGAGCGGCAAGACGCAGGCACTGGAAAGCGAGGCCGTGCGCCGGGCGGCGGGCCGCGCCCCGCTGATCCTGCTCGATCCGCGCGGCCCACAGTTCACGTCCGAGGGCCTCGCCGCCTTTCTGGAGGCCCGGGCGCTCGGCGGGGACGGAGAGCTGGCCTTCGCGGTGGGCGGACCGGACGGACACACGGATGAGCTGCGGGCCGGCGCGTCGGCGCTGTGGAGCCTGGGGCAGCTGACATTGCCGCACGACCTGGCAATGGTGGTGCTGGTCGAGGCGCTGTACCGCGCGTCCACCATCACGGCCGGGGAGCCGTACCACCGCGGGTAACGCGGGCGCTGTGGGCGTGGCCCGCATACTGGCGGCATGACGGACGCTGTTCCCGCCGCCGACTGGCTAGACGCTCCCACGCTGCGCGGGCACGCGGTGATTCTGGAGGCCCTGACCGGGGCACACGCCGCCGACCTGGCCGCCGGAGCGGACGACGAGACCGTGCGGTTCCTGTCACGCGGCGGCCCGGACGCCAACACCCCGCCGGCGTGGGCCGCGTACATCGGCCGCCTGAATGCCCTGCCCCGGCGCGTGAACTGGGCGGTGCGCCGCGCGGACACTGGCGTGGCGGTGGGCCGCATCTCGTTCAGCGAGGTGAGTCCGTCGGACCGCTGGGTGGAGATCGGCACCATGCTGCTGCCGGCCGCGCAGGGGGTGGGCGTGAATCCGGACGCGAAACTGCTGCTGATGACGCGGGCCTTCGAGGTGCTGGGCGCCAACCGCGTACAGTTCAAGGTAGACGCCCGCAATGCCCGCTCGCTGCGGGCGATGCTGAAGCTGGGCGCGGTGCAGGAGGGCACGCTGCGGCAGTACCAGGTGCGCCCGGACGGTTACGCGCGCGACTCGGTGATGTTCAGCGTGCTGCGCGGCGAGTGGCCGGACGTGAAGGCCGGGCTGGCAGCGCGCGTGGCGGCCGGACGCTGACCCGGCGCGACCGACCGCGGGCGGAGTGGAGTTCATCGGATGTTGTTCACCCGGCAGCGGAACGGAACACCGCCACCAGTGGCGCGCGGCGTCCATGAGAAGCTCCAGAAGATTGTCAGAAAGCCTTTGCTAGCGTGGGGCGCGTATGGCCCGCATGCTGCCCATTGCCTCCGCCCTCCGCGCCGTGTGGGCGGGCCTGCTGCTGGGCGGCGCGGCCCACGGGCTGATCGTGCCCATGACCGGCTGGGTGCCGGTGAACGGCGACGCGAACGTGTGGACGGACGCGACCGGCGCGTGCCTGATGCGCGAGGAACGCTCCGGGCAGGCCTTCCCGGCCTTCAGCAGCCCGGACGACGCCCGCGCCTTCGCCCTGAAACTTCAGGTGACGCTGGACAAGCGCGTGGACGCCGTGGTGACCCAGCCCATCGACCGGGCGGGCACGTGGGGCGTGCTGGCCGCCTACGACTACGTGCAGGGCGGCGCGCGGTACCGCGTGTCGCAGCTGTACCTCAGCGACCGCGGCATCCTGCGCACCATCACCGGCAGTTCGGCCGTGACTGGCGCGGACGCGTGCGTGAACACCATGCGGGACTTCATCCGCTACCTGGCGAATTAGACGGCCTCATCACCGAACCGTCCGACGGTCAACAAGGTTCACGGGGGACGGCAGTTCGGCCATGTCTTTCCAGCGGGCCCTTCGACCGTCGGACGGTTTGGCCGCCCTCCCCCGTGGTAACCTCGCCGCTTGAGATGACTGCCGCTGTCCCCGCCCCGAGGTTCCGTTCATGACGGTCGTCGCCGCGCTGCTGTCGTGGTTCCTGGTGGGCCTGTTCATCCGGGTCAGCAAGGCGCGCGGGTGGGGCCAGCCGGTCCGCAAGGACGGGCCCCAGACGCACCTGATCAAGGAGGGCACGCCCACGGCGGGCGGCGTAGCGTTCGTGCTGGCGCTGGCGGCCGTGTTCTTTCCGCTGTACGTCACGGGGCACGCGGGCGGCGTGCGCGAGCTGATCATCATGCTGGGGGCGCTCGCCATGGGCGTGATCGGCGGCATCGACGACGTCCTGAAGGTGCGCTCGCGCATGGTGGGCGGCAAGAAGGAGCTGCTGGCCCGCGAGAAGTTCCCACTCCAGATCGTGGTGGCGCTCGTCTTCGCGTATTTCGCCGCGCCGCTCGCCGCGCACGAGCTGCTGCCGGGCTTCGGCCTGTGGGGCGACGTGGCCCTGCTCACCTTCGTGATGGTCGGTTCCGTGAACGCCTTCAACTTCGCCGACGGCCTGGACAGCCTGCTGGGAGGCATCGCGATCATCGTGCTGCTGCCGCTGTTCGCCGTGTCGCCGTCGGCAGCGCTGCTCACGGCCGTGCTGCTGGGCTTCCTGTGGTTCAACGCGCACCCCGCGCGGGTGTTCATGGGCGACATGGGCAGCCACGCCATCGGGGCGATCGCGGCCGGGGCGTACATCCTGTACGCGGACGTGTGGCTGCTGCCCATCGCGGCGATCATGCCGGTCGTCGCGGTGCTGAGCGTGGTCATCCAGGTGATCTCGTTCCGCACGCGTGGCAAGCGGGTGTTCAAGATGTCGCCCATCCAGCACCACTTCGAGCACCCGGACATCGGCTGGCCGGAAACGCACGTCACCATGCGCTTCTGGATGGTCACGGCGCTCGCCACCGCGGGCGTGTGGTGGCTGCTGGGCGGCCGGCCCTGACAGCGGTGTTCCGTTCCGCCCACGGGCCACCGGCACGCCCCGCCACTCCACTCCAACCGCTGTCTCCCGTGGTGACTCGCTCCGATCGCCCCAGAATGGTTGAAGGGCAACACCTTCACCTGTTCTGGTTACCCCTTTAAGTGGACACGGCCCTTCCTGATCCCGCGCCGCTGGCGGCCCGCCGCGCGCCCCTGCCTGCGGCGGGCACCACCGTCTACCGCGCCATACACACCACCGAGACCGGCGGCGTGTACGCGCTGGACGTGGCCGGCGACGCGGGCATCCTGAATCTGTACGCTCCGCTGGACCGCGCGGCTGAACACGCGCTGGCCGGAGCCTGTGCCCACGCGGCCGGGCTGGCGGGCGTGTACGTCAAGCGCCGCCCGCCCGAGGCGCGGCACCTGGCGAACGTGGCCCGCGCCGAGCTGTCGCCACCGGACCCCATCTGGGGCGACGCGCGGCCGGAGGTCACGGCGCTGGAGGCCGGAGTCCCCTTCCTGATCCGCCCCGGCGCCGACCTGAGCATGGGCCTGTTCACCGATGCCCGGCCCGCCCGCGCGTGGGTGCGGGCACACGCCCCGGCACGGGTGCTGAACACCTTCGCGTACACCTGCGCCTTCGGCCTCAGCGCGGCGCTGGGCGGGGCGGGGACCGTGAAGAACGTGGACCTGTCGCGCAAGGTGCTCGCGTGGGGGCAGCAGAACTACGCCCTGAGCGGCGTGGGCGCCCCGGACACGGACTTCCTGTACGGCGACGTGTTCGGGTGGCTGACCCGCCTGCAGCGGCGCGGGGACGCGTTCGATCTGGTGATCCTCGACCCGCCGGGCTTCGCGCGGGGCGAGCGCGGGGTGTGGCGGGCCGAGCGCGACTACGGCGGCCTGATGGCCTCGGCGGCGGCCGTGACCGCGCGGGGCGGCCGGGTGCTGGCCCTGCTGAACCACGCGGGCGTGGACGCGGCCGCCTTCGAGCGCGCGTGCCGCACCGGGCTGGCGCAGGCCGGGCGAGCGGGCCGGCTCACGGAGCAGCTGGCGCCGGGCGAGGACTACCCGCGGGCCACGCACCTCAAGGTCCACGTGTGGTCGCTGGACTGACGCCACCCGTTCTTCCGACTTGTGCCCCGCCTCACTTCGTTTTCTAAAGCGGCGGGTATGCTGGGAGCATGACGCAGACCCACGACGCCCAGAACGACGCTTCCACGCCGGCCCAGGTGCTCGTGCCGCTGACCACCCCCGAGGACGTGGACACCTTCCTGAAGGAGTACCCGCTGGCGGCGGTGTTCAAGGCCGGCACGTGCCACAAGACCATGCAGGGCTTCGGGGTGCTGGAGACCTTCCTCCAGAAGCATGACCTGCCGGTGGGCTTCATCCGCGTGGTGGACTGGCGGCCCGCGAGCAACCACGTGGCCGAGCGGACCGGCATCACCCACCAGAGCCCCCAGCTGATCCTGTTCCAGGACGGCCAGCCGCAGTTCGAGGTGAACAACTGGGACATCACGCCCGAGGCGCTGGCCCCGGTGTTCACGGCGCACGTGCCGGTGCGCGATGGCGTGGCCAGCGCCGCGCAGGGCGGCGGCATCGAGCCCTACCGCCGCCTGATGCGCGCGTATCTGGACGGCCAGCTGTCCGACTGGGCCTTCCAGGACCAGTACGTGACCATGTTCCGCGACGACGCCAGCCTGCGCAGCCAGCGTGAATTCGAGCTGCTGTCGCGCCTGTTCGGCGATCCGGACGCCTACCACGGCGGCCTGCACCAGCTCGGCGCCCCGCAGGAACGCGGCGACCTGCGCCCGCGCGTGGCCGAGCTGCTCAGCGAACTGAACTGATTCCCGTCCGGCCCTTCCGCGCGCCCCGCACACCACCGTGCGGGGCGTGATGATTTGCACACATGTAAGCCGCTGGTAAGAGGAAGCGCGGTGAGATGGGGGCGTTCCCACAGGGTGATGCCACCTGCCCCTCCCGATTTCCGCTGCCCTGCCCGAGCGACTGGACGCGTTCATGACCCGACCCACACCACATCCGCCCACCACCGCTCCCCTGCCCGTCCCGACGGAGCAGGCCGTGTACCAGGGCCTGAGTACCGACCACTACCCCTGGACTGACATCACCATCGACCTCGCCACCCGTCAGGTCCAGGGCCTGAGCGGCGTGCTGGACGCCGAGCAGGGCGGCCGCTGGGCCCGCTTCGTGTGGCGGCGCGGCGAACTGCTCGGCGGCTTCACGTGGGGCGGCCAGGAAGTTGCGTGGGCGACCACCACCCTGGGCCTGCCCCGCGCGCGCGTCACGCTGACCGCGCAGGACCCCCGCGTGGCGCAGCTGGTATGGTCCAGCCGCGCCCGGCCCACCCCGCCCCTGAACGGCGCGTGGCCGGCGCCGCAGGCGGCCCTGATCCGCGCCATGTTCACCGGCATCGTGGTCGGCGGGGGGCGGGCCAGCTACTGGGAGGGCGGCCAGGTGATCGCCGGCGCCCTCCCCGTGCCCGGCGCGCCCTGCGTCACGTGCTCGCCCTACGACGACGTGAGCGCTGAGCAGCTCGCCGCGTTCTGGCAGGCCCTGCTGGCCGCCGTGAACCGCGCCGTGCCGCTCGACAGCGCGTGGCGTGAGATCTGTACACGGCTGTGCGGCACGTACGTGTGCCTGGACCCCTTCGCGCAGGAGGTCGTGCTGCGGGGCGGACAGCTCACCCTGGACCCGGCGCTGGACGTGCAGGAGTTCCGCCCGGCGCTGCTGGCCGCGCTGCGCGCCACCCTGGCCCGCCTGGGCGTGCGCGTCTCGGACCTGCCGCTCGGCGAGTTGCGCGCCCGGCCCGAGTGGGCCGCGGCCGGCCTGGAGCAGCTGTGACGCCGCTGACGTGGCCGGGCGGCCTGAGCGACACCACGCCGATGCCGTACCGCGTGTGGCGCGTGATGCACCACGTGGACGGCACCCGCCCGGCCGGCGAGGTGGCCCGGCTGGCACACACCACCCTGGCGGACGTCCAGGCCTGCGTGGACGAGGCGCAGCGCTGGGTGGGCCAGGCGGTGCGGCGCGAACAGCAGGTGGGCGACGCGACCGCCCGCGTCGTCACGCAGTGCCTCGCGGCGGCCGTTGGGCCTCTGGCGTCGGTCATGGTGGACGAGGTGCTCGACGACCTGGGCCAGCACGCGACCCTGAGCGCGCTGCTCGCCAGCCTGGCCGCGCAGCTCACGCCCGACCGCGCGCAGCTCTTCGCGCGGCAGCTCAGGGAACGGGGGATGGCATGACCACGGCACGACACGCGGCGCGGGCGGCGCGGCACACACTCGGCACGGACGCAGGGGGAGCGGCATGAAGTACACAGTGGTGATCAACCGGGCAGTCAGCGAGGCCGAGCGTGAGGGTCTCGAGGTGCAGCTCACGCAGCGCTTCGGCCTGAACGCCGAGCAGGCGAGCCGACTGGCCTCGCGGCGCACCGGCCGCCTGATGAAACCCACCAGCCGCGCCCGCGCGGAACTGCTGCTCGGCCTGTTCGAGGGGGTCGGCGCCGGCGTGGCCCTGGAGAGCGTGCGGGACGAGACCACCGTGATCAGCGAACCCTTCGCGGCCAGCGCGCCGCTGCGGACCGCGGCGCCCCAGCCGGACGACGCGCTCCTGGCCCCCGCCCGCGCCGCCCGCCCCGATCCGTTCGGCGCCGCGCTGCCCGAGTGGCCCAGCGCCCCTCTGGCCGCCCTGGACCCGCACGCCGCGGCCGTCCTCCCCACCGACCCCAGCGACGCGCCGGGCGACCTGGACTTCGTGTCCTTCGCGGATACGCACCCGTCCGCGCGGCGCGCTGGACCCGTCGGCAGCGGGGCCGGACTGGCCGCCACCGCCGAGGTGCTGACCGTGGACCCCGGCACCTTCGGCCGCCTGACTGCCCCCGCCCCCGCCGCGCTGGGCAGCGTCGCCGCGCCCGAGGTGGACGTGTGGTCGGACTTCACCGGCGCCCTGACCATGCACGAGCCCGCCAGCACGCCCGACGCCAAACCCGAGGAGGTCGTGCCGGTGATGCTGCCGGTCACGCCGGACGAGGGCAGCGCCGCGCGCGGCGTCCGCGTGCCCCTGTCGCGCCGCCTGCTGCTCGCCACGCTGCTGCCGCTGGGCCTGGCCGCCGCCGTGACCCTGCTGCTCCTGAGCGCCCTGCTGCCGCGCCTGCAAAGCCAGGTCGTCCGCGACCAGGCACGCACCCTGGCCGCCACGCTCGGCACCACCCTCACCACCGGCAGCGAGAGCCTGGCGTACATGCAGCTCGACACCGTCCTGAAAGACCCGAACGTCGCCTTCGTCCGGATCGAGAAAGCCGGCGGCGTGACGTACCTGCGCTCCAAGGACGCCAAGGTGAACGACAGCTGGAACAAGAGCGTGGGCGCGTGGACGGCCGCCCACCCCGACGGCGGCACCATGAAACTCGGCGGGGCGTCCTATGTCGTCACGCGCCTGTCCGTGGTCGGCAACGCCATCGGGCAGCCCACCGCCGTGCCCGTCAGCGCCGAGAAGGGCGACCTGATGCACCGCGTCACCGTGGGCCTGCGCAACGACGTGTTCAGTGCCAACCTCCGCAACACCGTGCTGCTGATCGTCCTCACGCTGCTGTTCAGCCTCGCCATCGCGTCCATCCTCGCCAACCGCGCCGCCCGCGCCATCGTGCAGCCCATCGAGCAGCTCGTGCGCTCGGCCGACGCGATCAGCATGGGCGACCTGTCGCGCTCGGTGTCGCTGGAACGCAACGACGAGATCGGTGACCTCGCCCAGGCCCTGGAACGCATGCGCCTGAGCCTGGAATCCGCCCTGGAACGCCTGCGCCGCCGCAAGCGCGAGTAGGTCCGCACAGAAGGAGGCGGCCGGAGATAGGTCCCCGGCCGCCTCTTGTGACGCTCAGTGCACGCGCACACTCCGGGTCATGGGCTGCTTCTGCACCCACTTCACGAACTTCTGCACCTCCTCGCGCGCCAGGATCGCCTCCACCGTGTTCAGCTCGTTCGCCAGTTCCGCGTTGCTGAAGGTCTTGCTCAGGAAGCCCTGGCACGCTGGGCACATCTTCACGGTGGGGATGTCGCCCAGCCGTACGCCCTGGCGGCGGCCCTGCGACTTGGGCACCAGATGGTGGTCCGTCAGGTTCGGCGCTTCCCGGCCGCACAGCACGCACACTTCCGGGGGTTTGGGTTCCACGTACCAACTCGATTCGTCGCGTTTGCGGGCCATAGCGGGAGGATACGGTCAGACTGGCGCTTGGTGATGGTGGCCCGGCAGGCCACCACCCTCCGCGTCTGTGTCAGAGGTGGAGCCCGGCCGTCACCACACTCCACCACAGGCTCTGGAATGGAGCCGCCCCGCCCAGGTTCCCGGGCGGGGCTCGTTCATGTCAGCTTGTGCGGCTCAAACTTACGCCTTGACTTCACTCCCCTTCGCCAGAATGCCGCGCAGCACGGTCTGGAGAATGCCGCCGTTCTTGTAGTAGTCGATCTCCACAGGGGTGTCGATGCGGCACTGCACCGTGATCTCGCGGGTGGGGCCGTTCTGCGGCGTCACCTTCACGACCACGTCCTGACGGGGCTTGAGGTCGGCGGGCAGGATCACGTCGAAGGTCTCGTCGCCGGTGATCCCCAGCGAGTCGGCGGTCTCGCCGTTCTTGTACTGCAGGGGCAGCACGCCCATGCCGACCAGGTTGGAGCGGTGGATGCGCTCGAAGCTCTCGGCAATGACGGCCTTCACGCCCAGCAGGAAGGTGCCCTTGGCGGCCCAGTCGCGGCTGGAGCCCATGCCGTAGTCCTTGCCGGCGAACACGACCAGCGGGATGTTGCTGTTCTTGTAGTTCACGCTGGCGTCGTAGATAGAGCTGACCTGCCCGGTGGTGTAGTCGGTGGTGAAGCCGCCTTCGGTGCCGGGGGCGAGCTGGTTCTTCAGGCGGATGTTGGCGAACGTCCCGCGCGTCATGATGCGGTCGTTGCCGCGCCGGCTGCCGTAGGAGTTGAAGTCCTTGGGCGCAATGCCGCGTTCGGTCAGGAACTTCCCGGCGGGCGTATCGGCCTTGAAGGACCCGGCGGGCGAGATGTGGTCGGTGGTGACGGAGTCCCCGACCTTGACCAGCGCGCGGGCGCCCTCGATGGACACGATGTCGCTGGGGCCGCCGGCGAGGTTCTCGAAGAACGGCGGGTTCTGGATGTACGTGCTGTCGGCGTCCCAGTTGAACAGCGCGCCCTCGGCCACGGGGATGGCGTTCCAGTCGGCGTTGCTCTTCTCGATGCCGTCGTAGACCTTGCGGAACATCTCGGCGTTGATGGCGCCGTCCATCACCGTCTGGATCTCGCCGGCAGTGGGCCAGATGTCGCGCAGGTACACGGGCTGGCCGTCGTTGCCGGTGCCGATGGGGTCGTTCACGATGTCGTTCACGACGGTGCCCGCCAGGGCGTACGCGACGACCAGGGGCGGCGACGCGAGGTAGTTCGCGCGGATGTGGGGGTTCACGCGGCCCTCGAAGTTGCGGTTGCCCGACAGGACGCTGGCCACCACGAGGTCGCCTTCCTGGATCGCCTGCACGACGGGTTCGGGCAGCGGGCCGGAGTTGCCGATGCAGGTCATGCAGCCGTACCCGACGGTGTTGAAGCCGATCTGGTCGAGGTAGGTCTGGAGACCGGCGGCTTCCAGGTACTCGGTGACCACACGGCTGCCGGGGGCCAGCGAGGTCTTGACCCACGCCTGGCTCTTCAGGCCCTTCTCGACGGCCTTCTTGGCGACCAGGCCGGCGGCGATCAGCACGCTGGGGTTGCTGGTGTTCGTGCAGGACGTGATCGAGGCCAGCGTGACGGCGCCGTGCCCGATCTTGAGGTCGGTGCCCCCGATGGTGCCCTGCGCGTCAAGCTTCTCGGCGCCCAGTTCGAAGCCGCGCGCCTTGATGGGCGCGGTCAGGGCGTCCTCGAACACGCTGTGCATGTCTGACAGGTTCACGCGGTCCTGCGGGCGCTTGGGGCCGGCGAGGCTGGGGACGATGGTGCCCAGATCCAGTTCGATGGTGTCGGTGAAGACCGGGTCCGGCGTGGCGTCGGTGCGGAACATGCCCTGGGCCTTGTAGTACGACTCGACCAGTTCGATCTCGTCTTCTAGGCGGCCGGTGCGGCGCAGGTAGCGCAGCGCCTCGTCGTCCACCGGGAAAAAGCCCATGGTGGCGCCGTACTCGGGGGCCATGTTGGCGATCGTGGCGCGGTCCGGCAGGGTCATGTTGCTCAGGCCGGCGCCGTAGAACTCGACGAACTTGCCCACCACGCCCTTGACGCGCAGCATCTCGGTCACGCGCAGCGCGAGGTCGGTCGCGGTGGCGCCCTCGGGCATGGCACCGGTGATCTTGAAGCCGATCACCTCGGGCATCAGCATGTAGATGGGCTGGCCCAGCATGACGGCCTCGGCCTCGATGCCGCCGACGCCCCAACCGACGATGCCCAGACCGTTGATCATGGTCGTGTGCGAGTCGGTGCCGACCAGGCTGTCGGGATACACGACCACGCCGTCGTCCTCGGGGCGGCTCTGGACGCCCTTGGCCAGGTACTCCAGGTTGACCTGGTGCACGATGCCCGACGCGGGCGGCACCACGCCGAAGTTGTCGAAGGCCTGCTGGCCCCAGCGCAGGAACTCGTAGCGCTCACGGTTGCGCTCGAATTCCAGGGCCATATTGTTCGCCAGCGCGAAGTCCGTGCCGAACTCGTCCACCTGCACCGAGTGGTCGATGACCAGATCGACCGGGATCAGCGGGTTGATCTTGCTGGGATCGCCGCCCAGGGCGACCATCGCGCTGCGCATGGCGGCCAGGTCGACCACGGCGGGCACGCCGGTGAAGTCCTGCAGAATCACGCGGGCGGGTTTGAAGGGAATCTCGACTTCCTCGTTCTTCGGGCTCCAGCCGGCGACGGTGGTGACGTCCTCGCGGCGCACGTCGTAGTCGTTGGCCTCGCGCAGCACGCTCTCGAGCAGCACCTTGATGCTCACGGGCAGCTTGCTGATGTCATGGCCCTGGTCGGCCAGTTTGTGCAGGTTATAGAAATAGAGCGTCTGACCGGACTTGGTGGTGAGCGTGTCGCGCGCTCCGAACAGATTCATCGCCATGGTGAAGCTCCTCCTCGCCCGCCGGATGTCATTCGTGGGCTTTTTGCCCACCCATCATAAGCCTCCCCCCTGTGCTGACGGGCGTTACCCGCCCAGGCACGCCCCGCCACTACCTGTAACCCCTATAGAGACAACAGTCTGACTCTGGTACCCTGCGCCGGACATCCCACTGCGCCGAGGTTCCCGCCATGACCGTGTTCCCTGCTCCCCCCACTCCCGCCCTGGAACCCCACGAACGCGCCCGCATGGACGCCCTGGAACGCACCGTGCGCGACGGCCTGCGCGACTTTCGCCGCACCGGCGAGGCGCTGACCCAGATCCGCGACAACGCCCTGTACCGCACCACCCATCCGGACTTCGAGACGTACCTGGAGCAGCGTTGGGGCTTCACACGTGCCCAGGCCGGCCGCCTGATCGACGCGGCCGACGTGGCCCGCGTGCTGGAGCCCCTCGGCATCGACCCGCAGAGCGAGCGCCAGGCCCGCGCGCTGAAGGGCGCCGCGACCATCCTGACCGGCCTGGAACCCGAACAGCAGCGCATGGTCGCCCGCCTCATGGAAACCGCGAGCACTGGCGACGACGTGCCGTGGGACGCCCCCGCGCACCCGGCCGAGCTGCGGATCATGGCGAACGTGGTGCAGAAACTCACGCCGGACACCACGGTGCACCACCCGCAGAGCGGCGAGGAGGTGCCCTTCGACTCGCTGAGCACCCCAGAGCGCTTCGAGGTCGCGCGCACGCACGTGGACCAGAAGACGCAGGCGTACCACGAGAAGCAGGAGGCGAAAGCGAACAAGGCCCCGGCCGAGAACGTCAACTGGACGGACTGGTGCATGAACTACGCCGCGCAGGCCCTGGCCGCCGGACAGCGCATCGAGATCGTGGTGGAGCGCGACGGCAGCGGCACCGCCCGTGCCCAGGCCCGCATCGTGGACGGCGCGACCGGCGAGGTGCTGGCCGAGGGCCAGGGTGCGCCGTTCCTGAAGAAAGCGGTGCTGAACCTCGCGGCGGAGGTCAAGGGCTGAATCCGGCGCGGGGCAGGACGAGGAGGCCGTCCGTCGCCCCCAGGTGCTCGGGTCTTAGCGGAGAGTACGCGTGGTTCCCGGCCGTATCCGCCCGTCTGGTCAGGCCATCTGGCATGGTGCGGAGCAGGTCGCGTGTGGCGTACAGTCGCGGCGCCCCGGACTGCGCGGCCAGCCACCCCTCCACCGTGCCAGGCAGGGGCGGCGGCAGCCCCTCGCCCTCACCGACGGCCGTGGCGATGACCGCGTACTGGTCGCCCAGCCGCTCGGTCAGGCGCAGACCCGCGGGAGACCACTCCAGCACCTCCGGCCCAAAGCGCCAGTGGTTGAGGTGGCGGTGCAGGTGCTGGTTGTGCGCGAGGATCAGGGTGGGGCCGCGCGGACGTTCCCGCTCGGCCACGGCGACCAGATGGTCGGCCATGACCGCGTCCCGCAGGGTGAGCATGCGGGCCACGCGCCGGGGCGTGGGGTCGGCCATCACGGCGTGGTAGCGCAGCAGGCCCTGGGCGGTGCGGGCGTGCAGGTGGGCGTGCCACAGGGCGTCGGGATGCGCGGACAGCCGCGCCCGTTCGGCCTCCAGCAGGGTCAGCAGCTCGTCGGCCAGCCAGCGCAGGGTCCGGGCACGGTCGTCGGCCCCCACGGACTGCGCGGCGTCCATCGCGGCGGCCCGGTTCGTCCAGCGGGTGTCCTCGCCGCACAGCTCTTCTATGGTGGCGGCATCAGCCGGTAGCTCCGACAGGTGCGCGCCCAGGAAGGCGTGCAGCGCCAGCAGAGACGTGCGGGGACTGGACGCCCACATGGTCTCGGTGGACGCATCGACACCGTAGAACCGGACGTGATCGGCGGCCTGCCGCGGCGCGTTGAAGTTCCGCAGCCACGTGACCAGATCCCGATATGCCGGGCGCGCGCCGAAGCCGTGGCTGAAGCCCGTGAGCAGCACATCATTCACGCCTCCCTCGCCCGCCGTGACGTGGGCGTTCACGCGGAGGCCGGCGACAGCGTCACTCTCGACGGCGACCGAACGGAAGCCGTGCTCCTCGACGAGCGGCCGCAGCAGCCGCAGCGCCCACGCAGGAACAGCGTCGATGGCGTGGGACGGTTCGCCCAGGCCCAGCAGCCTGGGCGGACCGGGCAGCGTCGTCAGAAAGGTGTGCAGGGCAGCGCTTGGGTCATCCAGCGGCCAGCCCGGTGGCGTGTGGTTCGGCATGGTCGGCTCCTTGGCCACAGGGCGCGCCCTCTCTGGCCCCTCCAGTCTTCCTGTGACGCATGTGAGGACACTGACGGGAAAGCGTTCACTCCGCCTTCATCGACTTCAGCCGGCGTGGTGGTCCGCCCGACCCCAGAGAGCGCTGATTCCCGCACAGTACGCTTGACGATATGTCCGACTTCCTGATCTCCGACCGGCCCGGCTTCACCCCCATGATCGCCCGGCTGGTGGGCATGATGGAGTACGGGCGCGAGACGACCCTCCAGGCCGTGCAGGGCATGAGCGTGGAGGAGCTGGACCTGATTCCGCCGGAGTTCGGCAACAGCGCGGGCATGCTGCTGGAGCATTTCGCGGCAGTGGAGCGCATCTACCAGCTCATCAGCGAGGGTCACCCCAACCCGGATGAAGCACTGGAGGCGAAGTGGTGGCCGGGCCTCGACCTGGGCGAACGGGGCCGCGCGGACATCCGGGGCCGTCCGCTGCGGCACTACCTGACGCAGCTGGCCGAGGTGCGGGCGCAGACGCTGCGGCTGTTCGCGGCGCACGACGACGTGTGGCTGGACGAGCCGCTGCCGTTCTGGGGCAGCACCGGCAACCGGCATTTCATGTGGTTCCACGTGTTCGAGGACGAGCTGAACCACCGGGGCCAGCTCCGCCTGATCCACAAGTTTCTGCCGAGGCTACGCGACCGGGGGATGCTGGGCGCGGGCTTCGGTGCCGCCTCGGACGGCCGGGGCCTGCGCTGCATCTTCGTGCAGCCGGGCAGCCCCGCCGCCCTGGCCGGGCTGCGCGAGGGCGACGTGGTGCTGACCTACGACGGGCAGGACGTGACCGGCGTGCTGTTCGACGAGGTGGCGCTGACCCAGGCCGCGGGCGTGACGAGCGCGTTCCGGGTGCGGCGGGACGACGGCGAGCACGCACTGAACGTGACGCGAGTGACGCGACCCGGCTGAGGACACCACTCCGTTCGCGGGGCATGGAGGGGGCGCCACATGGTCGGCGCCCCCTCGGCCGTGATGGCAGCGCCGCGCTGGGGGCGGAGAAATCCGACTACTCCACTCCGGTTGATGCGTTGAGTCGGGGCGCCGGGCGGAGTAGAATCAGCTTACTGAGAATGATTCCTATTAAAGCCACCTCCCTCCCCCATCAGGAGTTCCCGTGACCACCTCCACCCCCGCCCGACTTGCCCGCGCCGAGGCCCCCGTGTCCCGACGCTTCGTGATGTCCCCCGAACTCCGGCGCGCCGTCGTGCTGACCGGCCTGACCCTGCTGGGCCTGCTGATCGGCCTGATCGGCGAATACCTGATCCACGTCCCGGCCCTCATGTGGGCCGGGTATGTGCTGGCGTTCCTGGCGGGCGGCATTCCCGCCGGGCGCGAGGCTCTGCACTCGCTGCTCAAGGAGCGCAAGCTGGACGTCGACCTGCTGATGGTGCTGGCCGCCCTGGGCGCGGCGAGCATCGGGCAGGCGGCGGACGGCGCGATCCTGCTGTTCCTGTTCTCGCTGAGCAACACCCTCCAGGACTGGGCCATGGGCCGCACGTCCAGCGCCATCCAGGCTCTGATGAACCTGAACCCCGAGGGCGCCACGGTGCGCCGGGACGGCGTGGAGCGCTGGTGCCAGCTCGGTGAGATCCGGATCGGCGACCTGCTGGTGGTGCGGCCCGGCGAGCGCGTCGCGGCCGACGCCCGCGTCGTGCGGGGCAGTACCAGCGTGGACGAGAGCTCCATCACCGGCGAGAGCGTGCCGGTGGACAAGGCGCCGGGCGCGGCCCTCGCGTCGGGCACCGTGAACCTGAACGGCAGCGTGGAGGCCGAGGTCACGCGCCCCGCCGGCGAGAGCACCCTGGCGCGGCTGGTCGCCCTGATGGAGCAGGCCCAGACGCAGAAAAGCCGCACCGAGAGCGTCACCGAACGCTGGGAGAGCCCCTATGCGCTGGTCGTGCTGCTCAGCGTGCCGCTGGTGTACGCGCTGCTGCGCTACGGCTTCACGCTGCCGGTCGATCAGGCGTGGTACCGCGCGATGACCTTCATGGTGGTCGCGTCGCCGTGCGCGGTCGTGATCTCCACCCCAGCGGTGATGCTCTCCGCGATGGCCGCCGCCGCCCGCGCCGGGGTGCTGTTCAAGAGTTCGGCGGCGCTGGACGCCCTTGCGGGCGTGCAGACGGTCGCCTTCGACAAGACCGGCACGCTGACCCAGGCGAAGATGACCGTGACCCGGGTCGTCGCGGCCGACGAGGGCGCGGCCCTGTCGCTCGCCGCCGGGCTGGAGGGCCATTCGGAGCACCCCATCGCGCAGGCGGTGGTGACCGCGGCCCGGGAGCGCGGCGCGGCGCCCGAGCACGTGCAGGACGCGCAGGCCGTACCCGGTCAGGGCATCACGGCCCTGGACAGCCACGGCCAGCGGGTGTGGGCGGGCAACGTGCGACTGGCCGGACACGAGGGCGCCAGCCTCAGCGCGCAGCAGGAGGCGGCGCTCGCGGCCCTGAACGCGCAGGGCAGTTCCAGCGTGATCGTCGGGCGCGGCCGGCAGGTCGTGGGGCTGATGGGCGTGGCGGACGCGCTGCGGCCCGGCATCGCGGACGCCCTGCGCGACCTGCGGAGCAGCGGGATCGCCCACCCGGTGATGCTGACCGGCGACCGGCGGGAAGTCGCGCAGACCGTCGCGGCCGACCTGGGCCTGACCGAGTTCCGCGCGGAACTGCTGCCGGAGGACAAGCTGCGGATCATCGGGGAGCTGCCCGGCCCGGTGGCGATGGTCGGGGACGGCGTGAACGACGCGCCCGCCCTGGCCCGCGCCGATCTGGGCGTGGCCGTCGCGTCGGGCACGGACGTCGCCATCGAGAGCGCGGACGTGGTGCTGATGCAGAACGATCTCGGCAAGCTCGCGGGCGCGGTGCGGCTGGCCCGCGCGGCCCGGCGCACCGTGATCACGAACCTGAGTTTCGCGTTCGGCGTGATCGTGATCGTCGCGCCGCTGGCGGTGGCCGGCCAGGTGCCGCTGCCGCTGGGCGTGGTCGCGCACGAGGGCGGCACGGTGTTCGTGGTGTTCATGGGCCTGCGCCTGCTGCGCTGGCGGCTCACGTGAGCCGCTTCCCGCATCCCGCCCGCCCGCGGCGGCAAGGCGCTCCGTGCGCCTGACCCCGTCCCGCCGTCCGCTGCTGCCCCGGGTGCTGCTGGGCCTGCTCGCCGCGTTCGTGCTGATCCAGCTCGTGCCGTACGGCCGGGCGCACACCAACCCGCCGGTCACGGCCACGCCGCCGTGGAGCGACCCGGACACCAAGGCGCTGTTCACGCGCGCGTGTGCAAACTGCCACAGCCACGCGACCGTGTGGCCGTGGTACAGCCACGTCGCGCCGGTGTCGTGGCTGGTGCAGCGCCACGTGGACGAGGGCCGCGGCAAGTTCGACATCAACGTGCCGGGCTACGGCCGCAAGGCCGACGAGGCCGCCGAGGAAGTCCGCACCGGCCGCATGCCGGACCGGACGTACGTACCCCTGCATCCGGAGGCGCGCCTGAGCGCCGCCGAGCGCGCTCAGCTCGCCGACGGCCTGGAGCTGACCTTCGGCACCGGGAAGTCCTCGGGCGACTGAATCCCGGGTGGCGTACGAATGAAGCCGACATCACCGGCCACCCACCCGAGAGAGGGCGGCGCTGCCTACGCTGGACGGACCCAGGAGGTGCACCATGACCGACAAGGCTTTCACGTCCGCCCACCCGACCCACCCGGAGGGCGGCTCCAAGGACACGAACGACCTGAGCGACGTGAAGAAGGTGCCCGCGCCCGGCATGGAGGACAAGGCGCGCCAGGTCGAGCAGACCCCGCAGCGGGTGACCGGCGAGCTGGACGGCTCGCAGCCCATCAACCGTCGGCCGTGACGGCTGGCCCAGCCGCCCGGCACGCCACGCCCAACGTCTCGTAAATGCCCACCCACCGAAAGCCAACGGAACGCAGGATACGCTGAGCGGGCATTCACAACGCGGCGCCCCGTCTGCGGGGCGGGGAGGCTGGAGCATGGGAGAAGGCAAGCCGGGCACCGAGGCGCACACCAACGTCTCGCAGGACACCATCAACGACCAGGCGCAGTGGAATACCGGCACGCCGAAGAACCCCGGCGATCCGGCTACCCAGGGCATCTATCCCGACGTCAGCGACGAGAACGCCGACGCGGGCGCCACGACCAGCACCGCCCAGCAGACGAGCGCCACCACCGATCCCCGCGCGGCCCAGCCCGGCGGCCCGGACGCCAACCCCAGCACCTACGGCGGCATGAAGGACGGCCTGCCCGCCAGCGGCGCGGCCACGAACCCCGACAAGACCGTGGACGGCGACCAGGGCGCGTAATTCGAGTTTCCAGCCCGGGGCGAGTCCAGCGCGGCTCGCCCCGGCCCTACGCTCCAGGAAAGGTCAGCAGGACGTGCTCGGCGCTGAAGCCGGGCCCCATGGCGCTCAGGACGGCGCGTCCGGTCGGCGCGGCCTTGAGGGTCTCCTCCAGCACGAACAGCACGGTCACGCTGCTCATGTTGCCGTAGTCGCGCAGCACGCGGCGGCTCGCGTCCAGCGCACCCGGCGGCAACTCCAGGGCCTCCTCGTACGCGGCGAGCACCTTCACGCCGCCCGGATGCACCACGTACGTCTGGACGCCCTCCCGGCACCAGCCGTGCCCGGCGAGGGCGCCCTGCACGTTGTCCCGCATCATGCTGCGCACCAGGGTGGGAATATCGCGCGAGAAGCGCACCTTCAGGCCGTCGTCCACGACGTCCCAGCCCATGATGTCCTCGCTGTGCTCGATCAGGGTGGAGTACGCCCCGTGCAGTTCCGCCAGCGGCGGCGGGCCGGGCACGTCCGGAGCGGTCACGACCAGCGCCGCTGCGCCGTCCGAGAACAGCGCGGTGCCCACGAAGTTGCTCTTGGATTCGTCGCCCTTGACCAGCGTCAGCGAGCACAGTTCCACGGCCACGTACAGCACGCGCCGGAAGCCCGCGCGCACCAGGTCGGCCGCGCGGGCCAGCCCGGCCGCGCCGCCCGCACAGCCCAGACCCCACACCGGCAGCCGCGCCGCGTGCCGGTTGAGACCCAGGGCGCCGATCAGGTCCGCGTCCAGGCTGGGTGTGCTCAGGCCGCTGGTGTTCACGACGATCACCGCGTCCACGTCGGCGGGCGCCACCTGTGCGCGCTCCAGCGCCTCGGCCGCCAGCCGCCGCAGCAGCGTCCGGGCCTCCTCTAAGAACAGGTCGTTCTTCTCGCCGAAGCCGCGCGGGCTGAGGTACCACGCCAGCGGGCGGGCCAGGGCGCGGGTGTCGATCTGCGCGTTGTCGAACACGTCGAGCATGTGGGGGCGCGCGGCCATGCGCGGAAACAGGGTGCTGGCCGCGGCGCGGATCTCGGTCTGCGGCGTCAGGTGCGGCGGGGTGCCGGTCACCAGCGCGCGCACGACCGGCACGGGGGGAAACGTCATCCCGGCATTCTGCCGTGCGGGAGCTGACGGGAACCGTGCCGCCGGATTCAGGAGACCTTAGCCTGACCGCCGGCGCACGACATCTGGCGGTGCCCGGGACGTCGGCCCACAGCAACAGGCCCCGGAGACGCATGCTCCGGGGCCTGTTTCGGGGCTGATGGCGGCGTGGGCTCAGGCCTGCTGCTGGCTTTCCTTGGCCCACTCGGCCTGACCGACCTCGTCGAGCGTCCGGAAGTCCTCGTCGGAGAGTTCGAGTGCGGCGGCGGCAACATTTTCCTCGAGGTGCGCGACCTTGCCCGTGCCGGGAATGGGCAGCATGACGGGGCTGCGCCGGAGCACCCACGCGAGCGCCACCTGCGACGGGCTGGCGTTCACGCGCCCAGCGACGTCGCTCAGGACGCTGCCCTCCCGCGCGAGGCTGCCGGCGGCCAGCGGGAACCACGGAATGAAGCCGATGGTCTCGCGGGCGCAGTACTCCACGACGTCCTCGGACTTGCGGTTCACGAGGTTGTAGAGGTTCTGCACGGTCGCCACCGGGAAGACCTTGCGCGCGGCCTCGATCTCCTCGACGCCGACCTCCGAGAGCCCGGCGTGGCGAATGACGCCCTCGTCCATCAGCTCGCGGATGGCGCCGAACTGCTCGTCGCGCGGCACCTTGGGGTCGATGCGGTGGAGCTGCCACAGGTCGATGACGTCCACGCCCAGGCGGCGGCGCGAGATGTATGCCTGCTGCTTGAGGTACTCGGGGCGGCCCACGGGAATCCACACGTTCGGGCCGGTGCGGGTCAGGCCGCCCTTGGTGGCGATCACGACCGCGTCGTAGGGGTGCAGCGCCTCGCGGATGAGTTCCTCGCTGACGGCCGGGCCGTAACTGTCGGCGGTGTCGATGAAGTTCACGCCGAGGTCCGGCAGTCGGCGCAGGGTCGCCAGGGCGCCGCTGCGGTCGGCCGGCTCGCCCCAGATCCCGTCGCCGGTGACGCGCATGGCGCCGAAGCCCAGGCGGTTGACGCTCAGGTCGCCGCCGATCTGGAAGGTGCCGCTCTGCGCGGCGTTGAGCGTGGTGCTGTTGGTCATGGGTGGTGCCTCCCGCGGCATTCTGCACCCGTGGGCGGGGCGCTGCTCCCGGCCCGAACTGACCGTCCCTTCACGGTCGCCCGCGCCCGGGCGTTCAGGTGTCCAGCAGCTCGGCCAGCGGCACGGTGCGGCGCTCCTGCGCGGAGCGGATGGCGGCCAGGGCCAGCGCGAGGCTGCCGAGGTTGTCGCGCCCGCTGCTCTGCGGCTCACGCCCCCCACGCACAGCGTGCACGAACTCGGCGAGCGCGCCGGCCCGGTCGAGGTGCGTGACCGGCGGCAGCGGCAGGGCGCGGGCCCGCTTGCCGACCGGGCGCACGGTGGCGCGGTCGGCGGGCGGGTCGTCACGGCCGGTCCACCACAGCTCGGCGTCCCGCGCGTCCAGTCGCCACTCGCCGGACCACGGGGTCTTGACGCCGGAACTCGCCCATGTGCCGCGGTAACTGACAGTCACGCCGCCCTGGAACTGGGCCGTGGCGACCGCCGAGGCCGGGTCGCGGAAGGGACTCCACGGCGGGTTGAAGGCGTGGCAGTCGATGGACACCGCCTCGCGCCCCAGCACGAAGCGCATCAGGTCGAAGTGGTGGATCGCCATGTCGAGCAGCAGCGGGTGGGGCAGCAGGTGGTGGGCGCTCGCGGCGGTGCGGGCGCTGTCGCGGCGGAACTCGACCTCGACCACGCCGACCTCGCCGTAGGGCGCAGAGCGCACCCACGCGGCGGCAGCCTGCGCGGCCGGATGGAAGCGGTAGTTCTGGCTGACCATCACGGCCAGACCCTTCGCGGCCGCGGCGTCCACGACCGTGCGGGCCTCGGCCACGCTGATCGCGAAGGGCTTCTCGATCAGCACCGGCAGGCCCGCCTCCAGCGCCGCCAGGGCCACCGGCGCGTGCCCGACCGCGTTGGTGGTCACGAGCACACCCTCGGCGCCCGCACCCTGCAGCGCGTCCGCCAGCGACGTGAAGCAGCGCTCCGGCGGCGCCCCCTGCGCCTGTGCCAGGGCCAGCGCCTCGGCGGACGCGTCCACGTAGCCGACGACCTCCACGCGCTCCTCGGCGGCGGTGACCGTCATCCAGCTGCGGCCCCACCCGCCCAGACCGACGTGCAGCACCTTCAGGGGCGTCACCGGACCACCTCCGCTTCGGGCGTGTCGCACGTTTCCCGGTACACGAACTGCTCCAGGCGTTTGCGCTGGCGGCTGCTCCAGTCGATGCTGGGCCGCGCCTCATGCTCCGGCAGGTAGCCCAGACGGTACACCGCCATGAGTTCCAGCTCCGGCGGCACGCGCAGCAGTTCCTGCATGGCCTGCCACTGCCGGGGAATCTCCATGGGCGTGCTGATGAACTGGATGCCCATGCCGAGTTCCCCCACCGCGTTCCAGATGTTCTCGATGGCCGCGCCCAGCCCGAACACCGAGTAGAAGCCCGACAGCTCGCCTGGGCGGTACTCGGTCTTGTCGAGCAGCGCGGCCAGCAGCAGCGGACTGCCGGCGACCAGCTTGCGGTTGTCCTCGCCCAGCTTTCTGGGCACGCCGAGCTGCCGCATGACCTTCAGGCCCGCGTCGGAGAAGATCTGGCGCGTGAAGGGCCGCAGCGGGCCAGGCAGGTGGTCGATGTGAATGCCGTCGCGCCGGGCGTCCATCTCCTGGGCGCTGAAGCGGAAGTAGCGGCGGTAGCGCTCGAAGAACACGCCGGCCTCGATGAGTTCGGTCATGCTGTCGCCGCTGAGCTGCGCCACGCGGGCGATGGTGTCCGGATGCTCGACCAGCACGAAGCGCCACGGCTGCGAGTTGAAGTGGCTGGGCGCGGCCTGCGCGGCGCGCATCAGCGTGTGCTGGTGCTCGCGGCTGACCCGGTCCGGGCGGAAGGGGCCGTTGGTGGTCCGCCGGGCCAGCATCCCCTCGATGAGTTCCATGCGCCCAGGCTAGCAGTCCTCCCCTACCACGCCCCCCATGCCCCCAGCGCGTACGCCAGCGCGCACACCAGCGCCCGCTGCCAGTGCCCGGCCGTGCCGGGGCGGGTGCGCGGCATGGTCAGCAGCAGGGCCAGCGCAGGCAGCAGCGCCCAGGCCGCCGCGCCCGCGCGCCACGTCAGCGCGGCGGCCACGCCGGTCCCGGCCACCACGGCGAAGTACAGGGCGTGGTGCGGCCAGCGCGCCGCCCCCCGCCGGTAGCCCAGCTGCAGCGACAGCCCCAGCGCCAGCAGCGCGAGCAGCAGCGCCCCGGTCACCACCAGGGCCGAGCGGTGGGCGTCCATGCCGGGATGTTTGCACATGCTCCCGCCGGGCGCGGGGACGTATGGTGCGGGTATGACCGTCCGCCGCCCGGGGCTGCTGCTGGCCGCGCTGCTGCTCACGGCGTGCCACCGCAGCCCTGCGGCGAACACGCTGGAGCAGCAGCTGATCTTCACCGCCAACGGCACCTTCGACGCGCAGGCCGACCACCGCGACCGCCTGCCCGGAGGGCTGCGCTCGGTGGTGTGGACGACCCACCCGCCGCTCCAGGCCGCCGCGATGACCATCACCTACGACGGCGATTCCCGCGCACAGGCGTGGAACCTGATCGTCGAGAAGCCGACGTTCAGCGCGCAGGACGCGGCCGGCGCAGGCGCGGCGACCGTCCAGACCGCCCAGGGCCCCGCGCTGCGTCCCGCCGCGACGTCCGGCCTGAAGGACGTGCTCGTGCTGCGCGCGGGCGAGGCCCTGCGGCTGGTGACGCGCGGATACGCCGCGCAGCGCGACCCGGACCTGCTGAGCGCGTTCCGCTGAATCAGCGCACGGCGTTGCGGCCCGAGCGCTTGGCCTCGTACATCGCCATGTCGGCCCGGCCGAACAGCTGGTCCGGCGTGTCGCCCGTGCCGCGGTAGGACGCCACACCGAAACTCGCGGTGACGGGCAGGCCAGCCAGCGGCGTGTCGCCGATCTCGCGCCGCAGGCGTTCGGCGAGCGCCAGCGCGTCCGGCTTGGACAGACCCGGCAGCAGCACGATGAACTCCTCGCCGCCCCAGCGGCCCACCATGCCGCCGATGCCGCCCACGTTGCGCCGCAGCCGCTTGCCGACTGCGCGCAGCACGTCGTCCCCGAAGGCGTGGCCGTGCTGGTCGTTCACCTGCTTGAAGTGGTCGATGTCCGTCACGACGATGCTCATGGGCGTATTCGTGCGGTTGGCGTGCTCCATGGCGTGGTGCAGCTCCTCCTCGATGGCGCCGCGGCCGTACACGTCGGTCACGGCGTCCTGGCGCGCGGCGAGCAGCTTCTCGCTGTCCTGGGCGTGCTGGAGCAGGTTGTTCTCGATAAAGGTCATCAGCGTGTACGCGATCATGCCGGCCACGCCCATCACGATCACGGCCGTGATCCAGTCGGCGCGCTGCGCGGCGGGCAGCGGCCCGCGAACCACCACGGCGCCCAGCAGCAGCAGCGTGCCCAGGGCGTTCAGGGCCGCGGCCGGCCGCGCGCCGAACACCACGAAGGACACCAGCACGTTCAGGGTGAGCCACAGCATCAGGTGAACGGACATCCCGCCGGTGGCCGCGCGGGGCAGCTCGAACAGCGTGGCGACCGCGTACCCGGCCGCTGCGGCCAGGTACACGGTCTTCAGTCGGTGCGGCACGGCGGTCAGGGCGACGATGGTCGCCGCGGCGACCACGGCCGCCCAGTATTTCGGCGTCTGGTACGCCAGCGGAAACGCGCCGGGCGGATCGATCAGCGCCGTCAGCAGCGCGTAGGCCACGTACGCCGCGCTGGCCGCCAGCACGGCGGCCAGCTGGCTGCGCAGCAGCAGGTCCTGGAGTGGAGTGGTCCGCCTCGACATACCCTCAGCGCGATCGTATGCAGGCGGTCATGACAGGAACCTTGCATTTCCCGTCCAGCTGGGCGTCCAGGCGGACGGCAGCTCGGCGGCACCCCGGCGGCCGCTCAGGCCAGCAGTTCGCTGTCCTGGAAGAACAGGCCGAGTTCGCGCGCGGCGCTCTCCGGGCTGTCGCTGCCGTGGGTGACGTTCTCGCCGGTGGTGGTGGCGAAGTCCGCGCGGATGGTGCCGGGCGCGGCGTTCGCCGGGTTCGTGGCGCCCATCATGGCCCGCCACCCGCTGATGGCGTTCTCGCCCTCCAGGGCGATGGCGACCACGGGACCGCCGGTGATGAAGGTCACGAGTTCCCCGAAGAAGGGGCGCTCCTTGTGTTCGGCGTAGTGGGCCTCGGCCGTCTCGCGGGCAATGACCATCTGCTTGAGGCCGATGACGCGGTACCCCTTGCGCTGGATGCGGGCGAGAATCTCGGGCGTGAGGCCACGGCGGACGCCGTCGGGCTTGATCATGGCAAAAGTGCGTTCCATACCGCCCGCGAGCATAGCAGCCCCGGCCGCGCGGCCCGCCGCAGTTCTCGCCGGGAGCAGGGGCGCCCCGTACAATGGCGGCGTGACGACCGCTCTTGACACCCGCCCGACCGGGGACGGCGCGCGCATCGCGCTGATCGCTGCGGCCGTGGCCGCCGCCGGCATGCTGCTGTTCCCGCTGGCCACCCTGGGCCGCGGCGGCACGGACGCGGACGCCGTGCTGCTGCACCTCTCGGGCCGCCTGCTGAACCTCTCCTCGTACCAGGACGCGCCCCTGCCGCCCACCGGACTGATCCTGGGCCTGGGCTGGGCCACGCTGGCCCTGCTGGTCGCGACGGTGATCGGCGCGCTGCGGCGCGCGACGTGGCTGTGGATCACGGCGCTGCTGGCCTTCGTGCTGGCGGCCGCGGCCGTGCTGCGGCTCGACGCGACCCTGAGTGAGCAGGTGGGCCGCGTGATGGCCGACACCGCCCTGCGGCCCGGCGCCAAGCGGCAGCTGCGGAACTTCTATGCGGGCGGCGGCATGAACCTGGGCCTGTTCCTGCCGGTGCTGGGCGGCCTGATCGCCACCGGGGCGGGCCTGAGCGGACGGGCGTGGTGGCACGAGCGGTACAACCGCCTGCGCGGCCTGCTGGTGCCGGTCAGCGCGATTTCCCTGGCCATCGCGGTGGGGGCGGTGGTGGTCCTGATCGTGCAGCCGGCCGTGAACCTCAGCGGCAAACCGCTGGGCCTCGTGGGGGGCTGGCTGGCCAAGAGCGACCTGGTGTACTTCGTGTATTCGTCGCTGTTCGCGCCCGTCACCAGCCTCAACCCGCTGCTCGATTCCCTGAAGCTCGCCACGCCGCTGATCTTCACGGGCCTGTCGGTCGCGTTCGCGTTCCGCACCGGCCTGTTCAACATCGGCGGGCCCGGCCAGCTGACCATGGGCGCGGTCGGCGCGATGCTGGCCGGCGTGTACGGCCCGGCGTGGCTGGGCTGGGGCCTGCTGCCGCTGTCGATCATCGCGGCCGGCGCCTTCGGCGCGCTGTGGGGCGCCATTCCCGGCGTGCTCAAGGCCCGCTTCGGGTCCAGCGAGGTCATCAACACCATCATGCTCAACTACATCGCCTCGGCGGTGTTCATCTTTCTGATCGGCACCGACACCTTCCCCTTCCTGGGCCGCACCTACCACCTGGGCCTGAAGGCCGAGGGCTTCGAGGCGCGCAGCGAGGTGCTGCAACCCGGCGCGCAGTTGCCGACCATGCTGGGGCTGCTGAACGTCGGCTCGGGCGGGCAGACGGCCATCAGCATCGGCCTGCTGGTCGCGCTGGTGGCGTTCTTCGTGGCGCGGGCCGTGCTGAAGGCCCGCCGCACGGGAATGGCGCTGCTGATCGCGGTGATCGCCGGGGCCGTCACGTGGCGCATCGGGATTCCCGTGAATATCGCCGGCTCGCAGCTCAACGCGTCGTTCCTGATCGCGCTGCTGTGCGTGGCGTTCTTCGGCACGCTGATGTGGCGCACCTCGACCGGGTACGCGCTGCGCGCGGTGGGCCTGTCGCCCAAGGCGGCCGAGTACGGCGGGATCAGCGTGGCGCGCGGCACGGTGCTTGCCATGACCATCGCCGGGATGTTCGCCGGCCTGGCGGGGCTGCACTACGTGAACGGGGGCGCGCTGGACGAGTACCGCCTGAAGGGCAACATGCCTGTGAACGTCGGCTTCGACGGCATCGCGGTGGCGCTGATGGGCCAGAACACCCCGGCGGGCGTGGTCGTGTCCAGCCTGCTGTTCGGCACGGTCGACACCGGCGGCCTGGAGGTCTCGCGGCAGCTCGAGAACGTGAACCGGGACATCGTGACGGTGCTCAAGGCGCTGATCGTGCTGTTCATCGCCGCCGGGGGCTTCCTGAGCCGGCGCCTGACCGATCCGCCGCCGCCGCAGCTCGTGGCGGCCGGGGCGGGCGGACCGCCGCCCGGTACCCACCTGAGCCCGGACCAGGCCGCGCTGGAACGCGCCACTCCGAACCCCAACGTCGGCCAGAGCAGCGAGCAGATCACCCGTGAAGGAGGCAAGTGATGGACGGTCTGTTCGCGCAGCTCCTCACGACCGCCTTCCTGGCGACCTTCATCCGTTCGGTGGTGCCGCTGCTGCTCACGGCGCTGGGCGGCCTGTTCAGCGAGCGCAGCGGCGTGGTGAACATCGCCCTGGACGGCCTGATCATCTTCGGCGCGCTGGCCGGGGCGGTCAGTGCCAAGGCGCTGGAACCCAGTCTGGGCGCGGCGGCCCCGTGGTTCGGCTGGCTGGCCGGCATGCTGGTCGGCGGCCTGATCGCGTGGATTCACGCGCTCCTGAGCATCAAGTACCGCGCAGACCAGGTGATCAGCGGCACGGCCATCAACCTGCTCGCCACCGGCGTGCCCGCCGTGATCCTGACCGCGCTGTACCAGACCTCCACCGAGAGCCCCAAGCTCAACCAGGGGCTGCCGCTGTGGGGCGTGGGTGAGCTGCGCTTCTCGCCGCCGGTGTACTTCGCGTTCATCATCGTGGCCGTGACGTGGTACGTCGTGTACCGCACGCCGTACGGCCTGCGGCTGCGCGCCACCGGGGAGCAGCCGGGCGCCGCGGCCAGCATGGGCATCAATGTGCGGCGCATGCGCTACTCGGCCGTGATCCTCTCGGGCATGCTGGCCGGCACCGCCGGGGTGTTCCTGAGCATCGGGAACCTCGACTCGTATGTGCGCAACATCAGCGCGGGCTCGGGGTTCATCGCCCTGGCCGCCCTGATCTTCGGGCAGTGGAAACCGCTGGGCGTGCTGGGCGCCACCCTGCTGTTCGGCTTCCTGCAGGCGCTGTCGATCGCGCTGGGCGGCACCGACCTGCTGCCGCCCACGCTGGTCAGCGCCCTGCCGTACGTGATCACCATCCTGGCCCTGATCCTGACCGGCCGCAGCCGGGCGCCCCGCGCACTGGGCCGTCCGTATGACGGCTAGTGGACGGCTGGACCGCACAGACCACCCGTTCACAAAAAGGTTAAGGTGGGCAGCATGAGCTTCGGCAGCACGCTGAAACAAGCCCGCGAGGCCCTGGGCCTGAGCACCCAGGAACTCTCGGTCCGCACCAAGATCCGCGGCGATTACCTGCGCGCCCTGGAGGAGGGCAACACCGCCCTGCTCCCCGAGCGCACCTTCGCCCGCTCGTACCTGCAACGCTACGCGCGTGAACTCAACCTCGATCCCACGCCGCTGATCGCAGACTTCGACCGCAGCGTGCCCCCCACCCCGGAAGTCGCGCAGAGCCTGCGCGGCGTGCCCACCCCAAACCGCTCGGCCAGCGGCGTGAGCCCGGCGGTGATCGCCGGGGCGCTGACCGCCGTGATCGTGCTGGGCGCCGGCGGGTACTACGCGTACAGCACGTACCTGCGCCCCCCGCCCGTCGTGGTGGCGCCGCCCACGCCGGCGGCCGTCGCCGCTCCGGCCACGCCCGCGCCGGCCCCGGTGCCCGCCCCTGCGCCCACGCCCGCTCCGACCACCGTGCGCCTGACGGTCCGCAGCGTGCCCAGCGGCGCGCGCGTGTACCTCGACAACCGCGACCTGGGCACCACGCCCCTGAACGCCTTCCCGGTCGACCAGCGCGACCAGGCGGAGCTGCGCGTGGAACTGGGTGGCCGGCAGCCGCTCAAGCAGTCCATCTCGCTGACGGCCGGCCGTTACCTGCGCGCCACCCTGCCCGCCACCGGCACCGGCCGCAGCAGCCTGACGGACCTCAACCGCCCCGGCAGCGCCCCCACCGTGACGCCCGCCGCCGCCGCCCCGGCCACCCCCGCGGCGAGCGCCACCACCGCGCCGCGCTCTGCGGTCAGCGTGACCTTCGCCGCGCCCTCCTGGACCCGGGTGACCGGCCCCGGCGGCGTCATCCTGTACCAGGGCACCCCACCGGCCGGCAGCGTGAAGGGCTTCCCGAAGGGCGTGACCATCCGCGCCGGGAACGCCGGCGGCGTGCGGGTCAGCGTGAACGGCGGCGCGGCCCAGCCGATGGGCCAGAACGGGCAGGTCGTCACCCGCTCGTACTGAGCCCGGCCCGCCCGCGCGGGGAGGGCCGCCCCTCCCCGCGCGCCTTTACCTCCAGGCAATGCAGGTCAACGCCCCGGCGGACGTACCGTAGAGTGAAAGCGACGTGAGTGCCCCCACCCCGAACTCCAGATCTCTGCGCGCCGAGCGCGGCCCCACCGCCTTTCAGCACGCGTGGAGCTTTCCCTGGGTGCGCCTGGCCGTGTTCCTCCTGGCGATCTTCGTCGCGTGGCGGCTGGCCGGGGAAATCCGCTCGGTGCTGGTGGACTTCGCCGTGGCCTTCCTGATCGCGTACCTGGCCAACCCCCTGCTGACATGGCTGGAACGCGGCCGGGTGGGGCGTGGTCTGGGCGTGTTCTTCGTGGTGCTGATCTTCCTGGGCGTGCTCACCATGGCGGGCGCGCTGCTCGTCACCGTCAGCTCGCAGCTCGTGCAGCTGCTCCAGAAACTCCCGGACCTGATCGGCTCCGCCGGCGACACCTTCGACAACCTCACGCAGTGGCTCACGGCGCGCGGCGTGACCGGCCTGACCGGCGCGCGCGAGAAGATCGTGCTGGCCGCCCAGGCCTACGTCGAGAACCTCGGCAAGAACATCGTGCCCATCCTGCAAAACGCCCTGTCCTCGACCGGCACGCTGTTCAGCGGTCTGGTCTCGATCGGCGGCGTGGTCGGGCAGGTGCTGCTGATCCTGCTGCTGAGCGTGTACCTGATGCTCGACTACTCGCGCGTGAACGCCACGCTGCTCGGCATCTTCCCGCGCCCGTGGCAGCCGCGCGTGCTGGAACTGTCGGACCTGGTCGGTACATCCGTCGGCGGGTACGTGCGCGGGCAACTGCTGATCGCCGTGTTCATCGGCGTGTTCGTGTGGCTGGGCCTGACCATCGTCGGCATTCCCAGCGCCGCCGCCATCGGCTTCCTGGCCGGCGCGTTCAATATCGTGCCGTACCTCGGTCCGATCATCGGCGCCACCCCCGCCCTGCTGCTGGCCCTCACCATGCCCGGCGGCCTGATCAAGGCCGTGCTGGTGATCGTGGTGTTTGTCGCCGCAAACCAGATTGAGGGCAACTTCCTGAGCCCGTACATCCTGAGCCGCACCACGGACCTCCACCCCATCACCGTGCTGCTCGCCATCCTGGTCGGCGTGGCTCTGCTGGGCTTCGCGGGCGCGCTGCTGGCCGTGCCCACGGTCGCGCTGGGCAAGCTGCTGCTGCAGAAGTACTACTACCCCAGCCGCGTCTACACCGAGGGCCCCTAACGCTTCAGGCGTCTGCTTCCAGCAGTTCCACCTGCCGCCCGTCCGGATCGAGCACGAACGCCATGTCCCGCCCACCCGGGCTGGGCTGGAGGTCGCGCGTGACCGTCGCGCCCGCCGTCCGCAGCGCGGCCAGCACAGAGCGCAGATCGCGGACAGACACGGCGATGTGCTCTGCCCAGTGCCCGTGCGGGGCCGGCACCTCACCCGTAATCTGGAAGAACTGGAGGCGGCCTTCGCCCACGCGCACCACGCCGCGCCGGTACCCCTCGGCGGTCACGACGTCCTTCTCGACCACGCCGCCCAGCCCCTCGTAGAAGGCCAGGGTCGCGGGCAGATCACGGGACAGGAAGGACACGTGCTTGAGCATGCGCCGAGGGTAGCGCGCCGGCACACGCCAAGGCCGCCCGGACGTGCAGGGCGGCCTTGCTGAACAGGGGGAGGTCAGGGCAGGACGCGCACCGTGTCGGTCGCTCCGCTGGCCACGATGCGGTTCAGGGGGTCGATGTTCACGGAGGTGATCCCGGTCTGCACCCGGACATAGCCGGTACCCAGATCACCAAAGGTCGTGTCAAGAGTGAAGTCCGCGTTCAGGCGCCCGAGTCCACGGTCGTTGCGGGTCACAGCCCCGAACACGATCTTGCCGTCGCCCTGGCGCGCCAGACTGTAGATGGAGCCCTGCTCGTAGAAGTAATCGGCGATCTGGAAAATCGCGCCGCCGGCCTGCGCGCCGGAGGAGGTGAGGCGCGCAATGACGGCCAGGGTCTGGAAGCGCTCGGTGGCCCCGCCGACGACGATGCTGCCGTCCGGCTCGATCAGCAGAGCCCGCAGCAGATCACCGTACCCAGCCTGGGTGAACACGCCACAGATACCGTCGCCGCAGAAGCTCGGGTCGAGCTGCCCATTCGTCTGGAAGCGGAACACGAAGGGGGTGTACTGACTGATGTACTCCGAACTGCCCACGGCGACGATGCGCCCGTCCGGCTGGAGAGCGACGGCGGAGAGCATGTCGTTTACAGCGCCATCATTGCGGTACTGGGGGCTCAGATAATCTTCTCCCCCGGACACGACCGAGCCGCCGTTTCCGAAGGTGGTGTCTACCGTCCCGGTGACGCTGAGACGCGCGACGAGGAACTGCGGAGTCAAGATGCGCACACCAGGGGATGACGTGAATGCCCGGCTGGCCGTCCCGACGATCACCACCCCTCCATCTGCCTGAACGGCCACGTCGCGGCCGGATGACACGGCCGCGGTCGGTCCAAACAGGGCGTCGGGCACCGCCTGGCCGTACTGCACCACGACCACGCCGCCCGTGCCGAAGCTCGGATCGGGCTGAAGGCTCGGCAGGTACCGCACGACCACCACGGCGCTATTCGCCTGACCGACCGCCACGAGGTTGCCGTTCGCCTGGCGGGCCAGCGCCATGGCCGTCCCGCCGGGAACAACGGCGGCACCCGCCGCACTCACAATGCCCGCAGACGACACGCGCTTGACCGTGAAGTCGGCCCCGAGCAGCACCACGGAAGTGTCCGGTTCCACGACGCTGTCGACACCACCGACGTTGGCGTGCCCCGCAACGCCGAAGGTGGGGTCGAACGTGCCGGAGGCGCCGGGCGTGGAGCACGCGAGCTTGGCGTCAGCCCAGTCGGCGTGATCGAAGTTTTTGCCGTCGCCGAAGTCCGTGACGACCAGTTTCAGTTCACGCACGCCGGTCACGTTGGCCCGCGCCACGGGGTAATAGTTGCGTACTCCCCCCTGAAGCACACTGCTCTCGTAGAGCTTGCGGCCGTCACCGAACACCTGGAACACCACCGATCCCCGCGCTTCGACTTCGTCGTCCACGCCAACGACAGACTCGAACGCCGTGCACTGCCCACCGAGGTCGTACGTGATCGCCGAGTTCGCGTGCACACCCAGACCCTTGGCGTAGACCTGGTCCTCGACCGTGATGGGCTTGCCGTCGAACTGCCCCTGCTCGCCATTGCTGCGGTCGATCTCGACTGGCCCCCACCCGTTGGTGGCGCTGGTGTACGCCAGGTCGCTCACATACACCGTGCCACTCGGCTTCAGCGCCTGACACGTGACCTTCGCGTCCGCCCAGTCCGAGTGGTCGTAGTACGTGTTCGCGCCCTTGAGCACGTTCAGGGTCAGTTCCCTGACGCCCGAGACGTTCACGGACACCGCCTTCGCCGTGTCCGCACCCGTCAGTTCCGGGCTGGTGTACAGCACCTTGCCATCCCCCAGCACCTGGAACGTCGCCCGGCCCAGAGTGCCGACCTCGTCGTCGATCCCGACACTGGCCGTGAAGGCGCTGCACTGCGCGTTCAGTGCGTACTTGACCGTGCTGTCGGCGTGGACGCCCAGCCCCTTGGCGAAGGTCTGTCCGCCGATGGTGAGCGTGTGGCCGTCGAATTCACCCTGCTCGCCGTTGCTCTTGTCCCGCGAGATGGGACCCCAGAAGTTGCTGGCGGACGTCCACGGCAGGTCGCTGAGCTGATTCACCCCTGCGCTCAACCCCTGCGTGGCCAGGGTGCTGGCGGCCTGGGGGGATGACCACGGGTAGTCGCGGCCGGCGGCGTAGGGGTCGGCGACAGGTGCTTCGAGGCGGTCGCTCCAGGGATAGGAAGCGCCGCCCGCGTAGGGACTGCCGGGCGGCAACGTGTCTTCGGTGGTCGGCGCGGGCGTCTGACTACATGCAGCCAGAACGCCGGTGAGCAAGAGGGTCGAGGCGAGACGGACGGGAATTCGCGGCATGCAGGCTCCTGAACAGAAGTGAGGAAAGCGCTCGGCGCGGATGTGGAAGACGTGAGTCCACTATGACATTTCCCTCGTTGGCAGGCAGCCCATTCAGGGGCAGCGGTGTTCATTCCTTCACAGGACAGTTCACATCGTGTGGTCAGGTGCGGGCCATCCATCCCCGGCGGACGGTGGAATAGTGCGGGCATGGAATACCGCAAGTTGCAGGGCACCGACCTGACCGTCAGCGCGGTCGGATTCGGCGTGTGGACCGTGGGCACGACGTGGTGGGGCGTCAAGGACGAGGGCATGGGCAAGCAGCTGCTGCGCCGCGCCTTCGACCTCGGCGTGACCTTCTTCGACAACGCCGACACCTACGCCTCGGGCCGCGCCGAGGAGCTGCAGCGCGAGGCCCTGGGTGACGTGCGCGACCGTATCGTGATCGGCACGAAGTTCGGCTATGACATCTACAACAACCCGGAACGCGCCGGGCAGCAGGAACGGCCGCACGACTGGTCGCCGGCGCACCTTCGCCGGGCGCTGGAGGGGAGCCTCAGGCGCCTGGGAACGGACTACATCGACTACTACCAGCTGCACAACCCGCGCATGGACGCGCTCCAGCCCGGCTCGGCCCTGGCGGACGACCTGTGGGCGGAACTGGACAGGGCGAAGGCCGAGGGGCTGATCCGCGCGTACGGCACGGCGCTGGGCCCGGCCCTGAACGAGCGCCAGATCGAGGAGGGGGTCAGCAGCGTCCGCGACCGCCGCGCGCCCACGCAGATCATCTACAACCTGCTGGAGCAGATGCTGGGCGAGCGCATCCTGCCGGTGGCCGAGGACGTCGGCGTGGGCGTGGTGGCCCGCGTGCCGCACGCCTCGGGGCTGCTGGAGGGGTACATGACGCTGGACACCGAGTTCGAGCCGGGTGACCACCGCAACTGGCGCCTGACCACCAACGCCCGGCGCAAGGCGTGGATGGAGGACGGACTGAAGAAGGTCGAGCAGATCAACGAGCAGTTCGTGGCGGGACGCGGGCGCACCATCGGGCAGCTCGCGATCCAGTTCGCACTGCGTTCGCCAGCCATGGCGAGCGTGCTGCCGAACATCTACTCCGCGGTGGGGCTGGACGAGTACGTGCAGGCCTTCGACGCCGCGCCGCTGATGGGCGCCGAGTACGACGCCATTCAGGCGCTATACCGCGCGAACTTCGGCATGGAGCGGGACCTGCGCGGCGAAGTGGTGGCCCAGTGAGCGGCCGTCCAGAAGGCACGGCGCCCGAGTCCGGGGCACCTGCGGCCGGGGGGCGTCCCGCGGGTGGCCGTCCGAAGATGATGGTGGACCTCGATCCCAGCGGGCAGGTCACGCAGCGGGAAGCGGACCGCGCGCAGCGGCAGTTCCTGAACTACGCGTTCTTCAAGCTCGATCCGGCGTTCCGGCGCCTGCCGCCGGCGGAGCGCGACGAGCTGAAGGCCGAGTTCCTGGCCGCCGCCCAGGGCTGGGTGGACGCGGCCCCGGCCGAGAAGGGCCTGATCCTGCGGCCGTACTCGCTGGTGGGCGTGCGCAGCGACGTGGATTTCATGCTGTGGCGCATCGCCTTCGACGTGCGCGAGTTCCAGGACGCGCAGGCCCGCCTGAACCGCACGCGCCTGATGGGCTACCTGACGCAGCCCTTCAACTTCGTGTCGATGAACAAGCGCAGCCAGTACGTCAACCGCGTGGAGGGCAGCGGGCACGGGCTGGAGGTGCTGCCGGGGCAGGGGCAGTTCCTGTTCATCTACCCGTTCATCAAGACCCGGCCGTGGTACGACCTGACGCCGCACTCGCGCCAGGGCATGATGGACGAGCACATCTACGCCAGCGCACCCTTCAAGGGCGTGCGGATCAACACGAGCTACTCCTACGGCATCGACGATCAGGAGTTCGTGGTGAGTTTCGACAGCGACCACCCGCAGGAGTTCGTCGATCTGGTGCACCGGCTGCGCTACACCGAGGCGAGCATGTACACCCTGCGCGACACGCCGATGTTCACCTGCGTGAAGAAAGACTTGGCCGCCACCCTGGACGACCTGGGCTGAGGGCACGACCTCCTGGGGGCCGCGGACGAAGCATGTCCGCGGCCCCTTCAGGTCTGGGCGGGCAGCCGCTTGTAGTAGATCAGCGTGCCGTTGAGCCGACCGTCCGGCGTGAGGGCGTAGTCCGGGATCTCGCCGACCAGGATGTAGCCGGCGCCCTCGTAGAGCTTTGACGCGCCGCCGTCCACGGACGTGTCGAGCACGAGCAGGGTGCGGCCCCGGCGGGTCGCCTCGGCCTCGGCGGCTCGCAGCAGGGCGGTGGCGAGCCCCCGGCCGCGGTACGCGGAGCGGGTCATCATCTTGGCGATCTCGGCGCGGTGCGGCTGGTTGGGCGGCACGTCGAGCAGCAGCGTGACGGTGCTCGCCAGCGTGTCACCGTCCCACGCGCCGTACAGGACGCGCCCGCCCGCCCGCGCCGCGTCCAGCGAGCCCTGCCAGAACGCGCGGGCCTGTTCGGGTGGCAGCGGGTGCATGAAACTGACGGACCCGCCGTGCGCGACGGTCTCCACGAGCAGAGCCGTGAGCTGGTCCAGGGTGTGGGTATCGGCGGTCAGCGGGGCAATTCGGGCATCACTCATGGTCAGCTCCGGGCGAGGGCGATGGCGTAGGTGCACGGCGAGGCCGATTCGTTGGCGATCACGACGTCGGCGGGCGGGCCGAAGCCCAGGGCGTCGCCGGCGTCCAGCTCGTGGCGCTCGTGGCCCTCGGTGACGGTCAGGGTGCCCGACTGCACCCACAGCACCTGCCGGATGCGGGCGTAGCTGGACGCCGGCAGGTGCGCCCGCTGGCCGGGCGGCATGACGACCCGCACGACCTCGACCGGGTGGTCGGGGCGCATGTACACCTGGGTGCGGGTGTAGCCGGTCTCGGGGTCACGCCACACCGGCTGGTCGGCGGCGCGGACCACGCGGTCGCCGCCCGCCTCGGCGCGCAGCAGCAGGCCCGCCAGGGTCAGGTCGAAGGCCGCGGCCAGCCGCACCAGCAGCGCGGCGGTGGGGCTCATCTCGCCGCGCTCGATCTTGCTGATGCTGGCCTTCGCCACGCCGGAGCGCGCGGCGAGGTCGGCCAGCGACCACCCGCGCGCTTCCCTCTCCAGCCGCAGGCGCTGCGCGAGCTGGGTCCCCGCCTCGTCCAACATAGTGGTCACCCGTCCACTATAGCGGACAGCCCGCCTGCAGTGCTACAGCTCCACGCCGTCCAGGCTGGCGATGCCCTGCTTGAGGGCGTACAGCGCCGCCTGGGTGCGGCTGTCCAGCCCCAGCTTGCCCAGCAGGCGGCTCACGTGGGTCTTCACGGTCGCCTCGGACACGCCCTGGTCCGCGGCGATGTCGCGGTTGGAGTACCCGTGCGCGATGAGTTGCAGCACGATGGTCTCCTTGGGCGTCAGGGTCTCGCGCATCTCGCCGCCGCGGAAGTCGCGCACCAGGCGCTTGGCGGCTTCCGGGTGCAGCCGCACCTCGCCGCGCGCCGCCGCGTGGATGGCGTCCGCGAGGGTGTCGGAACTCGCGTCCTTGAGCATGTAGCTGATCGCGCCCGCCTCGATCGCCCCGTTCACCTTGTGCTCCTCCAGGGTGGAGGTCAGGGCGATGATCTCGGTGTCGGGCAGGCGCTTTCGCAGCGCACGGGTGGCGGTGATGCCGTCCATCACAGGCATCATCAGGTCCATCACGATCACGTCCGGGATCAGGGCGTCGGCCTCCGCGAGCGCCTCCTCGCCGTTGGCGGCCTCACCGACCACCTCGATCTGCGGGTCGAGGCCCAGGAACAGGCGCAGGCCCTGACGGACGACCGCGTGGTCGTCGACGAGCAGCACGCGCACCGCGGGGGAAGGGGGGGAAGTGGTCATGGCGTCTCCTCGGAAGTGGTCGGCTCGGCGCTGAGCGGCGGCACGGGGGTGGTCGGGGGCGCGGGGGGCGGCAGCGTCGGCGCGGCGCCGGGCAGGGGCACGTCTGTGCCGTCCGGGCGCTGCACCCGCACCTCGCCGCCCGAGTCCACGAACACGTCGAGTTGCGGCGCGGTGGCGGGGGGCGTGCCAGGGGGCAGGATCACGGTATCGCGGTCCGTGAAGCGCACCCGCACGCGCAGCGCGGACGGCACGCGCAGGGTCACGTTGCCGCTCTGGGTCCGGACGTCGAGGTTCCCGGAGCGCAGGGTGGCGGGCGCCGTGATGGTCACGTCGCCGCTGGACGTGGTGACGGTGCCGCGCGCGAACGACACCGGCAGCGTCAGGCGCACGTCCCCGCTGAGCGCGCCGGCCCCCAGCGCCAGGGTGCGGGCGCCCGCGAGGTCCAGGCTCAGCTCGCCGCTCTGGGTGTTCACCCGCAGCGCTTCCGGACTCGCGCCGGTGGGCGCCCGCACCGTGACGTCGCCGCTGGCGCTGACCAGCGAGAGCGGCCCGGCGGCCCGTGCGGGCAGGGTGAGCTGCTGGCCGCCGCTGCCGGTGCGCACGCTCAGGGCGCGGATGCGCAGCGTCGTCAGGTCGAGACTCTGGTCACCGCTGCTGGTCTGCGCCGCCAGCGACAGCGGCAGGTCGCGCGACAGGGCCAGCGCGATGTGGTGCTGCAGCGGTTCCGGGCCGCTCACGATCACGCCGCCGCGGTCGATGTTCTGCACGCGCAGGGCCACGGAGGCGTTGAGCCGGTCGCCGTCGCGCTGCGTCTCGAGCGTGACCGGGTTGCGGCCCCGGTGCAGCGCCGAGCCGCGCAGCAGCCACGGACTGCCGGCGTCCAGCGCATTCACGCTCACGTCCACGCGGTCGCCGCGCAGGTGCACGCTGGCGGACGCGGCCGGGCGGGGGTCGTCGAGCGGCACGCTCAGCGGGGTGCTCAGGGCGGCCATGCCCGGCGTGGGACTGAAGCCCACGCCCTGCCACGCGACCAGCGCGCCCGCCCCGGCGACCAGCAGGCCCACCGCCATGCGGCCCAGCACCGGCGGCAGGGGTCGGGCGGGCGGCGACGCGGTCACGCGCTCACCTCCGGCACAGCGCGCACGGTGGCCGGCAGCCGCAGGACCACAGTGGTGCCCTGGCCGGGCGTGCTGCGGACCTCCAGCGTGCCGCCCACTCCGGCCGCCCGTTCGCGCATGCTGCGCTGCCCCAGCGTGCCCGGCGAAAGCAGCTGCGGATCGAAGCCGCGCCCGTCGTCGCGCACGCTCAGCACCACCTGCGCCGCGCCCGCCGGCGCCGGCACAACCTGCACGTCCAGCCACACCTGGGCCGCGCGGGCGTGCTTCACGACGTTGTGCATCGCCTCCTGCGCCACGCGGTACGCGGCGGCCTGGGCCTCAGGAGTCAGGGGCGGCTCGGCGCGCAGGTCCGCGTGCACGGTCAGGCCGTGCCGGGTCTCCAGCGCGTGCGCGTGCTGGCGCAGCGCGGCGACCAGCCCGCCCTCCTCCAGCGCGTCCGGGCGCAGGCTGAACAGCAGCGCCTTCATCTCGGACACGCCGCCCTCCGCGAGCCGGATGGTGTACTCCAAGCTCTGGCGGGTGCGGGCCGCGTCGGTCTCCAGGGTCGCGCGCGCCGTCTTGGCACCGAGCGTGATGCCGTACAGCGCCTGCGCGACGCTGTCGTGCAGTTCGCGGGCCAGCCGGGCGCGTTCCTGCTCGCCGGCCCGCGCGCCCGCCCGCGCGATCAGGTGCGCGGCGTGCAGCGCCGTGCCCGCGTGGTCCGCGATGGACAGCAGGAAAGCCAGTTCGTCACCGCCGGGCCGCACACCCTGCGCGTAGCGGGCGCGCAGCACCCCGCCCTCCGGGCCACCGGCCGCGGCCGGCAACGTGACCGGCAGGGTGGCGAGCAGCGTGCCGTCCGGCGCGCGGCGCACGTCGGCCGCGCCGGGACCGGGCAGGCGGTCCGGCAGGCCCAGCAGCGCGTCCGGCCACGCGCCGCTGCCGGCCAGCAGCGTGCCGTCGCGCCCCAGCAGGATCACCGCGTCGGCGGTGCTGGCGTCCCTGGCCTGGGCGGTCAGGTCGAGCAGCGTGGCGTGCAGGTCGTCGCCCAGCGCCACCCGGCCGGCGGCGCGGCGCAGCGCGACCACCTCGCGCCGGGCGGCCTCGGCGCCGGGATCGCGGGCCAGCAGGGCCACGGCCAGACGCGTCCACATCCGGCCGAACAGGTCGATCACGCCCCCCAGGACGATCACGCTGCCCAGCGCGAGGAACTCCAGGCCCACGACCGCACTCACACTGGGCGTGACCGTCCGGTCGCCCCACACCACCGGCCACGCCGCCGGGTCCAGCAGCCACAGCGGCGACGCCGCCCCCAGCGCCGCGACCGTCAGCAGCAGGCCCAGCACCACCCAGCACAGCACGATCAGCGGCGGCTGGATCAGCTGGAACAGCAGCGTGCGGTACGTGACCGGGTCGGCCAGGGTGGCGCGCAGCCACGACAGCAGCCCGCCGGACACCGGCGCCAGCGGCCGTGCGAAGTGGATGTCCAGCAGTCCGGCCAGCACGCGGTGCAGGTCGCCCAGCAGGCCCACCAGCCACAGCGCGCCCAGCAGCACGCCCGCCCCCACCAGCAGCGGCAGCGTGAGCAGCCCGCCGATCACGCTGCCGACCAGCAGCGTGGAGACGAGCAGACCGGCCGGCAGCGCCACCAGCAGGTACAGGGCGGTGCGCCACGTGCGGGGCGAGCGCCACTCGGCCAGCAGAGAGTTCCGCCGGTCCGGGTCGGTGCTCGCCGCGCCGCCGTCCATCCGCACCATCATGCGCCGCAGGATAAGGACGTGAGCAACGCGCTGCGTCCGCCCAAAGACGCAGCGCGCTTCACCACGGCGTGCCGGGTCAGCCGGGAATACGCAGCTTGTCGCCGGGGTGGATCAGGTCGGGGTTGCTGATGTTGTTGTAGTGGGCAATCTTCTTGTATTCCATCGCGTCGCCGTAGTACTTCTGGGCAATGGCGCTCAGGCTGTCGCCGGGCTTGACGGTGTACACCGTGTCGCCGCTGGTCGTGTCCTTCTCCTTGGCGAGTTCCTTGGCGCCCTGGGCGACCTTCACGCCGCTGAGGTCCACACCGGCCACGCCGCTGACGCCCCGGGCGGTCTGCTCCAGCAGCCGCAGTTCATGGTCGTTGTCCACCACGCCGCGCAGGATCACCGATTTGCCGCTCTGGAGCACGTCGATGGGGTCGTCCGACAGCTCGCCGTTGCCGCGGATCGCGTGCAGGACTGCCTTGGCGACCTTGCTGGAGTCCTCGAGTTCCTTGATCTCGCTGTCGCTGATCTGGGGACTGGCCGGAGCGGCGCTGGGGCGGGCGTTCATGTTGCCGGTGCTGACGGTGGCGGGCATGGTCGGCGCGATCTCGGTGGCGGGCGCCTCCACGTCCGGCGCGGGGGTGGCGGGAGCGGGCGCGGCGGGGGCGGCCGCCTCCTGCTCGAAGCTCACGCCGCTGGTGTCCACGGTCTTCACGCCGTTGATGCCCTCGGCCACCACCCGGACCAGGGTGATGTAGCGCTCGTTGGGCACCATCCCGGTGATGCTCACGTCACCACCGTGCTCGCTGACCTGAAGGCCCAGGTCCTTCAGGCGGGGCTGCTCGTTCAGTGCGTCCTTGACGCGGTCTGCCGTGCTCTTTCCGAATGGCCACATGCGCCGAGCGTACCACCGGCCTCCGTGAGCTGTAACCCTAGTCACCTTTATGGAGCGTTTGCGGTCGAGCTTGACCCCGTGGCGTTCCGTGCGGTCTGTTCATTGCCTGCCCCGGAGTGTGGACGCCCTCAGGGAAGCCGGTGCCACGCTGGCAGGGGCGGCAGCGTGGGCGACTCCACCCACACGCCCAGCACTGTCCGGGCGACCGGCCCCAGCGTGCGCTGTGCGGAGGCGAGCAGGTCGGCCGTTCGCACGGGCCGGCGGCTGTGGTCCTGCACATAGCCCCGCAGAAAGGTCCGGAACGCGGCGTCGCCCACAGCGGCGCGCAGGGCGTGCAGGGCGAGCGCGCCGCGCAGGTACGCGCTCGCGTCGAACAGCTGCGGCTCGGTGGTGGCGACCAGCGGCCGGGTGGGCTGAGCGCGCAGGCGGTCGTACCACGTGGCCGCGATCCGCCCCGGGTCGTCGCCGCGCGATTCCAGCCACAGCAGCTCCGCGTAGGTGGCGAAACCCTCGTTCAGCCACACGTCGGCCCAGTCGCCCAGCACGACCGTGTCCCCGAACCACTGGTGCGCGCCCTCGTGCACGATCACCCGCTCGCTGCTCGACGACACCGGCATGGTCAGGAGCGTGGCGGTCTCCAGCGCCGGCACCCGCGGCGTGATCACGGCCGCGCCGTACACCGGGAAGGGAAACGGCCCGAACCAGCCCGACAGCACGCGCAGCATCTCCCCCACCTGCGCGTAGGGCGCGCGCACGGCGTCGCTGGTGTCCGGCGGGAAGTAATCGCGGCGCTGCACCGGCCCGCCCTCGGGACCGGTGGCGGGCACGGCCGGGCCGTCCACCCGTTCCAGCGGCCCGACCTGCACGGCCAGCGCGTAGGTGGGAATCGGCTGCCGCTGCTCGAAGGTGAACTCACGGCCTCCGGCCACCTCCCGCGCCGCGCCGCCCACGCCGCTGGCCGCAACCACCACACCCGGCGGCACGGTCACGTGCACGGTGAAGGTGGCGGGGTCCGACGGGTGGTCGTTCACCGGCAGGAAGGTGCGCGTGCCGTCCGGCTCGCTGAGGGTGTAGCTCGACACGGGCCGCCCGGCAGCGTCCTGCACCGGCACCCAGCCGAGATCCAGGCCCAGTTCCGGATCGACCAGCGTGCCCGCCGGCCCCGCGTACGTGACCGTGAGCTGCGCGCGCTGCCCGGCCGGCAGCGGCGCCGGGAGCGTCACGCGCAGCTTGGCGGCGGCCACGTCCTGCTGCCACACCGCCGGCTGCCCGTTCCAGCGCACGTCCTGCACCGTCGGCCCCAGCAGGTCCACGCTCACCACGTTCAGCGGGCGCGTGCCGGTCAGCGTGAGCACCGCCACGCCGCGCAGGCCCCGCGTGCCCGGCTGATCGATATACAGCGTGACGTCGTAGTGCAGGACGTCCAGGCCCTTCTGCCCTAGGTGCGGATAGATGCTGTCGCCGATGGGTTCGGCGGGCGGCACGGTCACGGCGCGGGGCGGCTGGCCCGGTGGCAGCGCCGGCACCACCTGACCGCTGGCCGCGCCGGCCCAGAGCAGCACCCCGGCGACCAGACCGGACCGCTGCCCCCACCGGCGCCGGGTCACGTCAGATCGGGTAGTACGCGCGCGGCTGGCCGCGCAGGAAGTCGCGGGTGGGCACCCAGATCAGCGGATTGCGCTCCTCGACCTCGGGCGGCGGGCCGTAGCGCACCAGCGCCTCGACCTGCTCGAAGGGCACCCACTTCAGGCCCACGACCTCCGGGTCCGTGGGGGACAGTTCGCCGCTGAAGTCCGCCGTGAAGCGCGCGAAGGTCGCGTAGCACTCGTTGCGGGTGCCGGTCAGCAACTCGCCCTCCAGCAGGCTCACGAAGGCCAGGTCGGTGACGTTCAGGCCGGTCTCGTGCAGCACCTGTCTCACGGCGGCGTCGCCTAGCGTCTCGCCGGCGTTGGCCTTGCCGCCGGGCAGGCCATAGAAGATGCTGCCGTCGTCCATGCGTTCCTCGACCAGCAGCAGCTGACCCTCGCGGACGAGGTAGACGTGCGCGGCGCGCTTGATCGGCAGGGTGCGCGACAGGTGGCTCATGTGCCGGGCAGTCTAGCGTGCGTCACGGCGCTCCGGCGCCCAGTGCGGTGAGCACATCGTCCGGCAGCCGCGCGGGACGGTACGCGCGGTCGGTGGCGATGTGCCGGGTCTCGCCGGTGGCGAGCAGCTCCCCGCCGCGCTCCACCGTATACGTGAAGGCCAGGGTGCGGCTGCGCAGCTGCGCCACGCGGGTCACGACCGTCACGGTGTCGCCGTACTTCGCGGCGCGGCGGTACTCGACGTTCAGGCCCGAGAGCATCAGGTAGTACCCGCGCGCCTCGATCTCGGCGTACGGCAGCCCCAGCGCGAGCATTAGGTCCGTGCGGCCCACCTCGAACCACACCGGGTAGGTGGCGTGGTGCACCACACCCATCATGTCCGTCTCGGCGTAGCGCACGGCCAGGACGCTGCGGGCCTCTTTGGTGGGCACCGTCACCAGCGGGCCTCGCTGGCCGCGTGGAATTCCAGGGTGGGCGTGCGGCGCATGCGGACGTGCTCGGCCACCTGGCGCTGCAGGTGCCCGCGCGCATGGTTCAGGGCGTCGAGCAGCTCCGGCAGGTCGCCGGTCATGGCGCTCACGTACACGCGGGCCAGGCCGTAGTCGGCGGTCACGGTCACGCGCTCCACGGTCACGATCATCGGCACACGCGGATCGCGCAACTCCGCGATGGCGCTGGTCAGCACGCGCGTGATCTGGGCCTGCACCTGCTCGGGCTTCACGCGGCACCCCGGGCCGGCGGGAGGATCTCGGACATCATCCGCGCATGCTACCCCGGCACCCCGGACGCCGGTCACGCTGCGGTCAACGCCCGGTCACGGGGCCCAGGGCACCCTGACCGTGCCGGCGCACCCATGCGCGGCAGGAGGCCCACCATGATGAAGACCACCGCTGCCCGCCCCTGGACCCGCGTCTCCCTGCGGCTCGCCGCCGCGCTGCTGGCCGGCAGCGCGCTCCTGCCGGGGCCGGGGCACGCCCAGACGCCGGCGCCCGACTCGGCCGTGAGCGCCCTGCTGGCCGGCGCGCAGCCGGGCGCGCGCTACACCCTGCCCGGCAGCGTGGACGAGGTCTGCGCCCGGCTGGCGAAGGCCGGTCTGACGTTGCAGGGGCTCGGATGGACGGTCCGTGGCCAGACCATGCACGTCTACCATGACGCCGCTCGCGGGCAGTACCTGAGCGTCCTGGACGGCGAGCACACGGTCGTCCGGGTCAGCTCGCTTTCCCCGAGCGGCTCGACGTGGCTGTGGGGCGAGTAGCTGTCCCCGCGCCGGCGCTGCCAGCCGCCGTCAGCGCACGTAGCGGCGGCCGGTGTAGCCGGTGAACACGCCGATGCCGTAGCTGACGCGGCGCACGCTCTCGAGCACCGGCGCGCCGTTCCACGCGATCCCGGCCGAGCTGCCGCCGTCGAGCAGCAGCGCATCCCGGATGCCCAGGCGCGCCATCAGTTTGCCCATCTCGGTGGTGGTCAGGCGGGTGTGGGTGCTCACCAGCACCAGGTCGCGGTTGCTGACCAGGCCCACGGCGCTGCGCGCGGCCCGGCCGAACAGCGCCGGGTCGCGGAACGCGGCGCTGTACCCGACCGTGAGCCGGCCGCCCGCCAGGAGGCGCGGGCCGGTGGCGATCACGGTCTCCATGCCGGCCCAGCTGGTGTCCAGCGGGCGACGCAGCAGCGGGGTGGTGCTGGCGCGGATGGTGGCGCGGTTGTCCGGGGTGATGGCCAGCGCCATGGGAATGCGGCCCCACGTGAGCATGCGGCCCTGCATGACGATGTCGCCGGCCGGCGCGAAGCTCAGGGGGTGAAAGTACGAGCCGTTGATCAGCGCCTGCGCGCCGCTGTTACGCGCGAGCTGCCCCACGCGGGCGCCGCTCCCGAAGTTCAGGCGATTCGACGGCAACACCGGCGCGATCAGGGTGGAACGGTAACGCAGGTCCACCGTGATGATCTGCACGGGCACGCCCAGCGGCCGCAGGGTCTTGAAGGTCACGGGCTGGTGCAGCGGCCGGGGCGGAATGGGCACCGGCACGCGCGTGGGCACCAGCAGCTTGCTGCCGGGCACCATGTGCTTGTACGACGCCAGGCCGTTCAGGCGGCGCAGGCCGTCCACGCTGAGGTGGTAGCGGGCGGCCAGCGCGGCCGGCGTGTCGCGCACGCCCATGCGGACGTAGGTGTACAGGGTCCGGACCTCGGTGGTGGGGCGCGCGGCCGGGCGGTGCGCCTGCGTGACGCTCGGCCGGGTGCGGGCGGGCACGATCAGCTTCTGCCCCGGCGTGATGACCGTGGTCTTCAGGCGGTTCGCGGTCCGCAGCGCGGCGACAGTCACGCCGTAGCGGGCGGCGACCTTGCTGAGCCAGTCGCCCTTCCTGACGGTGTACACGCCCTGTGGCGCGGCGGGTTTCGTACCTGACACCGGCCCCAGGTGCAGCACCTGCCCGCGGATCAGGCCGTCGCCGCGCAGGCCGTTCAGGGCGCGCAGCCGGGTCACACTGACGCCGGTGCGCGCCGCGATGCGCGGCAGGGTATCGCCGGCCTTCACGGTGACGGTGCGCAGGGCAGGCGTCGCGGCGAGCGACACGCCCGGCCCGATGATGGCCGCCAGGGTCAGAGAAAGCAGGAAGAGGCGTCGCAGCATGGATGAACAGGGAATCACTCGCCTGTGACCAGAGCATGAGGCCCGGCCGAGCGGACTTCCAGCGCAGGTCTACACAGTACGGGGGCGCCCCCGCTGCATGAAGGCCCGCCAGGACGCCTGCGCGCTCACGTGCCGGGCGTGCTGCCCGGAAACACCGCGACCCGGCCGATCATGTACGCGCAGCCGTACAGGAACAGCGTGGCGAGCGGCAGGTACTTCAGGCCCATGCGGTGCTCGATCATGCGGCCCTTGACCAGCACCTCGATCACGTACAGCGTCAGCAGCGTGAAGGCCGCGTACATCCAGTGTTCCAGGTCGCGGCTCGGGTCGACCGGGTAGCCGTACTTGCTGAGGCCGCCGCCCGCGTTCGTGGCGCTGGGCACCTTCAGGCCGCCCAGCGCGAGGATCACGCCAATCACCGCCGGCACCAGGAAGGCCGCCCACGTCACGCGCAGCCAGACTAAGAAGCCCATGCTGACCCGGCCCTTGACGGCCGGCGCGACGCTCCACAGGAACAGGATGAGCGTCGCCAGCGCGACCGGCGTGGGAAACAGCGGGATCGGAAACCCGACGATCTGGAAGTCGTGAACGGTCCGCAGCCACTCCATGCCGGCAGCCTAAAGCATTGCCGCCGGGACCGTTCGCCCGTTGTCCGGGTCGCCCGCCCGGAGCGGATCAGCGCGGCGCGGCGCCGGGCTCGCCGGGCAGGTCGAGGGTCAGCGTGCCGGTCAGCGCGGTGCCGGGCGTGATCGGGTGCCCCTCGCCGGGGCGGCGCAGGCCCAGCGCGCCGGGCAGCTCGGCGAGCAGCACGCTGCTGCCGGTCACGGCCACGCGCAGCCCCCGCAGCGCCGGGGCGTCCAGCGCGTCCCCGAGGTCCGTGATGCCGGCGTGCAGGGTGACGGCGTGCTCGCCGTACGGTCCGCCGGCGTGTACGGTCGTGCCCTGCGTGCGCAGCGTGAGGGGCAGCCCCAGGCCCGACAGCGAGCCCAGCGGCACGTCCGGCGCGCGGGCCGGCCGGGCAACCGCCACGCCCAGCAGTGTGCCCGGCTGCACGATGTCGCCGCTGCGCAGCAGCCGCGTGCCCTGACTGACCTCCAGGTCGTCGGGGATCTGCACGCAGCGCAGGCCGTGGCGATGCTGCTCGAAGCGCAGACCGCTCAGGTGCGGCACGCGCGCCAGGTGCCCCAGGTCAAAGGGTCCGTCGAGCGGCGTGGACACGCCCGTGACCTCGCCCGCCGCGCCGACCAGCGACAGCAGGCGGTCCTCGCTGTACTCGATGCCCTCGACGGCGGGCACGTCCGGGAACGCGGCCGGAACGGGCGGCGCCGCTCGGCGCCGTGCGCCCGCGCCCGGCCGGGGCCGCCGCAGTGCCACGACCGCGGCGCCCAGCACCAGCACAGCCGCCAGCCCCCACAGCAGTGCGTGGAGTCCCGGACCCGTGCGCCCCGGCACGCGGCGGGCCGTACCCGTCGTGCCGGTCGGGGCCAGCGCCGGCCCGCGGCCTCCGCTCCCCTGCACGGCCGCCAGGGGCAGGACGCCCCCACCCGGCAGGAGCAGGCCGGGAGTGACGCTGCGGCCCGCCGGCAGACCCGCGTTCGTGAGTCGCACCGCCACGTCCCGCGAGCCGGGCTCATGCCACACCTCGCCGCGCAGCCCGGCGGGCAGGGCCTGAAGCCGCGCGCCGGTGAGGGACAGGCCCGCAGCGGCGTGGTAGCGCAGCACGACGTCCTCTCCGGCGGCCAGGGTGCGGTCGGCGCCGGGATTCAGGAGGCGCAGACCCGGCGCCCCGGGCAGCGTCAGGCGCAGCAGCACGCGCACGGGCCGTGGGGCGACCGCACCCGAACTGGGCACCGGCGCCGCGCACAGCAGCACGGGCGTGCCGGCCGGCACCCGCCCGGTGCCCGTGAGGCCCAGCGTCCCGTCCTGTCCGGCCGTCGCCAGACGCAGCGCGCTCCCGGCCGCGCCGGTGCCCAGCGTGACGGGCCCGTTCGCCGCGAAGGGCACGCGGAGCTGCGCGGCGTCCTTCACCGTCAGCAGGCCGCCGCCGTGGCCGACCCGCACCAGATCCGGCACGGTGCCCGCCGGCAGGGTGCGCCCGTCCGCGTAGGTGCTGGCGCTCAGGGCCTGCCGGGCGGCCGCGGGAATGTCGGCCCCCAGCGCCACGTAGTGCAACTGGTCGAGCGGTCCGCGGCCCCGGAACGCCGCGAGCGCCTGCGCGGGCGTGATGTCCTGCGTCGGGTCGTTGTCGATGCCGTCCGTGAGCACGAACACCGTGGTCAGGTATGTGGCCGCGCCGCTCAGCGGGGAGAGCGCGTCGCGCACGCTGCGGTACAGGTGGGTGTTCCGGCCATCGGCGCGTAGGGCCGCGAGCGCGCCGTTCCAGCGGGCGGTGCCGGCGGGCGCGTCGAAGGTGCGGCGGCTGCGCAACCCGGCGTCGAAGGTGAGGAGGTCCACGCGGTCCGGCCGGGTGGCGCGCACATAGGTGTTCAGGGCCGCCGTGACCCGCCGGAAGATGTCGGCGTGACCGTCGCCCACGCCGCGCATGCTGCCGCTGGTGTCGAGCACGAACACCGCGCGGGTGCGGGTGGGCAGGGGGCCGGCGGGGAGGGCGCAGTCGGCCGCCTGGGCGGGCGCGACCGGCGCGGTCAGGCCGAGGAGGGCGGTGAGCAGAACGACGAACCTGGGCATGCGCCCTCCATTCTGAGGGGTGACGGCGCCGCAGACCGGGCGGAGCGCTCCGGGTGGACACACAGGATTCGGGAAGAGTGCGTCCCAGCGGGGATTTATGCGCTCCGAAGCCGCGCCACCATATTCTGTTCTGGGCGTAATTTATTTGACCAGTTTCGACCGGGGTAGTATACTGGACAAACGTTGGAACGCGCCTGAGCGCTTCACCACTCCCCTCCTTCCCATTTCCACCGCGCCCGCCTGGCGGGCCGCGCCGCAGGAGTCCCATGACCCGACTGGACGAACAGACCACCGACACGCCGGACACCACCGTCGAGGACATCACCACCGGTAACCGCCCCAGCGCCGACTACACCGCCGCTGACATCAGCGTTCTGGAAGGCATGGACGCCGTGCGCAAACGCCCCGGCATGTACGTGCAAGGCGGCACGGGCGTGGACGGCTTCCACCAGCTGCTGACCGAGATCATCGACAACGGCATCGACGAGGGCCTCGCGGGCTTTGCCTCCGAGATCCACGTGATCCTGCACGCCGACGGCAGCACCACCGTGACCGACGACGGCCGCGGCGTGCCCGTCGACATCATGAAGAGCAAGGGCCGCCCCGCCATCGAGGTCATCTACAGCGAGCTGCACGCCGGCGGCAAGTTCGGCCAGGGCGCGTACAAGGTCTCCGGCGGTCTGCACGGCGTCGGCTCCACGGTCGTGAACGCGCTGTCCACCTTCCTGGACGTCACCGTGAACAAGCACGGCAAGCTTCACCACGTCCGCTTCGAGCAGGGCGTGCTGGTGCAGCCCCTGCAGGTGCTCGGCGACACGCCCGGCGACGTGAAGTGGGCCACCAAGGTCAGCTTCCGGCCGGACCCCGCGATCTTCAAGGAGTTCGACAACCAGTTCAACTACGACCGCATCCGCAACCGCCTGCGCGAACTGGCGTACCTGACGGGCCTGAAGATCGTCATCCGCGACGAGCGCACGCAGCTCCACGGCGGCGAGGTGCGCGAGGAGACTTTCTTCGAGAAGGGCGGCGTCGCCAACTTCGCCCGCGCGCTGGTCACCGACGACACCAAGCTGCTCTACGACCAGCCCATCGTGATGCGTGGCAAGGCCGCCGATGTGGAAGTCGAGGTCGCGTTCATCCACGCGAACACCTACGCCAGCGACAACATCCTGACCTACGCCAATATGATCCGCACGCGCGACGGCGGCACGCCGCTCACCGGCTTCAAGACCGCGTACACCCGGATCCTGAACAAGTACGCCCGCGACAAGAACCTGGTCAAGAGCGGCAACCCCGTCCCCAGCGGCGACGACCTGCTGGAAGGCATCTACTGCGTCGTGAGCGTCAAGCTGGGCGATCCTCAGTTCGAATCGCAGGCCAAGGTCAAGCTCCTGAACAGCGAGGCGCAGACCGCCGTGAACGCGGTCGTGGGCGAGAAGTTCGCCGAGTTCCTCGAGGAGAACCCCAAGGTCGGCAAGACCATCGTCGAGAAGGCCGCCGAGGCCGCCCGCGCCCGCGAGGCCGCCCGCAAGGCCCGCGACATCGTGCGCCGCAGCAACCCGCTGGAAAACGACGACCTGCCGGGTAAGCTGGCCGACTGCTCCAGCCAGGACCCCGCCGAGTCCGAGATGTTCATCGTGGAAGGGATCAGCGCCGGCGGCAGTGCCAAGGGTGGCCGCGAACGCCGCTTCCAGGCGATCCTGCCGCTGCGTGGCAAGATCCTGAACGTCGAGAAGGCCGAGCTGAACAAGATCCTGAAGAACGCCGAGATCCGCGCCTTGATCGCGGCCATCGGCGCAGGTGTCGAGGGCACGGGCGACCGCATGCACTTCGACCTCTCGAACCTGCGCTACCACAAGATCATCATCATGACCGACGCCGACATGGACGGCGGGCACATCGCCACGCTGCTGCTCACCTTCTTCTACCGCTACATGCGCCCCGTCGTCGAGGCCGGGTACCTGTACATCGCCCAGCCGCCGCTGTACCGCATCATGGTCGGCCGCGAGAAGAAGGGCACGTACCTGTACACCAACGAGGAACTCAAGGCGCACGTCGACCGGGCCAACAAGGACGGCAAGAAGTACGAGATCCAGCGCTTCAAGGGCCTGGGCGAGATGAACGCCGACCAGCTGTGGGACACCACCATGAACCCCGAGACGCGGGCGCTCAAGCGCGTGGGCATCGAAGACCTCATCGTCGCCAACGAAGTCTTCGAGAACCTGATGGGCGTCGAGGTGGGGCCGCGCAAGACGTTCATTCAGGAGAACGCGCGGTTTGCGGAGATCAGCGTTTAAGGCGCCGAGCCACGGCTAGCAGTCAGTCCACGAGGGCCTGTTCACGTTGAACGTGAACAGGCCCTCTGGCGCACAGGAACAGTGCTGCGTTTATCTCACGGCCAATTCAGCCGCCGTCATCCCGCTCCTCACAGCACGCCTATCCATCTGGGCAGAGACGGTGGCCGGCTGGCGGTCACGGGCACGCGTTCAGCACGGCCCCCGGGACCGGGCTCTGGCCGGGCGTGGTGAGCAGGGGCAAGGCCGGCAGGCCGGGCTGGCACTCCATCCAGTTCGCCAGGATGCCCGCCACGACCGGCGCGGCGAAGGACGTCCCGAAGTACGGCATCGCTGCAGTCATGCCGGGGAGCTGCACCCAGAACTCGCCCGGCACCTGCACGCTGGGCAGGGCGGTCAGCGCCCAGGGCACCACGGCGGTGCGGTTGTACGTGGCGTATTCCTTGTGCTCGATGTCCCACCCGGCCACGCTGAGGAGCGTGGTGGGCGCGCCGGGGGTGGCAGCCAGCGCGAAGTCTACCGTCCAGTCGGCCGGGTAGTGGCTGCAGCGGTCGCCCACGGCGAGGCCGTGGCAGTCGTCGCGGTTGCCGAACGAGGCGGCGGTGGGCACGCCGGCGGCACGTAGATCGTCCAGGGCGAGGCGCAGGCCCACGGACGGGTACGGGCCGCCCATGCTGAGGTTCACGACGTGCTTCCCGCCGCGCTGCGCGTCGCGCACCACCTCGCACAGCGCGCGGACGACGTTGAGCGTCCGGCAGCCGGAGGCGCCCGCACCACAGACCTGGCGCAGCACCACCGTGGCGTCCGGGGCGACCGCCTGCGCGACCGCGCCGACCGCCGCGCCGTGGCCGGGGCGCAGGGCGTAGATCTCGTTGTAGTAGTTGACATCCGCCATGCTGTAGGGGTCGGCGCCGGCGCTGGCGGTGTCCAGCACGTGGATGGTCACGCCGCGGCCGCCGCCGTGGAACGGGCCGAGCACGCCGGCGTCGTGGAGCATGGTGGCCGGGGGCGTGCCCTGGAAGGGAACTGCGCCGGTGGCGGTGGGGTAGCCGCCCAGGATCGGGTCGACGCCCAGGTCACCGGGCAGCAGCAGGGTGAGCAGGGCGATCACCCGGCCCGGCGGCAGCGTCCCGAGGTCGATGTCGCCCCCCAGCTGCGCGCACAGCCCGCCGGCCGCGAGGGTCGGCGCGCCCGCCGCCGGTGCACGCAGCACGCGGTCGAGGCGGGCGGCCGTCAGCACCTGGGGGTCGAGGGCGAACGCGCTCAGGCCGGAGCGCAGCGCGGGCCGGGCGGTGGCGGGGCCGCGCGTGCCCTGGGGGGCCGGGGCAGCCAGGGGTTCCAGCGCGCTGAAGTTCAGGCCGGCGAGCGCCCGCACGGTCTGAGTGAGGTCGTCGGGGCACGCGCGGGCGCAGACCTCGGCCAGCTGCTGCACCCGCGCCCGGTACGTCTCGGCGAAGGTGGGCCGGGCCTGGGCGCGCAGGTACGCGGTGACGACGTTGGCCGCCCCGTCCGCTCCACGTGGCGTGGGCACGATGGTCACGGTGGGCGTACCGACGCCGGGGCCGGCGGGCTGGGCGGGGCCCTGCACGCTCACGCCCTGGGGGCCGCCCGGCACGTCCCGGGGCACGTCGAAGGCGTACCAGCCCGCGGGGCGGTCCGGGCTGAGCTTGGCGGCGTGCCCGCCGATCCACACGGCGCGCGTACCATCCAGGGCGCGGCCGATCAGCCACATGCGTTCGCCCGGCGAGGCGACCGGCGGGAACACCGCGAAGGAAGCAGGGGCCGTCGCCGTGCGGGCGGGCTGGGCGGCGGCCGTGCCCGCGTGCAGTCCCAGCAGGACGGCGGCCAGCAGCGTCACGCGCAGCGGCCAGGGCAGGACGAACCGGTACAGGGCGTGCAGTGTCCTCATCGTTGATCCTCCGGCGAGCAGCGTGCCCGGCAGACCATGATCACGACATGATCGGGCCGGAAGCGGCGGTCAGGACGGAGACGCTGGCGCCTGGGCACGCTGCACGAGGCGGGCGCTGCGACGGATCTGCATCACGAGGTCCGTCTGCTCGGCGCGCAGCAGCAGCCCCAGCACGTCCTCGAAGGCGCTCAGGTCGCCCTCGATCTCGCTGAGGTTACTCAGCGCCATACCCATGGTGCGCACGCTGCCGGTGCCGCGCAGCAGCTCGATCGCCTCGCGGTACAGCGCGGCGGCTTCGGGCAGGTGGCCCTGCAGGTGCAGCAGCACGCCCCGGTTGATGACCGTCTGGGCGTGCGCCAGCGTGTTGCCCGCGCGCTCCAGGTCGCGGCCCGCCTGTTCCATCAGGGTCACGGAGCGGCCCAGTTCGCCCACCTCGACCAGCCGCTTGGCATAGTTCAGCACGATGGCCCCGCGGACGTTCTCGAAGCGCTCGGCCATTGGCAGCACGTCCTGGAAGGCCTCGTCCGGCGTGACGTCCAGGTACGAGCGCGCCCACGCGACCAGGCCCAGTTCCGCCACGTACTGCTGCTCCTCGCCCTGCAGCCGCCACAGGTCCGCCGCGATCTGGCTGTGGTGGCGGGCGCCCGGCCAGTCCTCGCGGCTGCGGGCGGCGTGTGCCAGCACGCTGGCGGCCTGCGCCGCCTCCGGACCGCTGCCGGAGATGAGCTGGGCGAGGTCCAGCGCCTCGGCGTCGCGGCCCAGGCGGACCAGGACGGTCGCGCGCGCCGCCTGCACCGCCGGCGCGGCCGCCGCGCGGTCGTCCAGCGCGTCGAGGCGGTGCAGCGCCTCGGCGTAGCGGCCCACGCCCACCAGCGCCCACACGTGCGGCACCGCCAGGTCGGCGCGGTCACCGAAGGCCGCCAGCACCTCCAGGGCCCGGCCGGGAAAGCCGCGGCGCAGGTCCTCCGCGGCGCGCAGACCGGCGGCGCGCGCGGCGGCGTCCTCGTCCACGTCTTCCCACAGGTCGCGGGCGGCCACGTAGTGCGGCCACGCCCTCATGCCGCCCAGCGCCCGGGCGAGTTTCAGGTGCAGCAGCTTGGCGTGCACCGGCACCTGCTCCAGCAGTTCGCGGGCGGCGGCGGCGGCGTACACGTGCCCACCCTCGGCGGTCAGGCCCTCCTGCGTGAGATGGGAGAGCGTCAGGGCGAAGGTGTCGGCGCTCAGGCCGCTGGCCTTGCGGGTGGCGCGTAGGTCCGGAGGGTCCTGCAGCGCCAGCATCAGGTAGGTGTCGCGCACCTGGGCGGGCAGGGCGCGCACGCGGGCGCCCTGCCGCACGTCGAGCGGCTGGCCGCGCAGCGCGGCGGCGACCAGCGTGGGGTGGCCCTCGGTCAGGTCGTACAGGCCGGGGTGGTCGCGCAGGTCGTCCGGGCCGAGCACGTCCAGCTGGAGGTGCACGTCCACCTCGAAGGGCGGGTGCAGCCGCGCCGCAATCACGATGGCCGCGCCGGTTCGGTGGCGCGCGGCGGCCTCGATCACGGCCTGCGACGCGGCGTCCACGCTGTCCCAGTCGTCCACGCCGAGGCGCAGGTGGGCGTCGCGCAGCCCGTGCAGCGCGGCGGCCGGCGAGGACGGCGGACTGCGGAACAGGGGGTCCAGGGTGCTGTAGGGCGCGCCGCCGCGGCCGTGCAGCGCCGTCCAGCCACCCGTGCGGGTCAGGGCGTCCAGCAGGGCAGTCTTGCCCATGCCGGCGTGCCCGCTGATCCACGCGACCTGACCGGGCGGCAGGTGCGACAGCACGTCCAGCTGCGCGTGACGGCCCACGAAGAGCGTCGTGGGCGGCGTCGGCGCGGCGTGCAGGGTCAGGCCCAGGTCGCGCGCCTCGCGTTCCACCTGCGCGGCCAGCGGATGAGCGGTCAGCGACAGCAGATGCCACAGCCTCGGGAGTTCCAGCTCGTCGGCGGGCGGCGCGCCGTCCAGCAGCAGGGCTCGCGCCGCGAGGTCCGACGCCTGCGCCGCGTGCCCGTGCGCGGCGGCGTGCCCGGCCAGGGTGATCAGGGCGCCACGCGCCTCGCGGGCCAGGGCCTCGCGCGTTTCGTAGACCCACTCCTCGAGGTCCGGCCCGAGGGGAATGGTCAGGGCGTCCAGGTACGCGCCGCGGTACTCGCTGACGGCGTCGGCGTGGCGGCCCTCGCGGATCGCCGCGCGCATCACGCCCGCGTCGCACGGCACGCCCGACGCCACGCGGTTGCCGTCCTCGATCAGGGCGCCGGGCAGGCTGCGCAGGTGCACGAGGTGCTGCGCCAGGGAGTTCATGGGATTCGCGGCGTCCGGCCAGAACAGTTCGGCCAGGCGGCGGCGGGCCTGCGGGCCCTCGATGCACAGATAGGCGAGCAGAAGGAGCACCTTCTCCCGCCTGAAGGTCACCCCCTCCACGGACAGCCCACCCAGCGTCCGCAACCTCATGAAGGTATTGTGGGTGACGGTTCGGGGGTGCGCAATATGCTGGATCACGTATGAACCCGGTGCAGCGCCCGCGGCCCCTCCGCCGGGCGCGATGATGTCCGTCATGACCCCGCCCGTCCTCCTCGACATCAGCCGCGCCCTGACCCCGAACCACCCGAACTGGCCGGGTGACGCCGACTTCACCGTCACGCCCGGCCTGCGGATCGCCGGCGGCGACAGCGTGAATACCGGCGTCCTGAGCACCAGCACGCACACCGGCACGCACGTGGACGCCCCGTGGCACTACGACGACGCGGGCGCCCGCCTGGAGGACGTGCCCCTGGACGCGTGGGTGGGCGGATGCGCGGTGCTGGACGTGCGCGGGCGCGCGGTGGGCGGCCTGCTCCCTGCCGCCGTTCTGGACGCCCTGCCCACGTCCCTGCCGCCCCGGCTGCTGCTGCACACCGGGCAGCCCGCGCACTGGACGGCCTTCCCGCGCGACTTCGTGGCCCTGTCACCCGCCCTGGTCCGCGAGGCCGCCCGGCGCGGCGTGCGCCTGATTGGCACCGACGCGCCCAGCGTCGATCCACTGGAGAGCAAGACGCTGGACGCGCACGCCGCGTGCCGCGACACCGGCACGTTCATCCTGGAGGGCCTGAACCTCAGCGCGGTCCCGGAGGGCCACTACACCCTGGTGTGTCTGCCGCTGCCGCTGCACGGAGCGGACGGAGCGCCGGCGCGGGCGATCCTGCTTCCGCCCGGCCGCGTGGACTGAACGAATAAACCCCGCACTGGGCGGGGTTTTTCCTGGAGCCAGGGGTCGGACTTGAACCGACGACCTGCTGATTACGAATCAGCTGCTCTACCACTGAGCTACACTGGCCCACTTCGTCCGAAGCTCAGAGAGTATAGGAATGCCGGCGGGGGGTGTCAAGCGGCCACCCGAGGGCCAAGGCCCTATCCTGGGGCGCATGAATTCGGCCTTCGAGACGGTATACGGTGACGTTCAGCCGCTGGACTGGTTGTGTCTGGCCCCCCATCCGGACGACGCGGAGATCGGCGCGGGCGGCACCCTGATCCGGCTGGCGCAGGCCGGGAAGAAGGTCGGCATCCTGGAACTGTCGCGCGGCGAGAAGGGCACGCAGGGCACGCCGGAGGTGCGCGTGCAGGAGTGCGCGCGGGCGGCGCAGATCATGGGCCTGAGCTGGCGCGGGCAGCTGGGGCTGGTGGACGGCGAGATCATGGACACCGCCAAGGCCGCGCACCGGCTGGCGGCGACCCTGCGCGCGGTGCGGCCGACGGTGCTGGTCGTGCCGCACTTCAAGGACCGTCACCCGGACCATTTCGGGGCGTACCACCTGAGCAAGCGGGCGGTGCATCTCGCGCAGCTCCAGAAGGCGTACGTGGGCGGCGAGCCGCACCGCGTGTCGCGCGTGCTGCTGTACCAGGGCAACGCGGACATCACGCCCACGCTGCTGGTGGATGTCGAGGGCGTGCAGGAGGTCTGGGCCGCGGCGATCCTGGCGCACGAGAGCCAGTTCGCGGGCGCGGCCATCTCCGAGACGGTCACGCCGGAGATCGTGGAGCGGCGCCGGGCCCGCCAGGGGTACTGGGGCACGCTGGGCCGGGTGCGCTACGCCGAGGCCTTCGAGGCCGAGACGGCCCTGCTGGTCGATCCGGAAGCGCTGTAGGGTTCAAGCGGGCACCAGGCGGTCTTCGAGTTCGTCCGCGAGGTCCAGGCCATAGCGGTACGCGGCCTGACCGCCGACCTGCGTGCCGCCGTACTTGTCGCGGTACGTGCCGGCCTGACGGTCGAAGGTCATGGCCTCGGCGCTGGCGTTGGTCTGCGGCAGAACGGTGCCGAAGATCGGCGGGGTGGCGTCACCGGTGCCGGCGAAGGCGCGCTCCAGCTCGGCGGGCAGGCGTTCCAGGCCCTGGCGGTGCTGGGTGCTGCTCGACTGGTACTTGGTGACGACCACGCCCAGGCAGCGCAGCTTCAGGTGCCGGGCGCGGCGGATCTCGCCGATGCGGCCGGCGATCTGCGGAATGCCGTAGGTGCTCAGGCGGTCCGGAATGGTCGGGATCACGTAGTGGTCGCTGACCTCCAGGCCGTTCTGGGTGATGAAGCCCAGGTTGGGCGGACAGTCGATCAGCACGTAGTCGTATGCGGCGAAGCTGGGCGCGACGAACTTCCGCACGACATCCATGGGATTCACGGCGTAGAACGACCGCGCGGCGATGTCCTGCATGCGGTCCTGCACGTCGATCAACCGGATCGAGCTGGGCAGGACGTCCACCCGGCCGTAACGGGTGCCCTCGGGCAGCTGCTCGATGACGCGCTCCGGCACCCGGTTCAGGTTGCTGGCCCCCTTGATGATCGCGCGCGATACGTCAAAGTCCCCCGTGCCGTTCACCTGGTCCAGGAACAGGTGCGCGAGCGTCTGCCGGTCGGCGTCCGCCTGCGCCCAGCGCTCCTCGCCGATCAGGGCCAGGGTGGCGTTCGTCTGCGGGTCCAGGTCGAGCACCAGCACCCGCTTCTGCTTCATGAACGCCAGCGTGTCGGCAAGCTGCACGGCGGTGGTGGTCTTGGCCACGCCGCCCTTGAGGTTGATGAAACTCAGGACCTGCACGTCGCTCACAGGGCGCGGAGCTTGGCGAGCACGGCCTCGGGGCGCACGGTGTAGTCGCCCGTCTTTTCCTCGACATGCTGGAAGCGCACCACGCCCGAGCGGTCGATCACGAACACCGCCCGGCCGCTGATGGCGCGGTCGTCGATAGCGACGCCGTACATCCGCGCCACGTCCAGTTTCATGTCGGCCAGCAGCGGCACCTCGATGCCGTACTCGGCCGCCCAGGCCTTGTGCGCGTGCACGGAGTCACGGTTCACGCCCAGCACGACCGCGCCCGCGTCCGCGAAGTCGTCCTGGCGGCCGGAGTACTCCGGGAGCTGCATGGAACACACCGGGCTGAAGTCCAGCGGGTAGAACACCAGCACCACGTGGTGGTGCCCCCGGTACGAACTGAGGGTGACCGCCTGCCCGGTGGAGGCGGGAAGGGTGAAATCCGGAGCGAGCTGGCCGACGAGATCCATGCGGCAAGTGTAGCCGCGCCGCGCCTGACCAGATGGTGAGGATGCGGCCTGTAAACCCCGAAGGCCCCGCGTTTTGAACCGCGTTCCCGGACACGGCCCCGCGCCGCGCGGGCGAGTAGGGTAAGCGGTATACCGTCCCCCCGCTGTTCACCCGCAGGCCCAGCGGCCGGGCGGTTCCTGAGGAGGCATCCACCGTGGCCGACATCCTGCCGCCCGATACCCTGGACAGCCGCCCGCCCACGCCGGCGGCGCTGCTCAGCAACCGTGAAAAAGACCGCCTGATCGAGCGCGGCTTCCTGGGCCTGTACCGCTGGTACACCGCCCGCAGCCAGGAGACCCGCAACTGGAACGCCGACCGCAGCTTCGACTGGCGGGCCATCCGCAAGGATCTGCCGCCCGAGCTGATCACCGTCATCCAGGGCTTTTTCGCCGTGGAACAGTACGCGCCGGACTTCACCAGCAGCCTGATCCACCTCGTGCGGCGCAGTCACGGCCGGTCGCACTTCCAGATGCGCTGGGGAAGCGAAGAGGAAAAACACGCCGACGCTTGGGAAAACGCCCTGCTGTTCACCGGACAGCGCGACCCGGCGTACATCGAGGAGTACAAGCGCCGCCTGAAGTCCCAGACGTGGGAACTCCCCTTCCCCGACGCCATTCACAACCTCGTGTACACCGTGTTCCAGGAGCGCGCCACACAGCTGAACTACCTGAACATGATGAAGATCGCGCAGGGCAAGAGCGAGAAGCCGCACCTGACGGGGGTGCATGACCCGGTGCTGGCGAAGGTCGCGCAGACCATCGCCGTGGACGAGGCCGCGCACTACAACTTCTTCCTGGAAGGCGTGCGGATGTACCTGTACTACTACCCGCAGCAGACCCTGGAGGCCATCCGCAGCATCATCGGCCAGTTCGCCATGCCCGCCGCCACGCTGATCCCGGACTGGCAGCAGTTCCAGGAGACGGTGTACCGCGCCGGCATCTACGGCCCGCGCGATTTCCAGCGCGACGTCATGCAGGTCGCGTTCCGGAACCTCGGCGTCGAGAGCCGCAAGGCGCTCGAGGAGGGCATCCGCAAGACGCGCGAGGTGCCGGACTTCGAGGGCGAGAATCCGCGCACCACCGCCATCTGGGACACCTTCGACTACGGCATGGTCGAGGGTGACGTCCGGCGGCTGCACGACAAGATCGGCGCGTACGAACACGAGATCGGCTTCGACGCGTACGACCCCACGGTGTTCGTCGAGAATCCGGAGGTGCCGGGGCGGGGGCGTCCGCAGCCGGGGGGAGCGGGGCAGGCGGCGGACGACTGATCTGCTGTTGGGGGGTGGAAGGTAGGCGCCTGCGGCGGGCTTCCCCGCCCCTCAACCCCCTCCCCCAGACTCGAAGAGCTGCGCAGCAGAGGGGCAGGGGGAGCGGCGCTGCGCTCGGCAGGTGGTCGCCATCTCATTGGGATTGACCTGATACTAGGTCCTGTTGGTGCGGGGCCTTGTACCTGCTACCTGCGTTGTTGCTGTCACCGCCCGGGGGCTTTGCGCACTATGGCTTTCGGTTAGACGCACGGTGGGACGCCTCGGTTTTCACTCCTCTCCCTCGCGGTGCACAGGTGCCGTCAGGCCTTGCAGTACAGCATCGGGTGAGCGAACTGCTCGTTCCAGGCGCCGACACTTTCCTTTTATCGCTCTGCCCCGCCGAGAAACCACCACTGTACCGGTACACGTCAGCCCTGGCCCTAGCGGCGGGGCTGTTCGCGTTGACGGGGGCCTGACCCGGCAGCGTTTACCCTGGGCAGGATGCGTGCGCTGGAGGTCTTCGTGGTGTTCCTGCGGCTGGGCCTGACGAGTTTCGGCGGGCCGGTCGCGCACCTGGGGTATTTCCGGGCGGAGTTCGTGGCGCGCCGCGCGTGGCTGACCGAGGAAGCGTACGCCGACCTGCTCGCCCTGGCGCAGTTCCTGCCCGGCCCGGCGAGTTCCCAGACGGGCTTCGCGGTGGGCCTGCTGCGGGCCGGGTGGCCGGGCGCGCTGGCGGCGTGGGTGGGCTTCACGCTGCCGAGCGCCGTGCTGATGACCGCGTTCGCGCTGGGGGTCGCGCGGGTGGGGGACGTGGGCGCGGCCGGGTGGCTGACTGGTCTGAAGGTCGCGGCGGTCGCCGTGGTCGCGCAGGCGGTGGCGGGTATGTGGAGCACGCTGGTCACGGACCGGGTGCGCGCGGCGCTGGCGCTGGGCGTGGCCGCGCTGCTGGTCGTGGCGCCGGGCGCGGGGTGGCAGGTCGGGGCGCTCGTGGCGTGCGCGCTGGTGGGGTGGCGTGTCCTTCCGGCGGGAAGCGGGCGCGGGGGTCACCTGCCGGCGGTGCCGGTGTCCCGCACCGCCGGGCTGGGGCTGCTGAGCGCGTGCGGGGCGCTGCTCCTTGCTCTGCCACTGCTGGCACCCGTGGCGCCGGGCTGGGCGCTGCTGGACGCGACGTCGCGGGCGGGGGCGCTGGTGTTCGGAGGCGGGCACGTGGTACTGCCGCTGCTGGAGGCCGGCTTTGTGCCGCACTTCCTGACGCACGAGACGTTCATCGCCGGGTACGGCGCGGCGAACGCGGTGCCGGGGCCGCTGTTTACCTTCGCCACGTACCTGGGCGCGGCGCAGAACGCTGTCTCCCCTGTTGCAGGGGCGCTGCTGGGCACAGTCGGCGTGTTCCTGCCGGGCCTGCTGCTGATGGCGGGTGTCCTGCCGTTCTGGTCAGCGCTGTCTGCCCTTCCGGCCGCGCGCTCGGCGCTGGCGGGTGTGAACGCGGGCGTGGTAGGGCTGCTGCTTGCGGCGCTGTACTCGCCGGTCTTCACGGGCGGGATTCGCGGCCCGCGTGACCTGGCGCTCGCCCTGACCGCGTACGCGGCGCTCACGGCCGGGCGGATGCCCGCGTGGGGTGTGGTGCTGGGCTGCGCGTTACTCGGTCAGCTCGTCCTGTAGGCCGTAGATCTCCAGAAACCGGCGGACGCGGGCGTCCAGCGTCGGCAGGGGCGCCACCTCGCCGCACACCCAGTCCGGCGCGTAGTTCCGGCACACCGCCGGGCGGGCGTCGTAGATGACGCACAGGCACCCGGCCCCCAGGTGCACGCAGGGCACGCCCAGCGGCTTGCCCAGCGCGGCGATGTCCGGCGCCGCGCAGCACGCGCCGCACGCCGTGCAGTTCCGCACCAGCACCGAGCGCGGCGCCATGCCCGGCGGGGGCTGGAAGGGACCCGTCACTCAGCGCAGCTCGGCGGCGGCGCGCAGGAAGGCGTCGTTCTCGGCGGGCGTGCCGACCGCGACGCGCAGGCAGCCCGACAGCAGGTGCAGGCGGTCCTGCCGGCGCACCACGATGCCGCGTTCCAGGAAGTGCCGGTACGCGGCGTCGGCGTCCGGGGTGCGCAGCAGGAAGAAGTTCGCGCGGCTGGGAATGGCCGCGACCGTGGGGTGGCCCCGCAGCGCGTCCAGCATCCGCCCGCGCTCGGCGACCGCCTCCTGGACGCGCTCGTGGACATAGCCGGGGTGCTCCAGCGCGACCTCCAGCACCGCCTGCGTCAGGGCGTTCATGGTGAAGGCGGATACCAGCTTCTGGATGTTCGCGGCCAGTGCCGGAGCGGCCAGCGCGTACCCGGCGCGTGCGCCCGCCAGGCTCCATGCCTTGGAAAAGGTGCGCAGGCTCAGCGCGTTCGGGTACTCCTGCACCAGTGGCCGCAGGTCGCTGCGGCTGTACTGGTGGTACGCCTCGTCGAGCACGACCACCCAGTCGTGCGCGGCCTCCAGCAACGTCCGGACGGCCTGGACCTCGTCGAGGTGCCCGGTGGGCGCGTGCGGCTGCGTGATGTACAGCACGCCCGCCGGCCGCGCGCGCAGTTCCGCGAGCAGGCCCTCCACCGGCAGCGAGAAGTCGTCATTCAGGCTGACCTGCACGAGGTTCGCGCCGAGCAGCTGCGCCTCGAGCGTGTACACGCTGAAGGTGGGGCTCACGGTCAGCACCGTCTGCCCGATCCCGGCGAGCTCGGTCAGGAGCTTGATCAGCACGTTGCTGCCGGGCGTGACGACCACCCCGTGCTCGTCCCAGTCCTCCAGGGCGGCGATGCGGCGGCGCAGCTCGTCGGCGTGCAGGTCGGGGTAGCGGTTCCACGACCGCTCCAGCAGCCGCTCCACGGCCATGGCCTTGAGCCGCTCCGGGAAATCGTAGGGATTCTCGTTCTGGTCGAGCTTGATGGGCGCGTCGGTGGGCGTGAACGGGTACGCGGGCACCGCGCGCACAGACGGCCGGATGCTGGCGGGTTCGCCCAGGGCAGCGCCGGCCGGGGTGGAGGGCGGGGTGGTCATGGGGTCTGTTCTACCACCTGTCCCGGCCCGTTCCCGGGGGGATGTCCGCCCATCCCAAACGGGCGTTTGGGCGCGTGCTACCCTCTGGCCAGCGCCGCTCCGGCGCGCCCAGTCCCCATGACCGATTCCGTCAAATCCCGCCGCGAACAGATCCTCGATACGGCCAGCACGCTGTTCTCCGAGCGCGGCTACCACGCCACGTCCATGCGCGACCTGGCGGGGGAACTGGGCATGCAGGGCGGCAGCCTGTACGCGCACATCAGCGGCAAGGAAGAGCTGCTGATCGAGATCGTGAACCGCGCGTCGCGGCAGTTCGACACCGCCCTGTTTTCCCTGCGGGACGTGCCGCTGCCGCCCGGAGAGAAGCTGCGCGAGGCCATGCGCCGGCACGTTCAGGTCGTGGCGGACAACATGGAGAGCGCCACGGTGTTCTTCCACGAGTGGAAGCACCTGTCGCCCAGCGCATACGCCCGCGTGACCGGGTGGCGCGATTCCATCGACGCCTTCTACCGCGAGCTGATCACGCAGGGTATCGACGCCGGCGCGTTCCGCCGGGATCTGGACCCCAAGATGACGGCGTACCTGGTGCTGTCCGCCGTGAACTGGGCGTACACGTGGTACCGGCCGGGCGGCCTGCTGGGACCCGGCGACGTGGCGGACACCTTCGCGGACATGCTGCTGCGCGGCCTGGAGGTGAGCGCGTGAGCCACCCGACCGTCACCGTCAAGATCCGCGAGGCGCTCACCTACGCACAGGGCCGCGCGGTTCGTCTGAACCGCACCCAGCAGCTGGAGATCGGCCCGGACCTGTTCATCCGCATCGCGCCGGGGGGGCGTAAGTTCCTGCTGTTCTGCCTGGACGGCGAACCGGAACGCTCGGCGGCCGAGGCGATTGCCGCCGCGCTGGGCCTGAAGCACCCCGAGTACGGCTGGCACCAGGGCGAGACGCTGCGCTCCCTGACCGTGATCGAACCCGGCCCGATCGACGAACCCGCCGGCGCCGCACCGGACTGACGGAGCGCGCACAGCGCTGCCGGCCCCATGCTCTACGCTAGCGGCATGACCCTCTTCCGACTGGACGGCAAGCGCGCCCTGGTCACCGGCGGCAGCCGCGGCATCGGCCTGGCAGCGGCCACGCAACTGCGCGACCTGGGCGCCGACGTGATCCTGGCCGCGCGCGACGAACCGACCCTGCGCGCCGCCGCCGCTGGCCTGGGGGCTGCGTGGGCGGTGGCCGACGTCAGCACCCCGGACGGTGTGCAGGCCGCGCTGGACGCCGCCGGGACCGTGGACATCCTGGTCAGCAACGCGGGCGGACCACCCCCCAGCCTGCCCAGCCGGGTCAGTGGCGACGCGTGGCAGCGCGGCTTCGACACGACCTTCCTCAGCACTGTGCGCCTGGTGGACGGCGTGCTGCCCGGCATGAGAGAACGCCGCTGGGGCCGGATCATCGCGATCACGAGCCTCACGGTGGGCCGCCCCTCACTGAACCTGCCGGTCAGCAACGCCATGCGGGCCGCCGTGACCAACCACCTGCGCACCCTGTCCCTGGAAGTCGCGCAGGACGGCGTGACGTGCAACACCGTCGCGCCCGGCTACACCTCCACGGACCGCCTGAAGGCCCTGTATGCCGATCCCGCTGACGCCGAGAAGCTCAGCGTCCGCATTCCCGCCCGGCGTTTCGGCCACCCGGAGGAAGTGGCGGCGGCCATCAGCTTCCTGGCCACGAACGAGGCCGCGTACATCACCGGGCAGGAGATCCTGGTGGACGGCGGCTGGAGTATCTGAACAGAACGAGGGCCTGGATACCGGTCACCACGGTATCCAGGCCCTATGCGGACGGAGCGGGGGTTACAGCGAGAGGATGCTGCTGTAGTCGCCCGTGACGGCGTTGCCGCTGATGCCGTTGGGGAAGAAGCCGCCCTTGCCAGCCTTGCCGGTCGTGTCGAGGAAGACGATGTTCGCCACGTTGCGCGGGGTGCGGCTGTAGGCGATGCTGTTGGTGTCCGCCAGGACGATGTTGGACTTGGTTCCGTCCACGATGCCCTGGTCGTCGTCGGAGCTGCCGTCGACGGCGTCACGCAGGTTGCTGATGGCCTGCACGACGTCCGAGACCTTCAGGCTGGAGGTGACCGCCACGTCCTTCTGCTGGTACAGGAGGGTGCGGATCATGCCGGCGTGGTAGGCCTCGACGGCCAGGATGCCCGCCGCGTTCTCGAGGTTGCCGTTGGCCGAATCATCAACCAGCAGGCGCGCCGCGCCCTTGTACGCGGAGACGCCCACGTCTTCGAAGATGAACGCGCCGTGCAGGAAGAACAGTTCGTTGGCGAAGGGGTCGAAGCCCGTGATGGCGCCGCCCGAAGCCGCGTTGCCGGCGGCCTGGAAGGCCGGCCCGAGGTCGATCACGGGCTGCGACACGGCGGCCGTCTTGAGGACCGCACGGATCACGGCGACGTGGTTCTTCTCGTCGGTGGCCGTCTCGTTGGCGTAGGCCTTGACCGCAGCCGACAGACCGGGAACGCCCGTGCCGTCCTTCGCGGCCGTCTTGAAGTTGTCGGGCAGGATGACCTTGCTGCTGTCGCCGCCCACGGCATCGAGTTCGCCCAGACGGCCCGTGGCGGCCAGGTAGAACGCGGCTTCCAGGTACTCAAGGTTCAGCGCGAAGTTGAAGATCGTGGCGTCGAGGTTCTTCTTGTTCGGCGTGGCGGCCATGATGTTGGTGCAGCCGGACAGTACGGCGCCTGCGCCCATGAGGCCGGTCATACCGAGGAACTTGCGGCGGGTCGAGGTGGTCTGCGTCATGGTGGAACCTCCGAAGAATGGGGCGTGGGGGGAGCGGACCGAGGGGCAGGCCCTGAGTGCCCCGCCCGGGGGTACCGGTCAGGGGTGGATCAGGATGCGCCTTCACTGAGCTAGTAAGCCGGGGCGCGGCGGTTGGATCACGGGACCAGCAAACGTGAAGGTGGCCTAAAGATCACGCGCGGCGATCCGGCCGGGGCGGGGGTGATCCAGCACGACGAACCGCGCCCCACACGGCTCGGTGCGGGGCGCGGCGGGCGGGGCCTTCAGATGGCCTGGGCGAACAGCGGCGTGGTGGTGGGCTGCGGGCTGCCGCCGGGCGGCTCCACGCTGACCGCGACGGTGGTGCCCGGCGGCAGGGCAGCGGTGAGCAGGCCGGCGTCATCGAACACGCCGAGCGACACCGGGGTCTTCGCCTGGATCTGCCACAGCTGGTACGTGCGGCCCTCGGCGGGCGGGCGGTCCAGGTGCACGTACACCCGGCCGTCCGCCAGGCGCACCAGGGTGCCCAGTGTCTGGCCGCCCGCGACGACGGGCGCGCTGCGGGCGCCGGGCGAGCGGGCGTACTGCTCCAGCGGGTCGGCCGGCGGCTGTGTGGCGAACAGCAGCGCGACCGCCGCCGCCAGACCCAGGGGGAACACGACCCACCACGCGGGCCGCCGGGCGGGCGCGGCGCGGTTCTCGGCCATGGGTTGGGGTAGGGCGAGCAGCTCGCCGGAGGCCGGCACCCCCTCGGAGCCCGCATCGTTGCGGGCGGGTTCCTCGGCGTGGAGGCGCGCGATCAGGCGCTCCTCGGCGTCGGCGGGAACGGTCACGGCCTCCAGGTCGAGGTCGTCGAGCAGCGTGGCCAGCGAGTCGTGCAGGGCCTGCCACTCGGCGCGCAGGGCGGGGTCCGCGTCCAGTTCGGCCTGCAGGCGCTCCTCCTCGGGGGGGGACAGTTGGTGCAGCGCGCTGGCCAGAAGGCGTTCGTCAGGATGCATTGTCTTTCCCCTCCTTCATACCGAGTGACGTCCGCATGTGCTCGAGCGCGATCCGCAGCCGGGATTTTACGGTGCCCAGCGGCAGACCGGTGATCGTGGCGAGTTCCGAGTGGGTGTAGCCCCGGTAGTACATCAGCTCCACCAGATGCCGCTGCGACGCGTCCAGGGCGGTCATGGCCCGCTGGGCCAGCACGGCGTCGGTGGGGTCGGGGTCGGCGGTGGGTTCGTCCCACTCCTCCAGCTCCAGGGCCACGTCGGGCCGGTCGCGCAACTGTTGCAAGAAGCGGTGGTGGGCGATGCTGACCAGCCAGGTCTTGGCCTTGGCGCGGGCCGGGTCGAAGCGGGCGGCGTGCTTCCACGCGTTCATGAATGCGTCCTGCACGCAGGAATCCACGTCATCGGCCTGTCTGAGCATGCGTCCGCCCAGGCCGTACAGCAGCCGGGCGTACCGGCGATGCAGTTCGCGCAGGGCCTCCTCGTGCCGGCCGGCCATCATGAGCAGCAGCGTCTCGTCCGGAGTGTCCTGCAAATGGCGAAGGTCGGTCATGGGTGCCTGCCCAGGTTAACAAACCCGGTCAGCCCCAGACGGCATGCGTCCTTACGTCACCTTCAGCACCGGCGCGCCGGGCACCGTGGGCCAGGATCAGGACCCGTGCTGAGCGCGCTCCGGGGCCGGGGCGGGCGTCACGGTCGTCACCGCGACCGGCTGCGGGTTCGGAGCTTCGATGCCCGCCTTGAACTCATCGGTGACGCCGCTGGTGACCTTGCGGAATTCCCGCAGGCCAGCGCCCAGCGACTTGCCGAGTTCCGGGAGTTTGCGCGGCCCGAAAACAACCAGGGCCACGAGGACGATCAGGATCAGTTCTGGAGCGCCGATGTTGGGCATGCTGGACTCCTTGTGCGCCGCGGGGCGGCACGGGGCGAAAGTGGCTGTGGGTGTGCGCCGGCCGTCCGGCGGTCCCTCCACTCGACCAGGGATATGCGCCCTCCCCGGAGTTGGATCATGCCCCCGCCGGGTGACCTGCTGGCGACCGCGTGCGCCGGCACACGCCACTGTGCGCCGCAGCGCGTGCCCAGCGGCTTCTGCCGCGGCTGCGGGCCGAAGCGCGGCGGAACGTGCGTTAACTCCGGCTCAATACGCCCGGGCTAGCTTAAGGTTGGCTAATGATCCGCTCGCCGGTGGCGGGCATATGGCTGGATGAACGGGCCGATCATAAGCACACTGCCCGGCCGCCCCTCACGCTCCCCGCTCGTTCCGCCCGGCTCCGGCCCGGCACTGGAGGCATCCCATGTCCTTAGGTCCCCTGGAAATCATCCTGCTGCTCGTCGTCATCGCCCTGATCTTCGGAGCCCGCAAGCTGCCCGAACTGGGCAAGGGCCTGGGGCAGGGCATCCGCGAGTTCAAGCGCGAAACCACCGACGCCAAGGCCGCGACCGACGTGCCCAGCCGGCAGCTCGACCCCGTCACGGGCGCGCCCATCACGGACGTGAACACCCCGGTCAGCGAACACCGCAGCTGAGGAGCGTGGCATGACGAAAGGCGCCGAACTCAAGAGCGCGCCGCTCTTCGACCACCTGGACGAGCTGCGCAAGCGTCTGATCATCTCCGTGGTGTTTCTGGCGATCGCCATGGCAATCACGTTCCAGTACCGCGTGCAGCTGATCGAGCTGATCAAGATGCCCCTGCACAACTCCGTGATGTTCCAGGAGGGCAAGGTGCAGGTCGTGACCCTGAACCTCACGGACCAGTTCATGATCAGCCTCACCCTGTCCTTCTGGGCTGGCCTGGCCATTGCGCTGCCGCTGATCCTGTGGCAGGTGTGGGCGTTCGTGGCCCCCGGCCTGTACCCCGGCGAGCGGCGCTGGGCGCTGCCGTTCATCATCGGAGCAGGTGTGGCGTTCCTGACCGGGGCGCTCTTCGGGTACGAACTCGTGCTGCCCGCCATGGTGAAGTTCCTGCTGGACTTCCTGGGCGGCGCCGTGACGCCCATTCTCGGTCTGGGCAACTACATCGGGCAGGTCACGACCTTCCTGGTGGCGTTCGGACTGGCCTTCGAACTGCCGATCCTGGCCGTGATCCTCACCAAGATCGGCATCGTGAACCACGTGATGCTCCGCAAGGGCTGGCGCTTTGCGCTGGTCGCCGTGATGGTGGCTGCCGCCGTGATCACGCCCACCCCGGACCCCGGCAACATGATGCTGGTCGCCGTGCCGCTGTACGCGCTGTACGAGCTGGGCGTGCTGCTCTCGCGGGTGTTCCGCGTGCCGCCGCCCGCCGAGGAGATCGAGCAGAGCATCCTGGGCACCTGACCTGAGCACCTCAACAGCGCAGACGGTTCAAGAACGAAGGCAGAAGGCTCGAGAACAGGGCCCTCTGCCTTCGCCATTGGCCCCCGGCCGCGTGCCCCGAGCGTTCAGCCATCCGCCTTCCGCCGCCTGCCGTACACTGGGCGGCGACTTATGAATCCTGTCTTTCTGAATATCGGTGGGTTCACCATCGCCTGGTACGGGGTGCTGATCACGCTGGGCATCGTGGCCGGCGTGTGGGTCGGCACCCGCATGGCGCGGGCACGCGGCCTGAACGTGGACCTCTTCAACGACATGATCCTGTGGATGATCGTGTGGGGTCTGGTGGGCGCGCGGCTGGTGTTCGTGGCGACGTCGTGGCACCAGTTCGCCGGCACGCCTTTTCCTCGCGTGCTGCTGGACATCGTGAACCTGCGCGCTGGGGGCATCAGCATCCACGGCGGTCTGATCGGCGGGATCCTGACGATCATCTACTTTGCGCGCCGGTACCGCTTCGACTTCTTCCGCTACGCGGACCTCGCGGTGCCGGGCGTGGCCTTCGGCGTGATCGGCGGGCGGATCGGAAACATCATGAACGGCACCGATACCGTGGGCCGCGTGACCGGGTGGCCCATCGGGTTCCACTGGCCGGCGTCGGCCCGGGCGTTCCACGAGGGCATGTGCGTGCCGAACCCCAACCCGGACCTGGACCTGTCGCAGTACTGCCAGACCATCGGCGGGCAGGTCGTGATGACCGCGCCGGTGCACTTCACGCAGATGTACGGCGTGATCATCGGGATCATCCTGTCGGTCGCGGCGTTCTACTGGCTGCGGTCGCGCAAGTCCGGGTGGGCGTTCTGGCAGTTCTGGCTGTGGTACTCGGTCCTGCGTGCCGGCTGGGAGGAGACCTTCCGCCTCAACCCGCTGTTTCCCAAGGCCTACCTGAACCAGGGCCTGAACGCGCCGGGCATCGGGCTGTTCACGGAAACGCACCTGATCTCCATTCCGCTGATTATCGTGAGCATCTACATGCTGTGGCGCCTGCGGACCCGGCCCGACGACCGCTCGGCCGCCACCGGGGAGTTCCTGACGCCCGACGGCGCGAGCGCGAAGGTGCCGGCCGGCGCGTGAGGACGCTCCCGCATAGACTGCACCCACAGGTGACCGCATGAACGCAAACGAACGTCCGCTGGACGTGGTGATCCTGGCGGCCGGCCAGGGCACCCGCATGAAATCCGCGCTGCCGAAGGTGCTGCACCCGGTCGCGGGGCGGCCGATGGTCGCGTGGGCCGTGAAGGCCGCGCAGGAGGTGGGCGCCCGGCAGGTGGTGGTGGTGACCGGACACGGCGCGGAGCAGGTCGAGGCGGCGCTGGTGGGCCAGGGCGTGGTGTTCGCCCGGCAGGACCGGCAGCTCGGCACCGGTCACGCCTTCGCGTGCGGCCTGGACGCCCTGACAGACCACGCGGGAGCGGACGTGCTGGTGCTGTACGGCGACACGCCGCTGCTGCGGGTGGAGACGCTGCGCGCCCTGCTGGCCGACCACCGCGCGCGCGGCAGCGCCATGACGATCCTGACCGGGGAATTGCCGGACGCGACCGGGTACGGCCGGATCATCCGGGACGAGGCCGGCAACGTGACACGGATCGTGGAGCAGAAGGACGCCTCGCCGCTGGAACGCACCGTGCGGGAATTCAACAGCGGCGTCTACCTGATGGACTCGCGCGCCACGGACCTGACCCACCGCATCACCAACACCAACGCGAGCGGCGAGTACTACCTGACGGACCTGCTGGGTCTGTACCGTGCCGAGGGCGCCGAGGCCCACGCCTTCCGCATCGACGATCCCGGCGAGGTGATCGGCGCGAACGACCGCACCGGGCTGGCCGAGGCCGAGGACATCATCCGCCAGCGCATCACGCAGGGGCACATGCGCGCCGGCGTGACCATCCACATGCCGGCCACCGTGTACATCGAGGACACCGTGGTCCTGGGCCGCGACGTGACGCTGGAGCCCGGCGTGATCCTGCGCGGCGACACGCGCGTCGAGGACGGCGTGACGGTCGGCGCGTACGCGGTGGTCACCGACAGCACGCTGGAAGCGGGCGCGGTGGTAAAGCCGCACAGCGTGCTGGAGGGCGCGCGCGTGGGCGCGGGCAGCGACGTGGGACCGTTCGCGCGGCTGCGGCCGGGCACGGTCCTGGGTCAGGGCGTGCACATCGGGAACTTCGTGGAGACGAAGAACGCGCAGCTCGCGCCGGGCGTCAAGGCCGGGCACCTCGCGTACCTGGGCGACGTGACGGTCGGCGAGGAGACGAACGTCGGGGCCGGCACCATCGTCGCCAACTACGACGGCGTGAACAAGCACCGCACCACCGTGGGCGCGGGCGTGTTCATCGGCAGCAATTCCACCCTGATCGCGCCGCGCACCGTGGGGAATGCCGCCTTCATCGCCGCCGGCAGCGCCGTCCACGACGACGTGCCCGAGGGCGCCATGGCGGTCGCGCGCGGCAAGCAGCGCACCATCGAGGGGTGGTCGCGCCGCTACTGGGGCGGCATGCGCGAGCAGGTGGGCCGCAAGCTGCCGTGGCTGGCCGGGTGGCTGGAGCGTCGGGACAGCTGATCTGTCCACATGATGAACCCGGGCCTCCAGCGTGTGCGGAGGCCCGGGTTCATATGCTGCCGGCGGGGCTGCCCTGCTAGCGGCTGCGGAGCGTCACCTGCACGGCGCTCATGAACTCGGCGCGGGTCCGGGGATCGTCCTTGAACATCCCCCGCATGGCCGAGGTGGTCGTGCTGGAATTCTGCTTCTGTACGCCGCGCATCGCCATGCACAGGTGCACGCCCTCCATCTGCACGGCCACGCCCTTGGGCGCGAGGAGTTCCTGCACCGCGTCCGCGATCTGGGTGGTGATGCGCTCCTGCACCTGCAGCCGGCGTGAGTACAGGTCCACGATGCGTGCGAACTTGCTCAGGCCCAGGATCTGTCCGTCCGGGATATACGCGATATGCGCCCGGCCGTAGAAGGGCAGCATGTGGTGCTCGCACATGGAGTAGAACTCGATGTCCTTGACGATCACCATCTCGCTGCCGTCCGCGGCGAACACGGCGTCGCCCACGGCGTCGTGCAGGGTCTTGTGGTAGCCGGCGGTCAGGAAGCCCCAGGCCTTGGCCACGCGGTGCGGGGTCTTCAGCAGGCCCTCGCGGTCGGGCTCCTCGCCGATGGCCGACAGCCAGCGCTCGGTCAGGTGGCGCAGGCCCGGCACTTCCTGTTTCTCGTCGGCGGCGCTGATCATGGGTTCAATGGTCACGGTGCAACTCCTTACCGCGCCGACCACGGTGGCCGGCACGAACATGAATGCCGCGAGTGTAGGTCACCCCCACCCGCGGCAATTGTCAAATTTGCTTCATGAGCGTTCCGGCGCTCCGGGCCGGGTCGGGCGCTTCCCCACTCCGCCGGCGGTCCGCTGCGGCGCCGGTTCCGGCCTACCGCGGTTCAAGGAACGGTCAGGACACGGACCATCCGGCCTTCCTCCTGTCAGCGCCAGCTGACCTCGCCGTAGGTCTGTTCCCGCGCCGGCCCCGCCGAGAAGATCACCACGGGGCAGTTCACCGCCTCCTCGATGAGGTCGAGGTACGCCTGGGCCTCGGGCGCCAGGGTCGCGCGGCTGGTGGCGCCCTCGGTGGTCGCCCAGCCCTTCATGTCGCGCATCACGGGCTGCCCGTCCGCGTCGTAGCCGACACACACCGGCACCGTGTCCAGGCCCGCCAGGACGTCCATCTTGTTGATGACCAGCCCGTCCAGGCCGTTCACGTCCACCGCGTACTTCAGCAGCGCGAGGTCCAACCAGCCCACCCGGCGGGCGCGGCCCGTGGTGGTGCCGTACTCGTCCCAGGGCTTGCTGCCGTCGCCGCGCAATCTCAGCACCCCGGCGTCGTCGAGCACCTCCGTGACGAAGGGACCGTGGCCGACGCGCGTGTTGAAGGCCTTTGCCACGCCGTAGACCTTGTGGATCGCCTTGTGGTTCACGCCCGCCCCGACCAGAATGCCGCCCACCGTGGGGTGGGAGCTGGTCACGAAGGGGTACGTGCCGTAGTTCAGGTCGAGCAGGGTCGCCTGCGCGCCCTCGAACAGCACGTTGCGGCCGTCCCGGATCGCGGCGCGCAGCTGCTCGCCGGTGTCCTGCACGAAGGGCAGCAGCTGCTCCCGCACCGGCGCCAGGCCGTCCAGACCGTCCTGCACGCTGTGCCAGCCGGCCTCGCGCGTCGAGTTCGGCTTGGCCTCCAGCAACCGTTCCAGGCGCTCGGCGAGCACCGCGTCGTCCGCCAGGTCTCCGAAGCGGATGCCCACCCGCCGCGCGCGGTCCGCGTACGCCGGGCCGATGCCGCGCCCGGTGGTGCCCACGAAGTCCTTGCGGCCGTCCACGTACTTGTGGTGCGGCAGCACCAGGTGCGCGCGGTCGCTGATCCGCAGCTCGGGGCTCAGGCCGGCATCCAGCAGGTTCTGCCGTTCCTCCAGGAACTTCGCCGGGTCGATCACCATGCCGTCGCCGAGGATCGACACGGTGCCGTCGTGCAGCACGCCGCTGGGCAGCAGGTTCAGCTTGAAGGTCTGCCCCCGGGCGGTGACGGTGTGCCCGGCGTTCGCGCCGCCCTGATAGCGCACCACGAACTCGGCTTCCGGGGCCAGGAAGTCCGTGATCTTCCCTTTCCCCTCGTCGCCCCACTGGGCCCCAACGATTGCAATTCCAGGCATTTCAGCCCTCCGGCCGCGCGCGCAGACTTGCTTTTCCCTGCCGGAGCAAAAAAAAACACGGCGCGCAGCACCGTGCCTCACTGTACCCGAATGGATCGGCGTGAGGTGAGGGTTGTTTACTCGCATCCCGCAACGCGCACACCATCTTCGTGGTGCGCGTGATCCTGAACGGCGCTGCTGAACGGGCCGATGAACGCTGGACTGTGGTGCCCGTCTCGCCTTGCTCTGAAGGTTCCACGTCTCACCGCCCAGTCGTACACCCCCCGGTCGGGCGGATAGGCCGTGAGCACGCCGCTGAGGCGATGGTGAAGGATCCAGTCCTCTGCGAGTGTCCGGGTTGAGAACACGCCAGACGTGTGCCGTCCGCTGTTGCCATGAAAGACCCAGACCTCGATCATCATTCCCCCTCCCCCGTCAGCGTGAGCACCAGCGTTCGCGGGCCGCCGTGGTCGCGGTGTTCGCACAGGTACACGCCCTGCCACGTGCCCAGGGCGAGCCGGCCGCGCCGCACGGGCAGCGTGACACTGGAGCCGAGCACACTGGCCTTGATGTGGGCCGCCATGTCGTCCGGGCCTTCCAGGGTGTGCTCGAACGCTGCCCAGCCGTCGGGAACGGCGTGGTTGAAGTACGTCTCGAAGTCGCGGCGTACGTCCGGGCTGGCGTTCTCGCTGACGGTCACGCTGGCGGAGGTGTGCTGGATGAACACGTGCAGCAGGCCCACGCGCACGCCGGCGAGTTCCGGCATGGCCGCCACGACCTCGCGGGTGATGAGGTGAAAGCCGCGCCGCGCGGGCGGCAGGGTCAGGTCGCGCTGGGCCCACATGCGGGTAGGGTAGCGTTCCCCGCCCTCTAACCGCGCCGGCACACACTGCGCCATGACGACCACGCCCCCCGCCCGGACGACCCGACCTTCCTTCGACCCGCGGCGGGCAACGGGGTCCCTGCTGCTCCTGAGCGGCAGCCTGGCGCTGGGCCTGACCGTGTCGTGGCTGGGCAGCGGCGTGGGGGCGAACGCGCAGACCTCTGCTGTGCTCCCTGAAGACACCGACGATGCCGGCTGGGCAGCCACCACGCAGGGCGGCTGGACTCAGGCGGCGCCCGACGCCACGTACTCGGCGCAGCCGCAGGGCTGGTCGCGCGGCACCACGAGGGGATCGTGATGGAGCGGAGCGTGACGCCCGCGCTGCTCCCAGTGCCGGAGCTGACGCTGGAGGCGCTGGGCACACACGTGCGCGCCAGCGGGCAGGGGGCCTTCGCGGCGCTGAACGAGGTGCGCCGCCTGGAGGGCCTCCTGACCCGCTTCCGGCCCTCGCCCCTGACGCGGCTGAACGCGCACGGCGAGCTGCTGGACCCGCCCGCTGACGTGGTGCTGGCCGTGCGGCACGCGCTGGACGTGGCGCGGCGCACCCGCGGTCTGATCACCCCGACGGTGCTGGGCGCGCTGGAGGCGGCCGGATACGAGGCCGCGCCCGGCGACTCGCCCGTGCGGGACGCGGTGCCGGTGCCCGCGTTGGACGGCGTGGTGGCCACGTATGAGGTGATCCGCATTCCGGCCGGGGTGCGGCTCGACCTGGGCGGCACCGCGAAGAGCTGGATCGCGGAGCAGGCCGCGCGCTTCCTGGGCGGGGACGCGGTGCTGGACGCGGGCGGCGACCTGCACGTGCAGTTCCCGCAGGGGGGCACGGTGGGTATCGAGACGCCGGACGGGTCGCCTCTGTACGTGAACGTGGGCGCGGGGGTGGCGGGCGTGGCGACCAGCAGCGTCCTGAAGCGCGCGTGGGCCGGCGGGCACCACGTGATCGACCCGCGCACCGGGCGCAGTGCCGACACGGCGTTCGTGCAGGTGACGGCGCTGGCCGGGCGCGTGACTGTGGCCGAGACCCTGGCGAAAGTGGCGCTGCTGGGCGCAGACGACGTGCTGCGCGACGTGGCGCCCCCCGGCACCCGCCTGCTGGCTTTTGACCGGGCAGGTCATGTCCACACGTGGCAGGACGGCCGCTGGGGCCGGTGGGCGGCATGACCTCCGGCACGCCTCCCCGGCCCACGCGCGTGAACGGCGTGCTGGACGACGAGCGCAACACCCTGCTGACGGCGTCGCTGCTGGTCGTGTTCGGGCTGGCGTACGCCGCGTGCTGGCTGCACCTGGGCCCACAGACGCTGGCATGGACGCTGAACCGCGCGACGGGCACGGTCGCGTACATGCTGCTGGCGGTGACCACCGCGACCGGCGCGCTGCTGGGCAGCCGCTCCGCGCCCACGTGGCTGAACCGCGCGTATCAGGCCGGGTGGCACGGCGTCGCGTCGGGTTTCGCGCTGGCGCTGGGCGCGCTGCACGGCGTGCTGCTCACGGTGGACCGGCAGTCGCCACAGACCTTCGCGGCGATCCTGATTCCCGGCCGCAGCACCGTGCTGCCCCTCCCGGTCGCGCTGGGCACGCTGGGCCTGTACGTGCTGGCACTGGTCGTGGTCAGCACCCACCTTCGCCGGCACGTGTCCACGCGGGTGTGGAAGGCCCTGCACCTCACCGCGTACCCCGCCTTCGTGCTGCTGACCGCCCACGGCATCACGTCGGGCAGCGACCACCTGGGCGTGCTGTACGGCGTGTCGGTCGCGCTGGTGGCGTACGGCTTCGGCCTGCGCCTGCTGGACGTCCGGCGGACGGCGCGGGCCCGCCCCCGACCTCGCTGAAAGGCGAGCAGGCGAGCCCAAGTCTTCGGGCTCGCCTGCGCTCTGGTCAAGTTCAGCCCTTGAGCAGCGCCTGCAACTCCTTGTAGATGGCGCGGCTCTCGTCGAGCGTCTCGCCGTAGCCGCGCATCAGGATGCGGGCAGCGTCCCCGCCGCGCCCCGCCACCTTCAGCTGTTCGAGCAGGTCCTCGATGTGCCGCCGGGCCTTTTCCATCTGCGGATCACGGGGCGGTTCGGGCGGCGCGGGCCGGGGCGCGGCCGCCGCGGCGATGGGCGCGTCGGCATCGAGGTCGGTGGTGTTGGCGCCGTCCTCCTGGTCGTACTCGACCCACGCGCTGTCGCCGGCGGGGGCCACGCCCCACGTGCGCGCCGCGTCGGCCAGCGCGGCGAGTTTCGCGTCGTTCAGCGTGTGCGCCGTGGCGAGACCCTCGCGGGCCGTGCCGTGCAGGGTCAGGCGGGCGCGCACCACCGGCGGCTGCACGCTGTCGCAGGCCCACGCGAGGCCCCACTGCGGATCGACGCGTTCCAGGTGGGCGGCCAGGGCGTCCGGGTCCGGGGCGGGAATCACGCGGGCCTGGTCTCCCCGGACTTCCAGGGTGGCCCAGGCGGTCATGCTGGCGCGCAGGGCCTCGCGCACACGGTCAAGTTCGGCCATGCCGGCAGTCTAGCCCTTAGGGGGCGGGCTGCAACGTGAGGGTCGCCGTGCGGCCCCAGTCGGCGGGGCGGGTGCTCATGGGCAGGTACTGCCCGGCGATCCAGCGCGGCTGCTGGTCACTCACGTGGTTCCCCAGCGGGTTGCCGCTCTGGCCCAGGCTGCCGGTGTACACGCTGGCGTCCGGGTTGGCGAGGTCGATGATCTGGCGGTAGCTGGGGCCGTGCGTCTGGCGGAAGGTGCCGGCTTCGGGCCGGGCCACGTTCACAGTGTTCGTGCCGCCGGGCGTGGGCGCCGAGTGGTTGAACAGCCACGCCAGCGCGGGCACGCCGCCGAACGCGCGGTGGGTGCTGGCGACGGCGTGCAGCCGCCCATACGTCCACTTTGCGGGATCGCTGCCCAGCCGGGCCGTTATGTCGGCCACGGCAGCCTTCAGGGTCACGCGCAGTTCCCCGGCGCAGTCGGCCACGCCCGCCGCCTCGTCGCGGCACAGTTCGCCGTCGCTGCGCAGCTGGTTCAGGACGCTCAGGCTGTTCATGACGGTCGAGTCGGCCAGTTCGTCCTGCGCCATCGTCTGGAGCTGCATCATCCACGCCTCGAAGATGGTGGCGGGCACGCTGTCCACCGTCTCCGCGCCGTCCCAGGTCCGCAGCAGGTCCAGCGCGCGGGCGGAGGCCTCACCGTCCGGCACGGTCTTCAGCAGCGCCGCCCGGAAGTCGCGCCACACCGAGCTGGTCGTGTCGAGCTGCACGCGCTGCACGTCCGCCACACTCAGACCGGTGGGCTTGGCCTGCAGGAGCTGCGTGATGCGCTCGGCGCGGTACGGCTCGGCCCAGTTGCGCGCGGTGCCCAGCATGGCCGAGTCGGGCATGACCTTGTTGTTCGCCGTGACGACCAGGCCGTCGGCCGGGTTCAGGGTGTGTGGCAGCTGCGCAAAGGGCACGTAGCCCGCCCACTCGTGCGCGCCGTCGCCGGCCACCGGGAGCGAGCCGTCCCAGCCGCGCCGGATCGGCACGCGGCCCGGCGCGTAGTAGCCGGTGTTGCCGTCCACGTCGGCGTACACGAAGTTCTGGCTGGGCGCCACGTAACGCGACAGGGCCGCCGTGAAGTCCGTCCAGTTCCGGGCGTAGTTAAGGTTCAAGAAGGCGTCCATGGTCGTGTCGCCGGGTTGCAGCGCGGTCCACTTCAGCGCCACGCGCTCGCCCACGCCGGCCGCGCCCGCACCGCTCACGATGGGGCCGTGCGCGCTTTCCTGCACCACCAGCGACACGTCCGGCGCACCCTTCACCTTGATCACCTCGGTGCGGGACGTGAGCGTCACGCTGGCCGGCTCCACGTACAGGTCCTGCACGTCCGGGTTCACGTTCGTCACGCCCCACGCCACGCGGTCGTTGCGCCCGATCACGATGCCCGGCAGGCCCGGGATGCTGGCCCCAATCGCGTGCAGGGTGCTCCCCTGCACATCGGCCAGATACCACAGCATGGGGCTGGTCAGGGCCAGGTGCGGGTCGTCCGCCAGGATGGGTTTGCCGCTCGCCGTGCGGCGGCCCGCGACCACCCAGTCGTTGCTGCCCTTGCCCGGCACCGGCTGCATTCCCAGCGCGGCCGCGGCCGCGAGGTGTGTCCGCAGCGCGGTCAGCGCGGCGTCCGGCAGCAGGACGCTGCCCGAGGGGCCGGCGGGCGTGGGCCGTTCCTGCCCCACCTCGTCCGCGCTCAGGATGGTCGGCGCACCCGCCGGATACGGCGCGGTCACCTGCGCCAGCCCCGAGGTGCCCAGACGCTTGACGACCCGGCTGCCCAGCACCTCGTCGTCCATGTTGCCGCCCAGGTCGTAGGCCATCAGCTTGCTCCACGACAGGCTGTCCACGTCGGTCCACGCCCCCGGCGTGAAGCCCAGCACGCGGAATTCCACGGCCACCTTGCCCTGGCGCATGGCTGCGTTCACGCCGGCCGTGTACGCGCTCACCAGCCGCCGGGTGCGCGGCTCCAGAGCTGGCAGGGCCGACACTGCGGCCCGCTGGAAGCCCCACGTCCGCAGAAACCTGTCCTGCGGCAGCGCGGCCGCGCCCAGCACCTCCGAGAGGCGGCCCTGCGCCACGCGGCGCTGGAATTCCATCTGCCACGCCCGGTCCTGCCAGTGCACGAAGCCCAGCGCGTACATAGCGTCCTCGTCCGACGCCGCGCGGATGTGCGGCACGCCCCAGGTGTCGCGCGTGACCGTCACCGGCCCCTGCACGCCCGGCACGCGCAGCGTCCCGCTCACGCGCGGCACCGAGGTCGCGCGCAGCCACAGCACCGCCGCGAGCAGCAGCGCCAGCAGGACCAGCACCGCCCACGCCACGCCCCACCCGAGCCGCCGCGCCCACACGCCGCGCCGCGCGCCCGACCGCGTCACCCTGCCTGTCGCCATATGAACCTCCACTCCGTTGGACTGGGTTCAATATAGCGATCCCGCCGCGCGCGGCTAGAACTCCTCGTCCTCCAGCGCCACCAGCGCCCGCTCCCACGCGGGGTGGCACGGCAGCCGCTCTGCCGCCTGCAGCAGCTGCGCCACCACGTCGTACGCGGCGCCCTGCACCACCGCCCCGCACACCGACGGCTGCACCGTCAGGCGCGGCTGGTCGAAGGTGCAGTCCAGCACCCCGAACTCGAACGCCGCTTCCGGCGGCACGCCCGCCGCCCGCGTGATCACCGCCCCGTACCCGTTCGGAAAGCGGAAGGTCAGCACGTCCCCGTCGGGCAACGCGTCCCGGTGCGGCAGGGCCAGCACCTGCGGAAACGACACCGCCTGCGCGAACGCGTACGGCGTGGGGTTGAATTGCGGCGGATCGGTCAGCGTCATCAGCGGTGCACTCCCGGCCACCCGGACGGAACAGGACCTGAAGCGCGTTCCGGGCACCCGCCAGCACGGTGCTGGCTGTGGACCCACCGTAAGCGCGGCACCCTTACCCGCCTCTGACCACCCCTCCCATGAAGGCGACAGGAGCACTCATGAGCCGCGCCGGTCACCGAACCGGGTGCGGCTCAGAGGGTACAGGTGGCGTGCACCCACCACGCCGGGTGCTGCACGGCGATGGCCTGCGCGGCGGCGTGCGCGGCGTCCTCGCTGGCGGCCAGCGCGAAGCACGTGCTGCCCGAGCCGCTCATCAGCGGCGAGCGCAGGCCGGCGCTGCCCAGGGCGGCCAGCGCGTCGCGCACGGGGGCGTGGCGGGCGGCCACCGGGCCCTGCAGGGCGTTCGTGTACGGCACCGGCCGGCCGTCGGCGAGGGTGGCGAGCACCTCGTCAATGTCCAGGGGCGGAGTGGTGGTCTCCTCGGCGTCCAGCCAGCGGTAGGCGTCGCGCGCACTGACCTCGACGCCGGGATTGACCAGCACCAGTGGCGTGCGCGGCACCGGCAGCGGCGTGAGCAGGTCGCCGGTGCCCTCGGCCACGGCCGCGCGGCCCAGCAGGAAGAACGGCACGTCCGCGCCCAGCGTCCGGGCAATGGCGTGCAGGTCCACGCCGGCGGGGTACACGCGGGCCAGGGCCATCAGGGTGGTGGCCGCGTCGCTGCTGCCGCCGCCCAGGCCCGACGCGAGCGGCAGGCGCTTGTGCAGGACCAGGTGCGCGCCGCGGTCCGTACCGGCCGCGTCCAGGTACGCGCGGGCGGCGCGGTACACCAGGTTGCCGTCGCCGGTCGGGAGGTCCGCACCGTACACCTCCAGCGTCAGGGCCGGGGCGGGCGCGACGGTCAGGTCGTCGCCCACCTGCAGCGGCACCATCAGGGTATGGAGGTCGTGGTAGCCGTCGGCGCGCACGGCGCGGACGCTCAGGCCCAGGTTGACCTTGGCCGGCGCGAAGTAGGTGGTGCCGCTCATCGGCGCGTCAGGCATGATCTCCAGCATCCCACACGCGGGCCACGGCCTGGGCCAGCGGCAGGTCCGCGGGTGTGGTGACCTTGAACAGGCGGGCGTCACCCGGCACCAGCCGCACCCGCCCGCCCTGCCGCGCGACCAGTCCGGCGTCGTCGGTGGCGGCATGGCCGTCCGCGCGGGCCCGCCGGTGCGCGTCCAGCAGCAGCGCCCGCCGGAAGGCCTGCGGCGTCTGCACCGCCCACAGGCCCTCGCGGGACGTCAACTCGCCCCACTCGCCGCCCGGCGCGGCGCGCACCAGGGTGTCGGCCACTGGCAGGGCGGCGGTCGCCGCGCCCGTCTCCACCATGCCCTCCAGCAGCGCCAGGATGGTCGCCTCGCCCAGGAAGGGCCGCGCGGCGTCGTGGATCAGGACGTAGTCGGCCGCCGTGGCGCACAGCAGGGCGTGCACGGTGTCCTGGCGGGTCGCGCCGCCCGCGATCACGCGCACGTCCGGCGGCAGGTCCGGCGCGCCGCCCTCCGGCAGGGCCACCACCACCTCGTCCACATGCGGGCGCAGCGCCGCGACGCTGCGGGCCAGCAGGCTCTGTCCGCCCACCTCCACGTAGGCCTTGGGCCCCTGCCCCAGGCGCGTGCCGGCCCCGGCGGCGGGAATCAGCGCGGCGACCGTGCCGGCCAGGAAACACGCGGCGCTCACGTGTCCTCGGGCGTGTCGCGCCAGCGGCGGAAGCCGGGCGTGTCCAGCCCGAACTGGTCGAGCACGCGCGCCGTCACGAAGTTCAGCAGCGCCGCCACGTCGCGCGGCGCGTGGTAGAAGCCGGGGCTGGCGGTCATGATGGTGGCGCCCGCGTCGTGCGCGGCGAGCAGGTTCAGCAGCGCCGGGCGCGGCAGCGGGTCCTCGCGCACGACCAGCACCAGCCGTCGGCGTTCCTTGAGGGTCACGTGCGCCGCGCGGGTCAGCAGCGTGTCCGCGAAGCCGTGCGCGACCTTCGCCAGGGTGCCGGCCGAGCACGGCACGATCAGCATGCCCTGCGTCCGGAACGACCCGCTGGCGATGCCGGCCGCCAGGTCACGGTCGTCGTGCGTGTGGGTCGCCAGCGCCGTCAGGTCGGCCAGGCCGGGGCCGCCCTCGGCACTCATCACCCGCTTGGCACCGCTGGACACGACCAGATGCGTCTCCACGTCGGCCGCGTTCAGGGCGCGCAGGACGTCCAGCGCGTAGGGAATGCCGCTGCCGCCAGTCACGCCGACCACCAGCTTCATCGTGCATGCTCCATGACCGCAGGCTAGCAGGCGCTCACGCCGCGGCGTCCCGCCGGACGCGCTGCGCGTGCCGGACCTCGGCCGCCACGAAGACCACGGTGTTCAGGGCGTAGGTGGCGATCAGCAGCGCCAGCACCGCGCCCTGCCCGGCGGGACTCGCCACGGTCGGCAGGTCCGGGAAGGCGATCACGCCCGCGCGGGGCGCCAGGGCCGCCACAGCCGCGCTCCACGCGAGCAGCAGCACGCCGCCCCACGCGCTGTCCAGCAGGGTCGTGCCGGGCAGCAGCAGGCCCAGCGCGCGGTACCCGAGCGGGCGGGCACGGCGCAGCGCCAGGGCCGCGCGGGGCAGCAGCAGCGACAGGACCAGCAGCGCGACCAGCAGCGCCACGGCCGCCAGCAGCGCGCCCAGGCGCGGACTGCGGCCCGGTGCGGCCGTGACCACGTCCTGCGGGGAGCGCAGCAGGGTGCGCAGCGTCGTGCTCAGGTCGCCGGTGGTGGCGCGCGTCAGGCTGCGCTGGTCGGGGTAGCACAGCCGCGGCTCGCCGGGCCGGTATGTGCGCTGGAAGGCGGCGGCGGGCACGGCCGGAGTCAGGCCGAGGTTGAAGGCGGGCGCCGCCAGGTCCGGCCGGGCGGACAGCGCCGCGCGGTAGTTCTCGCGGGCCTGAGCCTCGTCGCCGCGGGTCTGCGCGATCACGCCCAGGTTGTTCTGCGCGCACGCATCGGGCAGCGCGCGGGTGTACGCGTCGCGGGCAGCGCCGTCGTCTCCGTCAAGCTGCGCGGCCAGTCCGCCCAGCAGGGCGGTGTCCGCGCCGGGCCGCAGGTTCAGGTCCGCGAGCTGTGCTCCCTGCGCGCCGCCGAAGGTGCCCAGGTTCAGGGCAGGCGCGCGAAGGGCGGCGCTCGCCTGGTTCGCCCACTGCCACCCGCCCAGCGACACCAGCAGCGCGGCGGCCAGCAGCGCCAGCAGCAGCCGCTCGCCCAGCGAGGTGTACGCGACCGTGACCCGCCGGGCACGCGCCAGCGGGTGGCGCAGCCACGACCTCCAGCGGCCGCCCAGCGGCGCGGTCTCGGCGCCCTGCGTGGTCCACGCGCGGGCCTGCAGCGCCCACAGGGCAGCCGCCAGCGCCACGACCAGGCTCAGGGTGGCCAGCCGGGCGGCGTCGCGCACGCTGCGCAGGCCCTGGGGGCCGAGGTTGTACAGCGTGCCGGCGTTCAGGGAGCGCGTGAACTGCCGCCAGCCCTCGGCCTCGCCACTGCGGCCCTGGGCGTCCAGGATGCGGGCGTAGCGCTCGTACAGCGCCGGGCCGCCCTCGAAGCGCGGGTGGAGGTCGCGCAGGTAGCGCATCCACACGTCCGCGCGGGCCAGGCGGTTTTGCGCGAGCAGGCTGCCCACGTAGCCGCTGGGGTTGCCGTACGCGGACAGCGTGGCCCGGCTGACCGGGAGTTCCGGGTCGATGCCGCGCGCGGCGGCGTCCCGCAGGGCGCGGCCCAGCGCGACGTCCGCAGCGGACGGGTACCCGCCGGCGTCCAGCCGGGCGGCCAGCTGCACCCACGCCGGGAAGGGCAGCGGGCCGCTCAGGGCGCGCCGCACGCTGCTCAGCGCGCGGTACGGATCGTCCGGGGTGGCGCGGACCTCGCGCAGCGCCAGGAAGGGATTGGTGGGGTCGGCCTGCAGCGCCTGCGCGAGCAGGGCGGGGGGCGTCGCGTCCGCCACGGCGGCCAGCCACCCGGTCACGCGCCGGTCCGGCGGCAATACCACGCGCTCGCGGACGGCCAGACCGCCGCTGGCGTCGAGGGTGTAGCGCTCGCTGACACCGCCCTCCTGGGTGGTGGCGAGCACCGCGCCGCCCGACGCGTCGATGGACGTGACCAGACCCGGCAGGTCCGCGCGGCCCAGCACGCGCCCGGACGCGCTCATGGCGTACACGCTGGGCCCGGCCCCCAGGTACGTGACGGTGCCGACCTGCACGGGGCCGCTCAGGTCGCCCATGGCGGCGGGGTAGGTGCGCTGCCACACCAGGCGTGGGCCGTCCTCGTAGCGCAGGGTGCGGCCCTCCAGCACGGGCGCGGCCGAGGCCAGCGGCACCAGCGCCCCCACCGCGGCGATGACGAATCCGAGGACCCGCCGGGCGCTCATGACCGGCCGGCGCCCGGCGCGGGCACGGGGGGTCGGATGAGCAGGTGCGCGGCGCGCACGGCCATCGCGGCCCCGCCGGCGAGCAGGTCTGCCAGGCCGCCGTAGCGGGTGGCGAGCAGCAGCCCGACCGGCACCGCGATGACGGTCGCCACCGGCACGGCGTTCAGGGTCACGCGCGATTGCAGGGTGGCCTTGTACAGCGGAATCACCACCAGGGCGGTGGCGACGGTGCCGGCCAGCGTGAGCGGCGCCACGACCAGCAGCGCGCCCAGCAGCGGCGCGATGCCCCCACCCCCCTGGAAGCGGAAGTACACGGGATAGCAGTGCCCCAGCACCACGCCCAGCATGGCGATCCACGTGGCCTGCGGCGTGACGTGCAGCGCGAGCGCGGCGGCCGCCGCACCCTTGAGGATGTCCAGGGCTGTCACCAGCACTGCGGCGCCAACACCGTACTGGCGGTACGTGCCGCTGCCGCCGGGCAGGTCCCGGCCCCGGATGTCCTCGCCGCGCAGGCGGGAGTACAGGACGCCCGCCACGAGCGATCCGAGCAGGTAGGACGCGGCGGCAACGAGCAGCAGGGCGGGCATACGCGCCGCATTCTACGGGCGCGCTCTACACTGGGCCGCATGTCGGGACGCGGTCACGAAGCCGAGCTGCCGAGGCCGGAACTGTCGAGAGCCGAGCTGCGGCGCTACTCGCGGCCGCTGCTGGTCCCGGAATGGCTGGACGCCGGCGCGCAGGAGCGCGTGCGGGCTGCCACCGTGCTGGTGGTGGGCGCGGGCGGCCTGGGCACGCCGGTGATCGCGCAGCTCGCCGGCGCGGGCGTGGGCGCGCTGGTGATCAGCGAGGGCGACCGGGTGGAACTCAGCAACCTGCACCGCCAGACGCTGTACGCGGCCGCCGACGTGGGCCGTCTGAAGGCGGACGTGGCCGCCGCGCGCGCCCAGGCGATCAACTCCCACGTCCGGGTGAAGGTGGCGCCGCCGCTGGACGCCGGGAATGCCGACGCGCTGGTGCGGGCGGCGGACTTGGTGGTGGACGCGACCGACAACTTCGAGGCCCGCTACGCCGTCGCGGACGCGTGCACGCGGGCGGGCCGGGAGTGGGTGTGGGGCGCGGCGGCGGGCACCAGCGGCATGCTCAGCGTGTTCGGCCCGGGCCTGGGGCTGCGGGACGTGTTCCCGGTGCCGGAGGACGCGGAGTCGTGCGCCGAGGCGGGCGTGCTGGGGCCGCTGCCGAACGTGGTGGGCAGCATGATGGCGCTGGAGACCCTGAAGGTGCTGGGCGGCGTGGGCGAGGCGCTGCGGGGCCGCGTGTGGACGCTGGACGCCCTGACCGGGCGGGTGCGGACGCTGAACCTGCGGGCCGCGACCAGCACGCCGGTTTAACCAATTTCACATCTTACGCACATATATTTTTGCCGTTGTGGTGCGGGCTGCGCCGATTTCACAGCGTTTTTGTCCTTACGGTGACAGCAGAATTGCTGCAAAAGTGCCCGCCTGGCGCGGGCAAAACGGCTTGACGACGATCAATTGTATGTTACCGTTCATTTGGGCCGCGCGCCGGCTCAAATCCACGCCTGGAGGTACATGCATGGCCAAAGCCAGCAAGCCCGCCCCCAAGAAGCCCGCCGCCAAGCCCGCTCCGCAGCGCGCCAGCAGCGCCAGCACCAAGATCGCCAAGACCCAGATCATCGACACGGTGGCCGACAAGACCAGCCTGAACAAGAAACAGGCCGGAGACGCGGTCGCCACGATGCTGGACGCCATCGTGGGCGCCCTGAAGAGCGGGCAGAGCGTGGGCCTGCCGGGTCTGGGCACCCTGAGCGTGGCGCAGACCGCCGCGCGCACCGGCGTGCGCCCCGGCACCAGCCAGAAGATCACCATTCCGGCCGGCAAAAAGGTGCGCTTCAAGGTCGCCAGCACCCTCAAGGGCACCCTGTAACCCGAGCGCGCGTCACGTCACGGGCCTGCCTTTCACGGTGGGCCCGTTGCCATATGGGGGTCCACCGCGTTCACTCAACCTTCATCTCAGGCGTCACGGCCGGGTTTTGTGACCTCCCCTACCCGGCCGCCCCCCCCGGGGCGACTACGTTGACTTCATGAAGACTCTCTTGAGCGTGACCCTGGCGGTCCTGGTGGGCAGTGCGGCCGCCAAGCCCATCGTGGTGGGCAGCAAACTGGACCCCGAAGCGCAGCTCCTCGGCCAGATGATCCTCCTCACCCTCAAAAACGCCGGCCTGGAGGTCACCGACAAGACCAACCTCGGCGACACCGGGGTCAACCGCAAGGCCATCCTCGCCGGCGAGATCGACGTCTATCCCGAGTACACCGGCAACGCCGTGTACCTCTTCCCCGACGCCAAGATCACCCCCAAGCAGGCCGGCAACCCCACCACCATCGCCGCCCTGGCCCGCCAGCTCGACGCCAAGAACGGCATCACGTGGCTGCGGCCCGCCAACATCAACAACACCTGGGTCATCTCCGTGCCCCAGACGCTCGCCACCAGCGCCAAGCTCACCAGCGTCGCCGACCTCGCCACCTACCTCAAGGGCGGCGGCACCTTCAAGATCGCGGGCAGCCCCGAGTTCTTCAACCGCCCCGACACCATGCCCGCCTTCGAGGCGGCGTACGGCTTCAAGCTCACGGCCGCGCAGAAACTGGTGCTGGCCGGGGCGACGCCCCCCCAGACACAGCAGGCGGCGGCGAACGGCACGAACGGTGTGAACGCAGCGATGGCCTACGGCACGGACGGCACGCTGAGCGCGCTCAAGCTGGTGGCCCTGACGGACCCCAAGGGCGCGCAGGCGGTGTACCAGCCGGCGCCGATCATCCGCACGGACACCCTGAAGGCCAACCCACAGGTCGCGGCGCTGCTGAACAAGACCTTCGCGGGACTGACGGCGCCCGTCATGCAGGGGCTCAACGCCAAGGTCGCGCTGGAGGGCCGCACCGCCCAGGACGTCGCCACCGAGTACCTCAAGAGCAAGGGCCTGATCAAGTGAGCGCCTTCCCGCTGTGGGATCAGCCCTGAACATGAGGGCACCCCGCGGGTCGGGGGCGGGAGTCGTCGCGGCTTCCGCCCCCGCTGCTGCCCGCGCGGACGTGCAGGCGGTGCTGTGGCTGGGCGCCGCCGCCATGCTGGCCGGGAGCGTGCTGCCGTGGGTGCTGCTGCGCCCCAACCGCCTCGCGCCCGGCGAGTACGCGCGGCTGCCCGCCGCGTGGCTGGCTGTGGCCGTGCTCCTGGCCGTGCTGCCCGCCCTGAGTGCCCGCTGGTTCCGCCGCAGCGTGTGGCTGCCGGCCGGCGCGGCGCTGGTCCTGGGCGTGTGGCTGCTGGGTGACCGCACGCACGCGGCCCTGGTGGGGCAGGTGCCGTTCGCGCGGGCCAGCGCCGCCAGCGGCGTGTGGCTGTACGTGCTGGGCGCGGCCATCGCGGTGTATGGAGCGCGCCGCGCGGCCGACACCCGCCTGGGCGGGTGGCTGGCATGGGCGTGGGTGCTGCCGGTCGCCGCGCTGGCGCTGCTGGGCCACCTGTCGAGCTGGTCCGTGCTGGTCGAGGGCAGGAACGAGGGGCCGCGCTGGGTGCAGGAACTCGCGCAGCACCTGCGGCTGGTGGGCAGCGCGCTGGGCCTGGCCGTACTGATCGGCGCGCCGCTGGCCGTGTGGGCCGCCGGCCGCGAGCGCGTGGCGGGCGCAGTGCTGGGCACGGCGAACGCCGTACAGACCATTCCCAGTCTGGCGCTGCTGGGCCTGCTGATCGCGCCGCTGTCAGCCCTCTCGCATGCCCTCCCGGTGCTGCGGCAGTGGGGCGTCAGCGGGATCGGCGTGGCGCCCGCCCTGACCGCCATGACGCTGTACGCGCTGCTGCCGGTGGTGCGCAACGGTGTGGTGGCGCTGCGCGGCGTGCCGCCCGGCGCGGTCGACGCGGCGCGCGGCATGGGCATGACAGCCGCGCAGCGCTTCTGGCGGGTGCAGTTGCCCCTGGCGCTGCCGGTGTGGCTGGCCGGGGTGCGGCAGGCGGCGGTGCTGCTGGTCGGTGTGGCCGCCGTGGCCGCCCTGATCGGCGCGGGCGGCCTGGGCACGTACATCTTCAAGGGGCTGCAGAGCGCCGCCGCCGACCTGATCCTGCTGGGCGCTGTGCCGGCCGCCGTGCTGGCCATCGCGGTGGACTCCCTGCTGCGCGCTGTCGAGTGGCTGCTCGGCCGCCGCCTGGGGAGCGCCGCGTGACACCGATGGAGGACACATGATCGAGGTACAGGGCCTGGAAAAACGCTACGGGGAGGCGTCCTACGCCGTCCGCGACCTGAACCTGGTATTCCCGGACGGAGAACTCACCGCGCTGCTCGGCCCGTCGGGCTGCGGCAAGACGACCACGCTGCGCATGATCAACCGCCTGATCGAGCCGACCGCAGGCCGCGTGCTGCTGGACGGCCGGGACACCCGCGACCTGAACCCCGAGGCGCTGCGCCGCGGCATCGGCTACGTGATCCAGCAGATCGGGCTGTTCCCACACCTGAATGTCGCGCAGAACGTCGCCACCGTGCCGGACCTGCTCGGCCGCGACCGGCGCGACACGGCCCGCCGGGTGGACGACCTGCTGGCGCTGGTCGGGCTCGACCCGGCGGTCTACCGCCACAAGAAGCCTGCGGAGCTGTCGGGTGGGCAGGCGCAGCGGGTGGGCGTGGCGCGGGCGCTGGCGGCCGATCCCCCGGTGCTGCTGATGGACGAACCCTTCGGCGCCCTCGATCCCCTGGCCCGCGACGCCCTTCAGGACGCCTTCCGGGATATCCAGCGGCGGCTGAAGAAGACGGTCGTGATGGTCACACACGACATTGACGAGGCGCTGCGCCTGAGTGACCGGATCGCGCTGATGAACGCCGGGCGGCTCGAGCAGGTGGGCACCGCGGACGACCTGATCCACCGGCCGGCCAGCGCCTTCGTGCGGCAGTTCCTGGGTGAGGACGCCACGCTGCGGCAGCTCGCGGGCCAGCCGGTCGCGGCCTTCATGACGCCGGGCCCGGTGCCAGCCGGCATGCCCTGTATCGACGCCACCCTGAACGCCCGCAGCGCCCTGAGCGTGATGCTGCGCGACGGCACCGACACCCTGGGCGTCACCCGGGGCGGGGAGCCGGTCGGCACGGTGGCGTGGTCGGCGCTGCGGACCGCTGGCCCAGGCAGCGCGTGAGGACCGGGCGCCGCTGGGGCACGCTGGTGTGGCCGGCCCTGCTGGTCGTGGCGCTGGTGCCGGGGGTGCTGGGCGCGCTGCTGCGGCCCCTGCACCTGGGCGACGTGCCCGCCGCGTTCTCGCCGCCGCTGTGGCAGCTCACCCTGACGCACCTGGGACTGGTGCTGCTCTCCACGGTGATCGTGGTCGCGCTGGGTCTGCCGATTGCGGTGGCGGTGACCCGCCCTCACCGCGAGGCGCTGCGCGGCCTGGCCGAGACGCTGGTGGGCCTGGGCCAGACGGTCCCGACGTTTGCGATCCTGGCGCTGGCCGTGCCCGCCCTGGGCTTCGGCTGGAAGCCCACCCTGCTCGGCCTGATCGTGTACGGCCTGGTACCGGTCGTGAGCAATGCGGTGGCCGGATTGCAGGCGGTCGATCCGGGCACGCTGGACGCGGCGCGCGGCATGGGCATGACCGGGGCGCAGCGCCTGTCCCGCGTCGAGCTTCCCCTGGCGCTGCCGGTCATCCTGGCGGGCGTACGCACCAGCACCGTCTATAACGTCGGTACGGCCACGGTGGGCGCCGCGCTCGGCGCCGGCGGCCTGGGTGGGCCGATCATCGACGGTCTGTCGCAGCAGAACACCGCGCTGGTGCTGGTCGGCGCGCTGCTCGCCGGGTTGCTGGCCCTCAGCCTGGACGCCCTGCTGGGCCTGATCGCGCCGCCTGCCCGCACCGGTACCCCCGTCTGACTCAACAATGGTGTAGACCGCCTGCGACTTCTCTCACCATTCTCGCCTACCATCATGGTCATGCAGTCATCAAGGCAGGCTCCGGTCGACGTGATCGCCCCTGTCCTTCCCTTCCGCTGAACCGGCCCCGCTTCCCGCTGGGCCGGTTCTTTGAGCGGCATCCATCGCCGTGCCGACAGTGTTCTCCCTCCGCTCCAGAGGAGCCCCATGACCCAGCCTGCGTTTCAGCCCGGAGACCGCGTCGTGCTTCCCCCCTATGGCATCGGGGTGGTGCAGGGCACGTGCCAGCGCCCGGTGGGCGGCCAGGAACAGGCGTACTACCAGGTGGACTTCGCCAACACCAGCAGCCGCGCGTACGTTCCAGTCGCCGCGCCCACTGGCGCGGGTCTGCGCGCCGCGCTGACGGTGCGGGACATGCCCGCCCTGCTGGATACCCTGAAGTCCAGCACCCTGAACCTGCCGCGCCAGTGGGCAGCCCGCCACCGCCGCGTGGCCGAGATCCTGGCGAGTGGCGACCCCTTCGAACTGGCTATCCTGACGTGCGAACTGCGGCGCTGGAACGTGCAGCGCGGCCTGCCGGACCTCGACCGTCAGGCGCTGCGGCGGGCGATCCGGCTGCTGGAGCAGGAAGTCAGCGGCTTGCTGGACGGCGAGGCCGAGCGCGTGCAGCAGCTTCTGGTCACGGCCTGGAACGAATCGCCGCAGGAATAGGCATATTCAGAGAGCGGCCAGGAGGCAAACTCCTGGCCGCTCTCTCTTTGGCAAGCACAAGAAGAGCGCCCGGATCCTTCACAGGATCCGGGCGCGTCAATGGATGATGGCAGTGGTGGTGAAGCGGGGTGCGGAGCGCTGTAGAAAGGAGGTGATCCAACCGCACCTTCCGGTACAGTTACCTTGTTACGACTTCACCCCAGTCATGCGCCACAGCCTAGACGCCTGCCGCG